>CAZNOJ010000046.1:0-19150 GCA_964574665.1 uncultured Gemmatimonadaceae bacterium
TTGAGGCCGGTCACCACCGGCATCGCCATCCACTCCTCCATGAACTGCCGGTAGATCCCCAGGATGAGGAGCGTCTCCGCCTCCGCCTCCGCCTCGGTGGCATGGGCGGTGTGGCCCTCCTGCCAGAGGAACTCGGTGGTGCGCAGGAAGAGGCGAGTCCGCATCTCCCAGCGCACCACGTTGCACCACTGGTTCATCAGCACCGGCAGGTCGCGCCAGCTCTGGATCCACTTGGCGAACATCGAGTAGATGATCGTCTCCGAGGTGGGCCGCACCACCAGCGGCTCCTCCAGCTCCTTGCCGCCGCCGTGGGTCACCACCGCGGTCTCGGGGGCGAACCCCTCCACGTGCTCCGCCTCGCGCGCCAGGTAGCTCTGGGGGATGAACAGCGGGAAGTAGGCGTTCTGGTGCCCGGTCGCCTTGAACATGTCGTCGAGCGCCCGCTGCATCTGCTCCCAGATCGCGTAGCCGTTCGGCCGGATCACCATGCAGCCGCGCACCGGCGAGTAGTCGGCGAGCTCGGCCTTCTGGATCAGGTCGTTGTACCAGGCCGAGAAGTCCTGCGCCCGGGGCGTGATTCCCTTCGTGTCTGCCATCGGTCAACCGGTTGAAGTGAGGAAGGTGCGGCAGTGGGCCACCACCTGGTCGAGCGGCACCGCCTGCTGCGCCTGGGAGGCGAGGTCCTTGACCTGCACCTGGCCGGCGGCCCGGTCATCCGGGCCGATCACCAGGGCGAGCCGGGTGCCGCGGGCCGATGCCTGCTTGAGCTGCTTGCCGAGGGCGGCGTCATTGAGCGCGAACTCGGTGGCGATGCCGCCGTCGCGCAACCGGTGCGCCAGCGCCAGCACCGCCGCGCGGTCGTCGGTGGACACACTCGCCACATAGCATTCGATCCGCGCGGCGGCGGCCGGGCGGAGCCCACGCTCCTTGAGGAGTTCGCCGAGGACCACGTCGCCCATGCCGAAGCCGACCGCGGGGAGGTCGACGCCGCCGAGGGATTGGAGCAGTGAGTCGTAGCGACCGCCGCCGCAGATGGCGCGGTGGCTGCCCTGCCGGTCGAACAGCTCGAAGACGGTGCCGGTGTAGTACGCCAGCCCGCGGACGATGGAGCAATCCACCTCGACATACTCGCCGAGGCCCATGTGGTCCAAGGAGTGGATGACCTCACCGAGGACCCAGGTGTTGGAAAGCACCCCCCATTCCTCAGCAAGCGCCCGCAAATCGCCCAAAGCACGCAGCGTCAGGAGCCGGATCACGGCATCGGTACGTTCCCCCAGACCCAGCTCTCGGAGCCTCTGTCGGGTGGCTTCTGCCCCGATCTTCTCGAACCGGTCCATCACGGGGAGCACGGAAGCGATGCTTTCAGAGTCGAGCCCGGCCCCGATGAGCAGTGCGTAGACCACGCTGCGATCCGACAAGCGGACCTTCAGGTCCGCCGAGGTCAGCCCCAGCTCCCGGCACACGTCGATCGCCAGTGCGATCACCTCGGCATCGGCGAGCGGGCCGGCCTCGCCCACCAGGTCGCAGTTGAGCTGGAAGTGCTCCCGGAGCCGCCCCTTCTGCTGCTTCTCGTAGCGGAAGAGCTGCGGCGTGGAGAACCAGCGGATCGGCTTGGGGGCCGCCTTGGCGTGCTGCGAGACCATGCGCGCGAAGGTGGGGGTCATCTCGGGGCGGAGCGCCACCTGGCGCCCGCCCTTGTCCACGAAGTTGAAGAGCTGCCCCACGATCTCGTCGCCGCTCTTGGCGGTGTAGAGCTCCTGCGGCTCGAGTGGCGGGCCGTCGTACTCCTCGAAGCCATACCGGGTGGCCACCCGGCGCCACGCCGCCTGGATGTGGGAGCGGAACGCCAGGTCCTCGGGGGGAAAGTCCCGGAAGCCGGGGAGGGCCTGAAATGTCATGGCCCAAAATACACGTCACCGCCCCTGGCTTGTAGCACGTCGCCCACCGTGTGGAAGGATCCGGTCACGAGCACCGTGCCGGCTCCCTGCTCCACCCGTCGCAGCGCGGCGGAAAAGTCGGGCACCAGGTGCCACTCCGCCCGCGGCGGCGGCCGATCCGCCGAGGCCAGCCACCGCGCCAGCCAGTCCAGGTTCCAGCCGCGACCGGCCGCACTGGGGGCCAGCGTCAGGATCCCGACGTCCACGCCCCGGTCGAGTTCCACCAGCATGGCCGGCCACTCCTTGTCGCCCAGGATGGACACCAGCGCGTGGATCGGGGCGCGCGGCCGGATCTCGCCGAGGGCCTGCACCAGGGTGCGCATTCCGTCGGGGTTGTGGGCCACGTCGTAGATCCAGCCCCCTCGACGGTCGAGCCGTCCGGCGACCCGGGTGGTCGCGAAGGCGGCTGCCAGGGTCGGCTCATCCGGCCGGGGGGGCGCGGGCAGTATCGCAAGGATCGCCTGCGCCACGGCGGCGTTGCGCCGCTGGTGCGGCCCCAGGAGCGCCAGCGGACCGTGCCACTCCGCCTCGGCCGGTACGAGGATGGCGCGGGCGCCACGCGACGCGGCCTCCCGGGCCAGCAGGGCGGCCAGCGCAGGGTCGGGCTCACCCACCACGAACGGGACTCCGGGCTTGGCGATCCCGGCCTTCTCGGCGGCGATCTGCTCGATCGTGTCGCCCAGGTACTTCTGGTGGTCGAGCGCCACGTGGGTGACCGCCGACACGAGCGGCGTGATCACGTTGGTGGAGTCCAGGCGACCGCCGAGCCCCACCTCGATGACCGCCACCTCGACGCCGCGCGCGGCAAAGTCGGCGAACGCCATCGCGGTGGTGGCCTCGAAGAAGGTGGCGCCCTCCTGCTCGATTGCCGGGCGCAGGTGGCCGGTCCACGCCGCCACCGCGTCCTCGGCGATCGGCACGCCATCCACGCGGATCCGCTCGCGGAACGAGATCAGGTGGGGCGACGTGTAGAGGCCGGTGCGCACCCCGTGGTCGTGCAGCGCCGCCGCCACCAGCGTGGCGGTGCTGCCCTTGCCGTTGGTGCCGCCGATGTGGATGGAGTCGAAGTGCTGCTGGGGGTCCCCCACCGCGCGGAGGAGGGCGCGCGTGGTGTCCAGCCCGAACTTGACCTGGGTGGTGCGCGGGAAGAGGAACTCGAGCGCGTCTTGATAGGACGAACGGCGAACGGCGAACGGCGAACGGTTGCTCCCGTCGGAACGCCGCTCGCCGTCGTCTGTCAGCCGTTCGCTGATCGCCGTTCGCCGTTCGTCGGTTATGCCGCGGTGTCCGACTTGGGAGCCCGGCGGCCGTGCATGTGGCGCAGCAGGCGGGCCGTGGTCTCGCGGAGGGAACCGCGCGGCACCACGTCGTCAATCTGCCCCTTCTCGAGCAGGAACTCCGCGGTCTGGAACCCCTCCGGGAGGTCCTGGCCGATGGTCTGCTTGATCACCCGCTGACCCGCGAAGCCGATCACCGCGCCGGGTTCCGCCAGGATGATGTCGCCCTGCATCGCGAAGGAGGCGGAGACGCCGCCCGTGGTGGGATCGGTGAGGATGGTGAGGAACGGCACGGCGGCCCGCTTCATCTGCGCGATCGCGGCCGACGTCTTGGCCATCTGCATCAGCGACAGGGCGCCCTCCTGCATCCGGGCCCCGCCCGAGGTGCAGACCAGCACCATGGGGATCTTCTTGTCGGCCGACCGGCGGGCCAGCCGGGCGATCTTCTCGCCGACCACCGAGCCCATCGAACCACCCATGAAGCGGAAGTTCATCACGCCGAGATGGAGGGGCTGGCGCTCGAGGCGGGCGGTGCCGGTGTAGATGGCGTCGGAGGGCGACGCCTTCTTGAGGGCGGCCGCCAGGCGGTCGGGGTAGTGCTCGAAGGAGAGCGGGTCCACGGAACGGAGCTCGGTGAAGAGTTCCTTCCAGCTCCCCTCGTCGCTCAGCAGCTCGATGTACTCCTCGGCGGTGCAGCGCTGGTGGTTGCCGCACTCGGGGCAGACATTGAGGGCCCGCTCGAACTTCTCCCTGATGTCCACATGCCCGCACGCCTCGCACTTCTCCCAGGCGTCCGCCGGGATCTCACGGCGTTCGCGCGGGGCGACGCGGGGTTTGCGCTCCTTCTTGAACCACGCCATTACGGTCATTTGACCTCGGAAGGCACCGGGTCCCTGGGGGATACGGCGCGACCCTTGAACGTGGAGCGAAGCGGGAATCGGCGCAAGGCCTTGACAGCCAAGTGATTGTCAGGACTCAAGATAGCCGGATGCCCGCCCCTCCCGGGCGGCCCGGTAGGCCAGTCCCAGGGCCATCCCGGAGGCGATCAGGAAGGACCCCCCATACGAAAAGAAGGGGAGCGGGATCCCGGTGATCGGGGTGAGCGAGATCGTCATCCCCACGTTCTCGAAGACGTGGGTGAAGAACAGCCCGACCACGCCGAAGACGATGATCGAGGCGAACGGGTCGGCCGCTCGCCGGGCCACCTGGACCAGGATCACCAGCAGCGCAAAGAACAGCCCCAGGGCCGTGAGGACGCCGAGGAAGCCCAGTTCCTCGCCCACGACGGTGAAGGCGAAGTCGGTCCAGTGTTCCGGGACGAAGCCGGTCCGCTTGAGCGGCCCTTCGGTGTACCCGGCACCGGCCAGCCCCCCCGACCCGATGGCGATCCGGGACTGCAGCGCCTGGTACCCGCGGTGCAGCGGATCGGAGCGCGGGTCAATGAAGGTCAGGATCCGGGCACGCTGGAAGTCGTCGAGCCGGTTCCAGAGCACGATGGCCATGACGCCCATCGCCGAATTGGCGAGGTAGACCGTGGCGCCCTCGAGCAGGAAGGGGCGCCACCGCAGCAGCATCAGGAAGAGCGCCACCATCCAGATGGACCACAGGACGGTGTTCCACGCCAGCACGAGGGAAATCAGCGGGGAGGCCAGGAAGAGCAGCAGCGGGAGCGAGGTCCCTGCCCAGAAGAGCGTGGCGAAGAGAATCCCGCCGAAGACCATCGCCGAGCCGAGGTCGGGTTGCAGCATCACCAGCATGGTGGGCGCGGCCGCGATGGCGATGGGCGGGATCAGCGCGCCAAGGGAGGCCGGGGGCTCCTTCCGCGTGGCCAGCCAGCGGGCGAGCATCATGATGGTGGCCAGCTTGGCGAACTCCACCGGCTGGATCCGCGCGGCGCCGAAGCCGAGCCAGCTGTGGGTCCCCTGCGCGGTACCCTGCCCCACGCCGATCACCAAGGTGAGGGCCAGTGCGACCAGTCCGGCGCCATAGAGCAGCGGCGCGGCCCACTCCAGCACCCGGTACGAGATCCGCGACGTGACGATCGCCGCCACGGAGGCCACCGCCACGAACACCAGTTGCCGCACCCAGATGCCGCTGGCACCGGTGGCGGTGTCGGTTTCCCCCGCCGAGTAGAGCACCACGAGGCCGAAGAGGGTGAGCAGGATGGCCACCGCCACCAGCATCCGCGCCAGGCCACCCTTCATGGCCGCATCCCCGTGGATTCGGCGGGCGGTGCCGACGGTGGGCCCAACTGCTCGGTGATGGGAAGGTCCACCGGGGCCCGGATCGCCGCGGTGTCGGGCCCCAGCAGGAACCGGCGGATGGTGCGGACGGCGTGCGGGGCGATGCTGCTGCCATGGAGCCCCTCCTCCACCAGGATCCCGACCACGATCTCGGGCGCATCCACCGGCGCAAAGGCGAGGAACCACGCGAGGTCCTGCTTGCCGGTGACCTGGCCGGTGCCGGTCTTGCCGGCCACCATCAGGTCGCGTCCGCCCGACGCCCCGGCCGTGCCGCGGGTCACCACGTCGCTCATCGCCTGGCGGAGGCCGGCCAGGTGTTCCGGGGAGAGCTGCAGGTCGCGATCGGGCACCCCGGGGCGGCGCTCCACCAGGTACGGCGCGCGCTTGACGCCATCGCCCGCGAGTGCGGCGTAGAAGGCCACCATGTTGACCAGCGTCTGGGAATTGGCTCCCTGCCCGATCGAGAGGTTGAGCACTTCGCCGCGGTTCCAGGTCGAGCGGCCCTGGCGATCCACGTAGCTGCGCACCGACGCCGGCCAGATGGAGCGCTGTTCCAGCTCGAGGTCGATCCCGCTCCGCTCCGCGAAGCCGAACGCCGTGCCGTCCTCCATGATGGCGTCGGCGCCGAGCCGCAGGCCGAGCTGGTAGAAGTACACGTCGCACGAGGTCGCGATGGCGCCGGTCAGGTCCATGAAGCCATGGCCCTCCGGCTTCCAGCAGCGGAAGCGCCTGGTGCCGAACTGGTAGCCCCCGGTGCACGGCACCGGCATGCGGGTGGACATCGTCACCAGGCCGCGCTTGAGGCCCATCGCGGCCACCGCGAGCTTGAACGGCGAAGCGGGAGGGTAGCGGCCGTAGATGACGCGGTTCACCAGCGGCTTGGCGGGATCGTCGCGCAGGACCGCGTAGTCCTGGCGCGAGATCCCGCCGACCCAGATGTTCGGGTCAAACGTAGGGTAGGAGTAGTACGCCAAGATCGCCCCGTCGGGACGCATCGCGAGGAGCGCCCCGGGTCGCGCGGCGAGGAACGGGGTGTTGCGCCACATCGAGTCCACGAACCGCTGCAACGGGAGGTCGATCGTGGTGCGCAGCTCGCGGCCACTGGCGGGGAGCAGCGCCCGATCCTGCCCCGGGTCGCGGACGGTGCGGCCTCGCGCCGTCACCTCCACGTAGCGCACGCCCTGGGCGCCGCGCAGCACGGAGTCGTACTCCACCTCGAGGCCGAACTTGCCGACCACTTCCCCCATCTGCGCCCCGGGAAAGCGGCCGGCGTCGAGTTCGGCGCGCGACACCTCGCCCACGTAGCCCACGAGGTGCCCCAACGCCTCGCCGCCCGGATAGGCGCGGCGCGGTTCCACCTGGATCAGCAGTCCCGGCAGCGCGGCGCGGTGCTCCTCGAGGCGCGACACCAGCGCGAAGTCGCCGTCGGCCACCACCAGCGCCGGCACGAACCGCGCCTGCCGCCAGCGGGCGATCACCGCGTCGTGGTCGATCTCGAGATCGGGCAGCAGCGAGTCGAGGCGCTCGAGCTGGGCCTTGAGCGAGTCCTCCCGCGTGGCGTGCAACCGCACCGCATAGCCGGGAAGGTTCTCCGCGATCGGTTCACCGTGGCGATCCACGATGCGGCCCCGCGGCGCCGGCAGGGCGATCGGCCGGAGCCGCGCCCGTTCCGACTCGACGCTGTACGCATCGGATTGGAGCACCTGGGCGCGGAAGAACGCGCCCGCGAGCACCAGGAACGCGAGGGCGAGGCCGATCCGCGCGAGCAGGGCGCGACGCCCCACCTCCCAGGAGGCGAATGCGCTCATCGCTCGATCCGGATGGCGAGCCAGTCGCGGAACATCGACACCACCACCACGCCCACGATGGCCGTGGTGAGCCCCTGCAGCGGCGACCAGAGCAGCGCCTCCGCGGTGAACTCGGCCAGCGACGTGCCGGACAGCAGCAGCACCAGCAGGTTGCGCACCCAGGTGCCCGCGAAGAAGAGCCCGGCATTGACCGCGATGTTGTCGGCAAAGAACACGGAGCGGCCCCACGCCGCACCGAAGCCGAGCATCACGTGCGCGAGCATGTTGGCACCGAAGCGGGCCGGGGTGAGCACGTCGAGCACGAACCCGACCACCAGCCCCACCACGGCGGCCCCGCCCGGCGGCACCCGGAGGCAGAGCAGCAGCAGCGCCAGGATCAGGAAGTCGGGCATGCCGCGCCCTTCCACCAGCGAGGGGCGCAGGTAGAACTCCAGCAGCACCAGGATGGCGATCACCATCGTGGCGCGCACCTTGTCGGAGGAGCGGCGCGTCCGGGGGCCCTCACCGGTCCATACGTTGCTCATGGGAGCGAATCCCCGTCGGCCGGGAAGAGGTCCACCGAGTCGGAGGATGCGGTGAGCACCATCACGTGCCCCGCCCGCCCGGGGGCCACGAACGGGGCGACGCGGTAGATGCGCTCATAGCCCATCGGGTCGGCGACGGAGGCCACCACCCGACCGACCGGGATCATGCGGGGGAAGACTCCGCCGAGCCCCGACGTGTAGACCACGCTCCCGATGGCCAGCGAATCGCGCAGGGCCACCCCGCGGAGTTCGAGGAGCGGCTGGCCCGCGGGGCCCACCCCGGTGGGCACCAGGATTCCCATCACCTCGCCGTCGCCGGTGACGGCGGAGGCCCGCCACTCGGGGTGCATCCAGGTGAGGACCGTGGCGGTGATCCCCGAGACGCTCCAGACGTAGCCGAGCAGCCCCTCGGGCGTGACCACGGCGTTGGAGCGGGCGATGCCCCGGTTGGTCCCGCCATCGAGCATCAGCGTCCTGGCGTCGGTGGGGATCGGCCGGTGCAGCACCTGGGCCGGCACCCACGGCGTGCTGGCGCGTTCCCGGAGGCCGAGCATCGCGCGCAGCGCGGCGTTTTCCTGGCGGAGGCCGCTGTCGGCCAGCGCCTCGATCGCCAGCGAGTCGCGCGCGGCCTGGATCTCCTGCAGGCGGAAGCGCGAGGTGCGGTCCTGTTCCGCGCGGGCCTGCAGCCGCACCACCGGGCGGAGCGCCGACTGGCGCACGGCACTGACCAGGCCGGCCGACCACGGACGCGGGATGGCATAGGCCATCAGGGCCACGACGAGGCAGCCCACGACGAGGGCCAGGTCGCCCGTGGGCGCGTCCCGTCCCCCGTAGTCCCGCATGGTCAGGTGGTCAGGACGGAGCGGTACTTCTCGAAGTCGTCGAGGATCCTGCCGGTGCCGCGCACCACGCAGGTGAGGGGATCCTCGTCGACGTGGATCGGCAGGCCGGTCTCCTGGCTGAGCAGCAGGTCGAGGCCGCGGATCAGTGCCCCGCCGCCCGTCATCACGATGCCGCGGTCCACGATGTCGCTGGCCAGCTCGGGCGGGGTGATCTCGAGCGCGCGGCGCACCGCGTCCACGATCTGCTGCACCGGCTCCTGCACCGCCTCGCGGATCTCGCTGGAATGCACCGTGACCGTCTTGGGAATCCCGGACACCAGGTCGCGGCCCTTCACCTCCATCTGCCGCTCCTCGCCCGCGGGCCACGCCGATCCCACCTTGATCTTGATCAGCTCGGCCGTGGGCTCGCCGACCAGGAGGTTGTAGTTCTTGCGCATGAACATCACGATCGCCTGGTCGAGCTCGTCGCCGCCGATGCGGATGGAGGTGTCGGAGACGATGCCCGAGAGCGCGATGACCGCGATCTCCGTGGTGCCGCCGCCGATGTCGATCACCATGTTGCCGGTCGGCGTGTCCACCGGCAGCCCGACGCCGATCGCCGCCGCCATCGGCTCCGCCACCATCAGCACCTGCTTGGCGCCGGCGGTCTCGGCGGAATCGCGCACCGCGCGGCGCTCCACCTCGGTGATCCCCGACGGCACGGCCACGATCACCTTCGGCTTCACCTTGAAGACGTGCTTGTCAATGATCGTCTTGAGGAAGTAGCGCAGCATCTTCTCGGTGACGTCGAAGTCGGCGATCACGCCGTCCTTGAGCGGACGCACCGCCTGGATCCCCTCCGGCGTGCGCCCGAGCATCCGCTTCGCCTCGAGGCCGATCCCCTTGATCCGGCCACTCGACTTCTCGATCGCCACCACCGAGGGCTCGTTGAGCACGATCCCCTCGCCCTTGACGTAGATCAGGGTGTTGGCGGTGCCGAGATCCACCGCGATCTCGTTGGCGGGGAGAAAGGAGCCGAGCTTGAAGAGGTTCACGGGCAACCACCGGGCGCGGAGGAGCGGGAGGGTGAGCGCTGCAGGCCGCAATGTGGCGGAACGTGACGCGATTGCGCAACAGCTTGGCAGGCGCGGGGTTGGCCCCCGATGTGAGTGATTGCTCACCGGGGACCACCCCTGAGCATCGACTCACCGGACGCCGCGCTGAAGGGATTCTCACAGCACGGGGGTGGCGGGATCCCCCGCTGGGGTTATTCCTAGGGTCCCAGTGGACCAGACGCTCCCCCGCCGTGGAGGAACCCCGATGCTGTTGACGATTGGTGCGGTGCTGGCCGGGTTCGTGACGATGACCCTGGTGGTGGTGGTCACCACCATGCTCGCCGCCCGGGTGATGCTGCCCGAGGCGCCGTCGGGGGGTATGCAGTCGCCCACCACCGCCTATATCGCGGTCAACCTCCTCTGCGGGCTGGCCGCGGCCTGGCTCGGCGGCATGGTGGCCGCGCGGATCGCCGAGGCCGACCAGACCGCGGTGCTCGCCCTGGCGGGGCTGGTGCTGGTGATGGGGGCCGCCTCGGCGCTCGGCTCGGGCCGCGGGGCACAGCCCACCTGGTACGTGTGGACCATCCCCATCGTGGGCGTGGTCGGGGTGCTGCTCGGGGGTGGAGTGCTGCCCTAGGCAAAGGGGTGGAGGACGGAGCAGAGAGGGGGGGAGGAGGAAGTCATCGGTCGTTAGATTGATGCGCCTCCAACCTCGCGAGTCCGGGATGCCGCGCACGATCGCCCTTGCCTACTCGGGTGGCCTCGACACGTCCATCATCGTGCCCTGGCTCAAGGAGAGCTATCCCGGCTGCCGAGTGGTGTGCGTTGCGGCCGACGTGGGACAGGGCGACGAGCTCGAAGGGGTGGAGGCCAAGGCGATCGCGTCGGGGGCCGATGCCTGTCACGTGGTGGACGTGCGCGAGGCGTTCGTGCGCGACTTCGTGTTCCCCACCCTCCGTGCCGGCGCGGTGTACTCGCGCACCTACCTGCTGGGCACCTCCATGGCACGCCCGATCATCGCCCGCACCCAGGTGGAGGTGGCCCGGCAGGTGGGCGCCGATGCCCTGGCGCATGGCTGCACCGGCAAGGGCAACGACCAGGTCCGGTTCGAGCTCACCTACTTCGCCTTCGCGCCCGAGCTGGAGATCATCGCGCCGTGGCGCATCTGGAGCATCCGCTCGCGCGAGGACGCGCTGGCGTATGCGGCCGCCAAGGGCGTGCCGGTGGCGGCCACCAAGGAGAAGCTCTACTCGCGGGACCGCAACCTCTGGCACCTCTCCCACGAGGGGAGCGAGCTCGAGGATCCCGCCCTCGCGCCCCTCGAGCGGATGTTCCTGCTGACCACCGACCCCACCAGGGCACCGGACCAGCCCGAGGAGATCGCGATCGGGTTCGAGGCCGGGACTCCGGTGGCGGTCAATGGGGAGCGCCTGGGTCCGGTCGAGCTGGTGGCGCGGCTCAACACCATCGCTGGCCGGCACGGGGTGGGACGTGCCGACATCGTCGAGGACCGGCTGGTCGGGATGAAGTCGCGCGGGGTGTACGAGACGCCGGGCGGCACCCTGCTCTACACGGCACACAGCGAGCTGGAGAAGCTGGTGCTCGACCGCCGCACCCTGGCCGCCAAGGACCTGATCGCGCCGCGCTATGCCGACCTCGTGTACGAGGGGCGGTGGTGGACACCGGAGCGCGAGGCCTATGACGCCTTCGTGGAGTCCACCCAGCGGTTGGTGACCGGCACGGCACGGATCCGGCTCTACAAGGGATCGCACACCATCATCGGGCGCGAGTCGCCGCACTCGCTCTACGACGAGGCGACGGTGACCTTCGGCGAGGACGACGTGTACCAGCAGGCGGATGCGGCGGGGTTCATCCGGCTGTTCGGGTTGCCGCAGCGGGTCGCGGCCCGGCGCGGGCTCCGCTAGCCCCCCAGTCGCGCGGCCACGGCGGTGGCCCGGCGACGGGACACGGCGACCGTGACGCCGGAGGTGAGCGTCACCTGCAGGCCGCCACTCCCCAAACGGCGGAAGCTGCGGACCGCGCCGACCCGGATCAATGCCCCGCGGTGCGCGCGCACGAAGCCATCCGGCTGCAGTCGCGCCTCGAGGGCGTCGAGCGACTCGCGCAGCAGGTAGCTGCGCCCCCTGCTCCAGACGCGGGCATAGTGGTCGGCTGACCCGATCCACTCCACCGAGGCGAGCGGCAGCACGGCGGTCTCGGTCCCGGTGGCCACCAGCAGCGTCGGCTCGCTGCCGCCCTCGCGGCCTGCCGTCAACCGGTCGTGCAGGCGCGCCACGGTCCGCGCAAAGCGGGCCGCGGACACCGGCTTGACCAGGTAGTCCACCGCGGCGGCCTCGAACGCCTCCAGGGCATGGCGCGAGTGCGCCGTCAGGAACACCAGGGCCGGGCCCCTTTCCTCGCGCCAGCGCCTCGCCACCTCCAGCCCATCCATGCCCGGCATCGCGATGTCGAGGATCACCACATCCACGGGCGTCCTGGCCAGGGCACGCACCACCTCGCGTCCGTCGCGACACTCGGCCACCACGCGGAAGGCGGGATGCGGAACCAGGAGTTGCCGCACGCCGCGGCGGGCGAGCGGCTCGTCGTCGGCGATCACGACGCGCCATTCAGGCATCCGACACCGGACCCGCTTCGACGGGAAGCTCCCGGTACGGAACCCGCAGCTGCGCCGTGGTGCCGCCACCCGGCACCCGGACCACGTCGAGGGTCGCCGCCTCACCATGCAGCGCGCGCAGGCGCGCCCGGGTGTTGGCGAGGCCGTGCCCCGGGAGCTCCGTGGCAGCGGGAGCGATCCCGGTGCCGTCGTCGCGCACGGTGAGCACCAGGAGATCGCCCTCGCGCCGCGCCTCCACCTCCAGGGAACCGGCGGCGATGTCACTCGCGATGCCGTGGCGCACGGCGTTCTCCACCAGGTGCTGCAGGGCGAACACCGGCACGGCCGCCGCGGCGAGCTCGGCCGGCACGTCGAGGCGCACCCGGAGCCGATCGGGGAAGCGCGCCGTCTCGACCGCGAGGTAGCGCTCCACCAGGTGCAGTTCCTCGCCCAAGGGGACCTCGCTCTGGCCCGGACGCTCGAGCGTGAGACGGAGCACGTCGCTCAGTTCCTCCACGACCCGGTTGGCGGCGGCGCCCTCGCCACCACGCACCAGCACGGCAATGGTGTTGAGGGCGTTGAAGAGGAAGTGCGGATTGAGGCGGGCCTCCAGCGCCGCGAGGCGCGCCGTCGTGAGCTGCGCCTCGACTTCCGCGGCACGGCGCTGCCACTCACGCACCTCGGTCACGTGGTGGATCGCGTGCGCGATGGCCACCATGCCGAAGTAGACCCCGACCCCGAACGGAATGGTGATGTAGAACCACCCTGCGAACGACACCCACACACCCTGGGCAAAGTCGTCGGTGCCGAGCAGCGCCTTGAGCAGGGTCCCGACGGCCGCCCAGGCGACACAGAACGCGAGCGACCCGAGGAGGTGGACCAGCCACGCCCAGCGACGGCGCGCCGGCCCCACCAGCGGCCACCGGGCCGAGAGGGCGAAGATCGCCGGGGTGAAGGCCCCGTAGACCAGCCAGTCCAGCGATTCGAACAGGAGCTGGGCGGCCGAGGGGGCTGGCTCGCCCCAGAGGCGATGCTGCCCCAGCCGGGACACGGCGGCCAGCAGCGCCGGGGCGATCCAGGCGGCGGAGACCAGCATCCAGGGCCGGAGGCGGAATCGCATCGCGACGGCACGCTACCCGGGGGCCATCCGGTCCGCAACTCCGCCCTCCCGCCCCGACCGTTCGCGCCGCCGGGCCAGCCGCTCGCGCCACCGGAGTTGCCCTCCGCGGATCGCACCACAGTTTCCGGGCATGCGACCCACCAGCGGCAGGATTCCCTCGATCGACATCGTGCGCGGCGCAGTGATGATCCTGATGGCCCTCGACCACGTCAGGGTCTACGCCGCGGTGTCGCCCTGGAGCGACGACCCGGCCACGTACTTCACCCGCTGGGTCACCAACTTCTGCGCCCCGGCGTTCGTCTTCCTGGCCGGCACGGGGGCGTTCCTGAACGGTGAACGCCTGCACGACCGCCCCGCGCTTGTTCGGTACCTCGCGACCCGGGGCGCCCTGCTCCTCCTCTTCGAGCTCACGATCTCCCGCCTCGGCTGGACCTTCAACCTCGACTTCTGGAACTACACCGAGGCCAACATCCTCTGGGCCATCGGCTGGGCGATGCTGGCCCTGGCGGCCATGATCCGCCTCGCGCCCGCCGCGGTGGGGCTGATCGGCGCGGCGATCGTGGCCGGGCACCACCTGCTCGAGCGCTGGGCACCTGACCCCTGGAACATGCCGGCCGACGCCACTCTCGGCTGGCTGTGGAAGATCGGCTACGTGGGCGGCGAAACGCGACTCTTCGGCGGTCCCAACCTGGTCATCCTCTACACGCTGGTGCCCTGGATCGGGGTCATCGCGCTGGGCTACTGGTTCGGCACCGTGATGGCGCGACCGGCCGCAGGGCGGCGGCGCTGGTGCCTCCGGCTCGGCGTGGCCGCGGTCGCGGCGTTCGTGGTGTTGCGCACCTTCAACCTCTACGGCGATCCGCGGCCCTGGAGCCCGGCCGACGACTTCTTCCCGCCGGTGCTCTCCTACCTCTGGACCACCAAGTATCCGGCGTCGCTGCAGTTCCTGCTGATGACGCTCGGTCCGTCGCTCCTCGCCCTGGCGTGGCTGGAGGGACGCACCGGCCGGCTCGGCGAATGGATGGCCCTGTTCGGACGCCAGCCGCTGTTCTTCTACCTGCTCCACATTCCGTTCATCCACGCGGTGGCGGTGGCGATCGCGCTGGTGCGCACCCCGGAGGCCACCTGGTGGCTGTTCGAGAATCACCCGCTCCGCGTGCCGGACGCCCCCGAGGGGTACCTCTGGAGCCTGCCCCTGCTCTATGCGACGTGGATCGTGGTGGTGATCGCGCTCTGGCACGCCACGCGATGGTTCGAGCGATACCGTGCGGGCCGCACCGCGCGCTGGCTCACCTACTTCTGAGGAACCGATGCGACCTGGCCTTGCCGTCCCGGCGCTCGCGGTGCTGGGCTGCGCCCCCGCCCCGGCACCACCGGCGGATGCATTCACCCCGGCGGTGCGCGAAGCACTGGTCGCCGCGCGGGACACGGTCTGGCGTGCCTGGTTCGGCGGCGACTCCGTGCTGATGCGGCAGGTCCTGCCCGACCCCATGGTCGGCATGGGCAAGCCGCGCGCGGAGATCATCGCGGATGGCGTGGCGTTCCGCGCCAACGGCGGCACCCTCGTGTCGCTCGACTTCACCAACGACGAGTTCGTGGTCCGCGATCGGATGGCACTGGTGCTGTCCGATTACCAGGCGGTGACGGTGACCAAGGGCGTGACGGACACCATGGCAGGCCGGGCCACGGAGGTGTTCACCCTCGATGGCGGCCGATGGCTCAACCCGTACTGGCACCTGCACGAGCGATGACGCCATCCGAGTGGGCGTGCGAGGCGCTGTTGGAGGGGCTGCGGCGCGGGGACTTCTCCCGGCTGGAGCCCTGGTTCGTGCGCCAAGGCCAGGCCGCGCCGCCGATCCTGGGGGCGCTCGACGGCGGCTGCTTCGATGGCCACCCGGACGAGCGTGCGGAGGCCCTCACCTGTGCCTGCTTCCTGGGGGCGGTGGAAGTGGCCGAACGCCTGCTTGCGGACGGCGTGCCGGCCGCCGGCGGCATGATGACCGGACTCAACGCCCTGCACTGGGCCACGAACCGCGGCCAGCCGGCGACGACCCGGCTGCTCCTCCGGCATGGCGCGGCGCTGGAGGTCCGCAACATGTATGGCGGCACCGTGCTGGGCGGAACGACGTGGTCCCTGCTGCACGAACCGCGCGCCGCCCACCTGGCGATCGTGGAGGAGCTGTTGCGGGCCGGGGCCGATGTGCGGGAGGCGGATTATCCGACCGGTGATGCGCGGCTGGACGCGCTGCTGGAGCGGTTCGGCCGCGCACACGTGGAGAAGCCGTGACGGCGGGCAAGGCACGCCCCGCCATCCGCGGGGCGTGCTAGCTCCCCGTGCTGCCGAAGCCGCCCTCGCCGCGGCCGCTCTCGGGAAGCACCTCGACTTCCCGAAACGCCACGGCTTCGACTCGCTGCACCAGCATCTGCGCGATCCGGTCGCCGCGGCGCACCGTGAACGGCTCGTGCCCGAGGTTCATGAGGATCACCTGCAGCTCGCCGCGGTAGTCGGCATCAATGGTGGCCGGGGTGTTGGGCAGCGTGATGCCGTGCTTGAGGGCCAGGCCGGATCGCGGGCGGAGCTGCAGCTCGTAGCCCGCCGGCACGGCGACCTTGAGGCCGGTGGGCACCAGCTTCCGCTCGCCCGGCGCCAGCGACACCTCCACGGCGGCCACGAGGTCCATTCCTGCGGCCTGCGCCGTGGCGCGCGCCGGCAGGGGCAGCCCCTCGCCGTGCGGCAGCCGCACGACGAGGAGCTCCACCGGTTCAGAGGACGGAGTCAACGCTGCTGTGGCTCATCCCGAACGCCTCGGCGACGCCCGGATACACGATCTTGCCGTCCACCACGTTGAGCCCGAGCTTGAGCGCGGCGTCCTGGCGGCAGGCGTCCTTCCACCCCAGGTTGGCGAGCTTGATGCCGTACGGCAGGGTGGCGTTGGTGAGCGCCAGCGTGGAGGTGCGCGGCACCGCGCCCGGCATGTTGGCCACGGCGTAGTGCAGCACGCCCTCCACGAAGTAGGTGGGGTTCTCGTGGGTGGTGGGCTTGATCGTCTCGACGCAACCGCCCTGGTCCACCGCCACGTCCACGATCACGCAGCCCTTGGGCATCGCCTTGAGGTCGTCGCGGGTGATCAGGTGGGGCGCCTTCTTGCCGGGCAGCAGCACGGCCCCGATCACCAGGTCGGCCTTGGCGATCGCGGCGAGGATGTTGTGCCGGTTGGAGTAGACCGTGTCCACGTTGGTGGGGAGCACGTCGTCGAGGTAGCGCAGCCGGTCGAGGTTGGTGTCCAGGATGGTGACGTGCGCCCCCATCCCGGCGGCCATCTTGGCGGAGTTGATGCCCACCACGCCGCCGCCGATGATCACCACCTCGGCGGGGGCCACGCCGGGGACGCCGCCCAGGAGGACGCCGCGCCCGCCGAAGAGCTTCTCGTTGTACTTGGCGCCCTGCTGCACCGCAAGGCGGCCCGCCACTTCCGACATCGGCGTGAGCAGCGGCAGCGAGCCGTTGGGCAGCTGCACCGTCTCGTAGGCGATGGCCACGGCTCCGGACGCGATCACGGCCTTGGTGAGCGGTTCATCGGCCGCGAAGTGGAAGTAGGTGTACATCACCTGGCCCTTGCGCATGCGGGGCCACTCCACCGCGATCGGCTCCTTGACCTTGATGATCATCTCGGCCCTGGCCCAGACCTCGTCGGCGGTCCCCAGGATCGTGGCGCCGACCGCCTGGTACTCGGCGTCGCCGAAGCCGCTCCCCTCGCCGGCGGTGGTCTCGACGAACACCTGGTGCCCCTCGCGCACCAGCGCCTCGGCCCCGGAGGGCACCAGGCCCACGCGGTTCTCGTTGGTCTTGATCTCCTTCGGCACACCGATCAGCATCGCGGGCTCTCTTGCGCGCCCCGGTGGCGCGCGGTGAAGGTCAACGGGTCGGTCCGAGCCGGACCGCGGTCATGCGCTCGGGGGCGAGGAACGCGGCGCCCAGCGCCGCGGTCTCCTCGGTCGTCACGCCGTCCACCAGGCGCAGCATCTCGTCGAGCGGGCGATAGGGCTCGCCGTGCAGCACGTGCGACGCGAGGCGCGACATCCGCGCCGTGGTGCTCTCCAGCGCCAGCATCAGCTGGCCCTTGAGCTGGCCCTTGGCGTCGGCCAGGTCGGCCGCCGGCAGGCCCTCCCGGGCCACCCGGGCCAGCTCCGCCTCGATCGCCTCGACGGCGCGGTCGGCGGTGGACGGCTGGGTTCCAACATACACCCCGAAGGTCCCGCCGGAACGATAGCCGGCGTGCCACGCGTAGATGGCGTAGCAGAGGCCCAGTTCCTCGCGCACCCGCTGGAAGAGTCGCGAGGACATGCCGGCGCCCAGCGCGGTGGCGACCACGGCCATCGGCCAGCGCCGAGGGTCCGCCGAGCGGAAGGTGTCGGTGCCCAGCACGAGGTGCACCTGCTGCAGGTCGCGGGGCTCGTCGCGGCGAACGCCCAGTGCGGCGACGGTGTCGGTCACCGGCAGCATGGCGGGCAACGGTTCGCCGGCGAACCAGCCGAGCGCGTCGAGATGGGCGAGCACCTCGTCGTGCTGCACCTGGCCCGCCACCGCGATCACGCAGTTGCCGGGGAAGTAGCCGCGCTGGTGGGTCGCCTGCAGGTGGTCGGCCTCGAGCGCGCCGACGGTGTCGGCGGTGCCGAGGATCGGCCAGCCGTAGGGGTGCTCGGGGTAGAGGGTCTCGGCGAAGAGCTCGTGGACCAGGTCGTCCGGGGTGTCGGCCACCCCGTGGATCTCCTCGAGCACCACGTTGCGTTCGAGGGCGAGGTCGCCGTCGCGCAGCAGCGGCCGGCGCACCAGGTCGGTGAGCACGTCGAGCGCCAGGGGGAGGTCCTGGTCGAGCACGTGCGCCTGGTAGGAGGTGTGATCGCGCGAGGTGTAGGCATCGAGCGAGCCGCCCCGCGACTCGAGCGACAGGGCGATCTCCAGCGCGCTGCGCCGCGCGGTGCCCTTGAACACCATGTGCTCCAGCAGGTGCGAGACGCCGAGGACTCCCGGCGTCTCGTGCCCGCTGGCGGAGCGGACCCAGATCCCCGCCGCCGCCGACCGGACGCCGGAGAGGCGTTCGGTCACGACGACGAGGCCGTTGGGTCCCTCGGACCGGAACAGCCCGGCCTCGAGCTGGGTGGTCCGCACCGCGGCCCCGCTCACTCCGGCTTGGGGAGCAGCGCCTTCCGTGACAGCTTCATCCGGCCGCGCTCGTCCACCTCGAGGAGCTTCACCTTGACGATGTCGCCCTTCTTGACGACATCCTCGGTCTTCTCCACCCGCTTGTGCTCGAGCTCGGAGATGTGGAGCAGGCCCTCGACGCCCGGGATGATCTCCACGAAGGCGCCGAACGCGGTCACGCTCTTGACCGGGCCCTCATAGACCTTCCCCACCTCGGGCTCCACCACGATCGCCATCACCATCTCCCGGGCCTTGGCCCCGGCCTCGCCGCCCACGGCGGCGATGGTGATCAGCCCGCTGTCGTCGATGTTGATCTTGGCGCCCGAGGCATCCTGGATGCCGCGGATGGTCTTGCCCTTGGGGCCGATGACCTCGCCGATCTTGTCGGGCTTGATCTGGATGGTGAAGATGCGGGGCGCCCAGGGCGACAGCTCGGCCCGGTGCGTTGCCAGCACCTTGTTCATCTCGCCCAGGATGTGGAGGCGGCCCTTGCGCGCCTTCTCCAGCGCCTCGGTCATGATCTCGATGGACAGCCCCTCGATCTTGAT
>CAZNOJ010000047.1:0-19038 GCA_964574665.1 uncultured Gemmatimonadaceae bacterium
GTGGTCTTGCCGGCGCCGTTGGGGCCGATGATCCCGACGATCCCGCCCCGCGGCAGCGAGAAGTTCACGTTTTCGAAGAGCAGCCGGTCGCCGTAGCCCTTGGTGAGCCCCTTGGCCACCACCACCTCGTCGCCCAGGCGCGGAGCGGGGGGGATCAGGATCTCGTGCCCCTGGGTGTCGGCCTTGGCCTCCTCGGCCACCAGCGCCTCGTACGCGCTCAGGCGGGCCTTGCTCTTGGCCTGGCGCCCTCGCGCCGACATCCGCACCCAGTCGAGCTCGCGCTCGAGGGTGCGCTGGCGGGCGCTCGCCTGCTTCTCCTCGGTGGCGAGCTTCTTCTGCTTCTGCTCGAGCCAGCTCGAGTAGTTGCCCTTCCAGGGCACCCCTTCGCCGCGATCGAGCTCCAGGATCCACTGCGCCGCGTTGTCGAGGAAGTAGCGGTCGTGCGTGATCGCCACCACCGTGCCCTTGAACTCCTGCAGGTAGCGCTCCAGCCACGCCACCGACTCGGCGTCGAGGTGGTTGGTGGGCTCGTCGAGGAGCAGCATGTCGGGCTTGGCGAGCAGCAGCCGGCAGAGCGCCACGCGCCGCTTCTCGCCGCCGGAGAGCACGCTCACGTCGGCGTCGCCGGGTGGCAGCCGGAGCGCGTCCATGGCGATGTCGAGGGTGTGGTCGAGCTCCCAGGCGTTGGCGGCGTCGATCTTGTCCTGTACCGCCGCCTGCTTGTCGAGCAGCGCCTGCATCTCGTCGTCGCCCATCGGCTCGGCGAACCTGGCCGAGATCTGCTCGAACTGGGTGAGCAGGTCGCGGATCGGCTGCACCGCCTCCTCGACGTTGCCGCGCACGTCCTTGGTGGGGTCGAGCACCGGCTCCTGGGGGAGGTAGCCGATCCGGGTGCCCTCCAGCGGCTTGGCCTCGCCCAGGAAGTCGGTGTCCACCCCCGCCATGATCCGGAGCAGGGTGGACTTGCCGCTGCCATTGGAGCCGATCACGCCGATCTTGGCGCCCGGGAAGAACGAGAGGTAGATCCCCTTGAGGATCTCGCGCTGGGGGGGGACGACCTTGCGGAGGTCCCGCATCGTGAAGATGTATTCGCCGGCCATGGGGGCCCAAGTTAATCACCTGGCGTTATCCTATCCCGTGCCGCGCACGCGCTGGCTACGCCCCGCCCTCGGTGCCGCACTGCTGGCACCCCCGACCCTCGCCTCGGCGCAGGGGGCGGCCCCGCCGCCGATTCTCCGACAGGTCACCATCTCCCGCCAGGGGATCTTCGACTCCGCCGAAGTCACCGGCTGGATGCCCCGGCTGGTGAACCGGCTCCACCGGACCACCCGGGCCTCCGTGGTGGATCGTGAACTGCTGTTCCGGGCTGGCGAACCGTACGACTCGGCACGCATCGCCGAGTCGGCCAGGAATCTCCGCGCCCTGGGGCTGTTTCGACGGGTGGAGATCGACACCGTGACCACGGCGGAAGGCCTCACCGCCCGGGTGGCGACCGGCGACGGTTGGAGCACGGACCTGGGGGCCACCCTGCAGCAAGGGAACCAGGGCGTCGCGTGGTCGGGCGAGTTGATGGAGGAGAACCTGCTCGGGACCGGGGCGCGACTGCTCACCAAGCTGTCCGATGATGTGGATCGCACCACCGTGCACCTGGAGTTCTCCAGGCCCCGCCTGATCGCCGATCGGATCGGTGCCGCGCTCGCGTTCGAGCACCGGAGTGATGGTCGTCAGTATGCCGCCACCATCACGCGCCCCTTCCGCTCGGTGAGCGAGGGCTTCGGGGCTGGCCTCTCCGTGCGCCACTTCGATGGCCGCCTGCTCGGCTACGTCAACGGCGCCACGGTGCCCCGCGACACCGTCGAGCGCCGCGCGACCTCGGTGCACGGCTACCTGAGCGGCTCCACGCGAGCCGAACCGCAAGGCTATCTCCGGGTGGGAGGCGTGGTGCGGATCCAGCGGGAGGAACACGCCGCGCGGAATCCGGCGCTGCGGCGGCCGACGGAAACGGTGGTGGCCATCGGCCCGACCCTCGAATGGCGCCGAGTGCGCTTCCTGGTGACCCGGGGCTTCCAGGGGCTGCTTCAGGCCGAGGATGTGGACGTCGGCCTGCGGGTCCGGGCCGAGCTGCTGATGGCACCGCGCTGGCTGGGCTCCGACCGGAGCGGCATCGGCTCGTCCGTGAGTCTCCGGCTCGGCGCGATCGTGCCTGCCGGCTTCGCCCAGCTCGAGGGCCGGATCGGGGGGGTGTTGCGCGGCGGCGCGGTGGACTCGGGCACCGTGCGGATCGGCGGCACGGCCTCGTTCGGGCCCGGGCGCACGCGCCACCGCCTCATGCTGCACGGCGAGCGGAGTTGGGCCCGGGGTCCGGCGCTCGGCCGGGAGTTCGAGCTCGGCTATACCGACGGACTGCGAGGCTTTCGCGCCCATGCCTTCACCGGTGACCGGGCGTGGTTTGCCACGGCCGAGTACCGCTTCACCCTCTCCGGCGAGATCGGCAAGCTTTCGGCGCTCGGGGTGGCCGCCTTCATCGAGCGCGGCGGCGCCTGGTTCCAGGGAAGCCCGGCGCGCACCGGCACCGACGCGGGCGTGGGACTGCGGCTCGGTTCCACGCGCCGAGCCGACGTGCGCGCGAGCAGGATCGACCTGGTGCGGCGCTTCGCCAGCGACGTCGAGCGGGCCGGCTGGGTGATCGTGGTGGGGAAGGGGTTCACCTTCGGGAGCATCGAGTGAGCGGGACACCGGACACCCGCATCCCGCGAGGCGCGGTCGTGGTGCTGGTGATCGCCTTCGTCCTGCAGGTGGTGGTGGCGGCGTACACACCGCTCGACGGCGACGAGTCGCTGTACTGGGAGTGGTCACGGCATCTCGCGTGGGGATACCTCGACCATCCGCCCGGCGTGGCGTGGATGGTGCGCTTCGGCACGGCGGTGCTCGGCGACACCACGCTGGGCGTACGGTTGTTCGGCGTGATCGCCAACGCCACGGCGGCGTGGATCGCGGTGGTGCTCGCCGTGCGCCACGCCGGTGCCCGCGCCGCCCTGCCGGCGGCGATCGGACTCTCGTCCCTGCCGATGCTCGGCAACTGGCTGGTGCTGGCCACTCCCGACAACGGGCTCTACGCCGCAGGGATGCTGACGCTGCTGCTGGTGGACAACGCGCTCCGGGCCGCCCCCGGGAGCAGGGTCGCCACCGGGTGGTGGATCCTGGCGGGCGCGGCACTGGGAGCCGCCGGCCTCGCCAAGGAGCTTGCGGTGCTGTTGGCGCTCGGCGCGGGGTTCGCCCTGGTCACCCACCGCGAGTCCCGGCGGTCGCTGGCCACGCCAGGCCCGTACCTGGGTGCCGCCATCGCGCTGGCCATGGTGCTGCCCGTGGTGCTCTGGAATCGCGCCCATGACTGGGTCTTCTTCCGCTTCCTCCTGTCCCGCGGGCTGGGTGAGCAATCCGGTGGCGCCACGGGCCGATTGCTCGACCTCGTGGTGGGACAGGTGGGCCTGGTGTCGCCGGTCCTCCTGGTGCTCCTGCTCACCGCGGTGATCGCCACGCTCCGTGCTCCGCGCACCCCCGGTGCGCACCTCCTCGCGGTGCAATCCCTGGTGGTGCTCGGCTGGTTTGCGGTGGTCGCCACGCGGCACGAGGTGGAGGAGAACTGGCTGCTGCTCGCGTGGCCCCCGGCGGCGATCCTGCTCGCCCTGCAGGTGGCGGCGCGCCGCTGGCGCCGAAGCTTCGCCGTCGGGGCGGCGCTTGGTGGGGCGGCCGTGCTGCTGATCCACGCGCACGTGCTGTTCGGAGTGCTTCCCCTCGATCCGCGGCACGATCCGTTCCGCCGCGGGCACGGCTGGCGCGAAGTGGCGGCACGCGTGGCCGTGGCACGCACGGCGACGCGGTCCGCCACCTGGGTGGCTGGAAACCGCTTCCAGGATGCGTCGCAGCTGGCGTTCCATCTCCCGGACCATCCGGCGATGTTCTCGCTCAACATGCGGTCGCGCGGCAATCAGTACGATCTCTGGCCCGGCTTCGCCGAGGCCGCCGAGCCCGGCGATGCGCTCCTTCTCGTGCTGGATGATCCCGGCGAGGCCGACCTGGTCGATCGGCTGCGGCCGCACTTCGGCGAAGTGGAGTCCGTCGAGCTGGTCGAGACCGACGCGCTGGTCCCCAAGCGGATCTGGCGGCTTGGGGGCTGGCGTGGCGGGTGGCCCTGAGGAGCGTCGCCCGTCGCCCGTCGCACGACCCTTGACGTCACCCGGTCTCCGCCACAGATTGCCCTCACAATCGATCGGCCCCGTGGTCATTTGCCGCTGCTTGCAGCCACGTTAAACAATTGCTAAAGTGCGATGGGTCTGTTGCGCCCGGCGGCATTCGTGCCACCGGGCGCTCGTGCGTCCGGGGGTTGGTCCATCACCCCGACGCGGAGGAACCCGTGTCCCGTTCGTCGCCCGTCGCCCGTCGCCCGTCGCCGAAGGCTTCGTCCCCGCAGAGACCGGGGAGTCCGCGCCCCACTGGGGCGCAGTCGGAGCCGTCCTCCTGGGAGATCACCGGCCCGCCCGGCGCTCCCGTCATCCTCGTGCTCGGCGGCATCTCCGCCACCCGCCACGCGGCGGAATGGTGGGGCGACCAGGTCGGTCCCGGCCGCGCCATTGACACCGCCCGCTGCCGCGTGCTCGGGGTCGAATGGCACGTGCCCGCCGAGGGTCCCGTCACCACCCACGACCAGGCCCGCCGGCTCGCGGCGGCGCTCGATCACCTTGATATCGCGCGACTCGACGCCATCGTGGGGGCGTCGTACGGCGGCATGGTGGCCCTCGCCTTCGCCGCGGCCTACCCCGAGCGGGTGGCGCGCCTGGCCTTGATCGGGGCCGCGCACGAGAGCCACCCGTTCGCCACCGCGCAGCGGGTGATCCAGCGGCGGATCATCCGTCTCGGGCTCGCAGGCGGCCTCCCCACCGAGGGGGTGGCCTTGGCGCGCGCGCTGGCGATCACCACCTACCGCACTGCGGCGGAGTTCGCCGAACGGTTTCCGCTGGAGCCCGGTGCGCCCTTCGCCGTGGAACGCTACCTCGACCACTCGGCGGCGCGGTTCACGGCGCACTTCACGCCCGAGCGCTACCTGGCCCTGTCGGAGTCGCTCGACCTGCACCGCGTGGATCCCGCCCGGGTGCGCACGCCCACCGCCCTCCTCGGCGTGCGCGAGGACACCCTCGTGCCGTGCTGGCTCCTCTGGCAGCTGCAGGCCCAGCTGGGCGCGCCGTGCACCCTGGAGGAGGTCTCCTCCCTCACCGGGCACGATGCCTTCCTCACCGAGACCGACCTGGTGCGCGACTTCCTCGAGCGGGCGCTCGCCGCGGAGGTGCGCCGTGCCGCGTGACCTCCGCTTCACCCGCGCAGTGCGCGCCGGGATCGCGACCGACCGGCATCACCGCGCCGTGGTGCCGCCGATCCACCTGACGAGCACCTTCGCCTTCGACGGGTTCGACCGGAAGGGCCCCTACGACTACACCCGCTCCGGCAACCCCACCCGCGACCTCCTCGCCGGCGCGATTGCCGACCTCGAAGGCGGCAGCACGGGGATCATCACCTCGAGCGGGATGAGCGCGGTGGCGCTGGTGCTGCAACTGCTCAAGCCCGGCGACCTCGTGCTCGCGACCCACGACTGTTACGGCGGGACGCACCGGCTGCTGACGCACCTCGCGAGGCGGGGGTTGCTGGATGTCGACTTCGTCGACTTCAACGGAGGGTGGAGGGCGGAGGGTGGAGAACGGAGGAGCCGCTCTCCGTCACTTGTCTGGATCGAGACGCCATCCAATCCACTCCTCCGCATCACCGACATCGGGGCGGTGGCGAGGTGGGCGCACGCGCAGGGGGCGGTGGTGGTGGTGGACAACACCTTCCTCTCGCCGGCCTGGCAGCGGCCGATCGTGCATGGTGCCGACATCGTGGTCCACTCCACCACCAAGTACCTCAACGGGCACTCCGACGTGGTGGGTGGCGCCGTGGTGGCGCGCGACCCCGCGGTGGGCGAGGACCTGGCGTGGTGGGCCAACGCGATGGGACTCACCGGTGCGCCGTTCGACGCCTACCTCACGCTCCGCGGACTGCGCACGCTGCAGGCGCGCTGTCGGGTGCACGAGGAGACCGCGGCCAAGGTGGTCGAGGCGCTGGTGCACCACCCGGCGGTGGCGCGCGTGCACTACCCAGGCCTCCCAGGGCATCCCGGCCACGCGATGGCGCGCAGGCAGCAGTCGGGATTCGGGGCAATGGTCTCGTTCGAGCTGCACGGTGGCGAGGAGGCGGTGCGCACGTTCCTCGATGGCCTCGAGTATTTCACGCTCGCCGAGTCGCTCGGCGGGGTGGAATCGCTGGTGGCGCATCCGACCACCATGACGCACGTGTCCATGGGGGAGGAGGCGCGCGCGGCGGCGGGAATCGGCCCGGGCCTGCTCCGCCTCTCGGTGGGGATCGAGGAGTGGCAGGGGCTGGTGATGGACCTGAATCGCGCCCTGAGGCGCGTGGAGGAGTCGGTCATCCTGAGCGGAGCGCCCGGCGCGTAGCGCGGGCGCGGAGTCGAGTTCGCTCGCCCCTGAAGGGGCGGCTCGGCGGGGGCCGCGCAAGGCGCGGCCCCCGTGTCGCTGAAGCGACGTCCTGGAGTCCGGCTAGCTTCCATCATGTGCCCGGGAGTCGGTATGCCCACCTTCAGCTCAGTCGTCAGGATCGCTGCGTGCGGCGCCAGCCTCGCCGTCACGGGATGTGATACGTTGATCTGTCCCGCCGTCCTGCCGGGCGACGCCGTCATGGTGTCGTTTATCAACCAGCGGACCGGAGCACTGCTGAGCGGGCCGGTTCGCGGGGCATTGCACGACGGCGCATATCGCGATTCCCTCGAAGCACATACCGTGAATGCCGAAGGCGAGCCCTGGATCTTCGGTGCGGTGCCCGGCCGTGAAGGGCAGTATGTCCTCCGTGCCGAGCGGGAGGGTTTCCTCCCCGTGGAACGTGCCGGCATCGAGGTGGAACGTGTTGGGTGCTTCGCTACTGGTCCATATCTCGAGGTGATGCTGCAGGAATCATCCTGACGTGAGGGTCGCAATGCGCACGAGAATCGTCCTGTTCGCCGTGGCCACCCTGGCAAGCTGCACTACAACCAAACCCGACCCCGCCGCGCTCGACCCGATCGCGCGACGGTACGTGGTGCTGTCCCTGCAGATGGGGCAGCACGACCCCGCGTATGTCGATGCCTATTACGGCCCCGACTCCCTCAAGGCGATCGCGGATGCCGACTCGCTGCCGCTCGCCACGCTCCGCGCCTCCGCCGATTCGCTGCTCGCCCTCCTGGGCGATACGGTGCCGGCCTACGCCGACTCCATGGACACGATGCGCCATCGGTACCTCCAGGCCCAGCTCGGCGCGCTGGTGGCCAAGGCACGGATGCTCCAGGGCGAGCGGCTGCTGTTCGACGACGAAGCCCGGGTGCTGTACGGGGTCGTGCCGCCCACCCTCCCCGACACGCACTTCGACTCGCTCCTGGCCCGCCTCGATGCGCTGGTGCCGGGCGACGGCTCGCTCGCCGAGCGGTTCCAGGCGTTCCGGAGCCGGGTGAACATCCCCGCGGCCCTGGTGGACACGGTCTTCAAGACCGCGATCGCCGCGTGCCGGGCCCGTACCCAGCAACACATGACGCTGCCGGCCGACGAGCGCTTCGACCTGGAGTACGTGACCGGCACCTCGTGGAACGCCTACAACTGGTACCAGGGGCAGGCGCATTCCCTGATCCAGGTGAATCTCGACTTTCCGATCGCGGTGGATCGCGCCATCGACCTGGCCTGTCACGAGGGGTATCCCGGCCACCACGTGTACAACGCGATGCTCGAGCAGCGGCTCGTCAACGAGCGCGGCTGGGTGGAGGTCTCGGTGTACCCGCTCTTCTCGCCGCAGTCGTTCATCGCGGAGGGCAGCGCCAACTACGGGATCGAGATGGCGTTTCCCGGTGCGGCGCGCACCGCCTACGAGCGCGACTCGCTCTTCCCGCTGGCGGGACTCGATCCGTCGCTGGCGGAGCAGAATGCCGCGGTGCGCGAGGTGATGCTGGGGCTCAACCACGCCCGCAACACCGTGGCGCGACTCTACCTCAACGGGGTGATTGATTCGGCGGGCGCGGTGGCCGCCATGGCGCGCTACTGGCTGCAGGACACGGCCCAGGCCGCCAAGACGCTGCGGTTCATCCAGCAGTACCGCTCCTACGTGATCAACTACAACCTGGGGCGCGACCTGGTGGCCGCCTACGTGGAGCGCGCCCCCGCCGCCGAGCGGTGGCGGGTGTTCGAGCGGCTGCTGTCGACGCCGAGGCTGGCAGGGGACTTGTAGGCGATGTCCCCCCGAACGCCGCGAGGGGAGGAGGCCCGAAAGTCGGCGGACTCCCTTCGCCTCGGTCGCTGGGCGTCCTCGGGGTGACATCGTCCGGACCCGCCTCGCCTGAATGGGTGCATATTTGAGGAGTCCCTACTGAGGAAATGCTGGAATGCGTCTCACCCGGACCCTCCTACTCCCCCTGGTGTTCGCCGCACCGCTCGCCGCGCAGGCCCCGGCCGTCGGCGACGTGGCCCCAGACTGGCGGCTCCCGGTCGCCTCGCGCGCGGGCGTGGCGCCGGACTCGCTCTCCCTCTCCTCGCTGCGGGGGAGCCCGGTGGTGCTGGCGTTCTTCCCGAAGGCCCGCACCCGGGGCTGCACCATCCAGATGGAGACCTACCGCGACCGGTTCGCCGAGATCTTCGGCAACGACGTGCAGCTGATCGCGATCTCCCGGGACACCCCCGACACCCTCGCCGCCTGGGCCAGGGACGCCAACTTTCCGTTTCGTTTTGCATCGGACGTGGACGGCGTCGCGGGTCGCGCCTTCGGGGCGCTCGCCGAGGGGCGGCAGTGGGAGTCGCGGCACCTGTATGTCCTGACGGCGGACGGGAAGGTCTCCGCCGTGATGCGGCCGTTCCGGGAGATTGACCCGACCGCCTATGACGAGCTCAAGGCGGCCGTTGCGGCGGCCCGGAGTGCAACCCCGTAGGCAGCAGGGGCGTACTACCTCGATGGTCTGACCACCGTATCTCGTCTCTCGTATCTCGCATCTCCTTCCCGGAGTCTCGTCGTGCGCCACCTTCGTTCGCTGCTGGTCCTGACGCTCGCGCCGCTGGCCTCGCTGGTGGCCCAGGATCGCCTCCGGGAGATGCCCGGGTACGCGCGGTACACCGAGATGGCCCCCAAGATCGCCCGCGCCATGGTGAGCGGGGCGATCACGCCGGTCTGGGCCGCCGACGGCAATTCCTTCGAGTACTCCAGGGCCGGCACGCGGTGGCGTTACGACATCGCCTCGCGGACGGCCAGCGAGGTGGCCACGCCGACCACGCCGGGCGGCAACACGGGGGGCGGCAACCGGATGCCGGGGGTGGCCCGCGGCCGCCAGGCCACCGAGGCGCTGTCGCCGGACTCGAGCCACAAGGCGTTCTACCGCGACCGCAACCTCTGGGTGGCCAACCGCGACGGCAGCGGGGAGCGGCAGCTGACCACCGACGGGTCGGAGGCGGAACGGATCAAGTACGGCACCGCCTCGTGGGTGTACGGCGAGGAGCTCAACCAGACCACCGCGATGTGGTGGTCGCCGAACGGGCAGCAGATCGCCTACTACCGCTTCGACGAGAAGCCGGTGCGCGACTACTTCCTCCAGACCGACCAGACTCGCGTGGCCGGCTCGGTGATGGTGGAGGCCTACCCCAAGGCCGGCACCGACAATCCGGTGGTGGACCTCTTCGTGTACGACCTGACGAGCGGCACCTCGCGCCGGCTCGACATCCGGATGGGACAGCCGTTCCAGGACGACGTGGTGGGCTACTACGCCTACAACGTGGGCTGGAGCAAGGACGGGACCGAGGTGCTGCTCAACCGCACCAACCGCCGCCAGAACGTGATGGAGTACACCGCCTGCGCGCCGGCCACCGGGGCCTGCCGCGTGGTGGTGCGCGAGGAATGGCCCGCGTCGTGGACCGACAACCGGCCCACCCAGCGGTGGCTGGAGGACGGCAAGCGGTTCATCTGGGAGTCGGAGCGGACCGGCTTCTCCAACTACTACCTGTACCACCTCGATGGGCGGCTCCTCGCCACGCTGACCAGCCATCCGTTCGAGGTGGGAGCGATCGTCAAGGTGGATGAACAGGCCGGCCAGCTGTGGTATTACGCCCGGAGCGGCGACAACCACATGAAGATGCAGCTCCACCGGGTGGGGTTGAACGGCCGCAATGACCGGCGGCTCACCGACCCGACGCTCCACCACACGGTGTCGGTGTCGCCCGATGGCCGCCACATCACCGACGTGGCGCAGACCCACGCCACCCCGCCGGTGACCCGGCTGCTCGACGCCAACGGCCGGGTGCTCGCCACCATCGCCGAGTCCGACCTGAGCGGCGCGGACGCGCTGGGACTGCAGCGCGTGGAGCAGTTCACCTACACCTCCGCCGACGGCACGACCCAGCTCCACGGCATGCTGCACAAGCCGAGCAACTTCGACCCCGCCCGCCGGTATCCGGTGCTGTTCTCGGTGTACCTCGGGCCCGGCAACACCGGCGCGAGCGAGACCTTCTCGATGCCGAACCCGCTCACCGAATACGGCTTCCTGGTGGTCACGATCGACACCCGCGCCGCGAGCGGCAAGGGGAAGCGCTCGCTCGACCAGATCTACCTCAAGCTGGGCGAGGTGGAGGTGGATGACGCCGCGGCCGCCTCGCGCGAGCTGGCCAAGCGGCCCTACGTGGCGGGCGACCGGGTGGGCATCTACGGCACCTCGTACGGCGGCTACGCCTCGGCGCTGGCGCTGCTGCGCCACCCGGACGCCTTCGCGGCGGCCTCGGCCTCCTCGGCGGTGACCTCGTGGGATCACTACGACACGATCTACACCGAGCGCTACATGTACACGCCGCAGGCGAACCCCGAGGGCTACAAGAAGGGGAACGCCATGGAGTACGCCCAGAACCTGCGCGGCGACCTGATGATCTACTACGGCACTGCCGACGACAACGTGCACCCGAACAACTCGATGATGCTGATCAAGGCGCTCCAGAACGCGGGGAAGTCGTTCCAGGTGCAGGTGGGCCCCGACGCGGGCCACTCGGGCATCAACCCGCAGCGGATGATGGAGTTCTTCATCGAGTCGCTGGTGATGAAGCCGGCCAGGATGACGAGCTGACGGACACCGGAGGGCAACACGTGAAGGGGGAAGCGTGAAGCGGGGGCCGTCGGTTCGCCCGCTTCACGCTTCACGCTTCACGATCCTGACCGCCGGGATGCTGGCGGTCACCGCCGACCTGTCGGCACAGTCCGAGCCGTACCGTAATGCCGCCCTCCCGATCGAGGCACGCGTCGCCGATCTCCTCGCCCGCATGACGCCGGAGGAGAAGTTCTGGCAGCTGTTCATGATCCCCGGGAGCCGCGACGATCCGTCGCACGACTACCGGAACGGCGCCTTCGGTCTGCAGGTCGAGGCGATCGACTCCTCCCGCACGGCGGCCTGGTTGCACGCTGCCCGCCTCAACGACCTGCGCCGCTGGTTCGTGGATTCCACCCGCCTCGGCATCCCGATCATCCCCTTCGACGAGGCGCTGCACGGGCTGACCCGGCCCGGCGCCACCGCGTTCCCGCAGGCGATCGCCCTCGCGGCCACGTGGGACACCGCGCTCATGGGCGAGGTGGCCGGCGCCATCGCACGCGAGGTGCGGAGCCGCGGGATCCGGCAGGTGCTCTCGCCGGTGGTGAATCTCACGCGCGACGCGCGCTGGGGGCGCACCGAGGAGACGTACGGCGAGGATGTCCGGCTCGCGTCGGCGATGGGCGTGGCGTTCGTGTCGGCCTTCGAGCGGATGGGGGTGATCGCCACCCCGAAGCACTTCGTGGCCAACGTGGGCGAGGGGGGGCGCGACTCCTGGCCGGTCGAGGTGAGCGAGCGCCAGCTTGAGGAGGTGTGGTTCCCGCCGTTCCGCGAGGCGATCCACCGCGGTGGCGCACGGTCGGTGATGACGGCCTACAACTCGGTGGACGGGATGCCGGCCTCGCAGAACCGCCACCTGCTCACCGATGTGCTGCGCGGGCGGTGGGGATTCGGCGGCTTCGTGATCTCCGATGCGGCGGCCACGGCGGGCGCCACGGTGCTGCACCACACCGAGGCGAGCGTGGCCTCCTCGGCGCGGCGCGCCCTCGAGGCGGGACTGGACGTGGTGTTCCAGTCGTCCTGGGAGCAGCACCGGCCCTGGCTGCGCGCGTTCACCGACGGCAGCGTGCCCGACTCGCTCATCGATCGCGCCGTGGCGCGCGTGCTGCGCGCCAAGTTCGCGCTCGGCCTGTTCGAGGATCCGCTGGCCGATCCCGACAGCGCGGCGCGCTGGAACGGCGACCCCTGGCACCGGACACTCGCCCGCGAAGCCGCGGTGCAGTCGCTGGTGCTGCTCCGCAACAACGGCACGCTGCCGTTGCGTGAACCGGGGCGGGTGGCGCTGATCGGCGTGGATGCCGATTCGGTGCGCCTGGGCGGGTACAGCGGTCCCGGCAATGATCCGGTGTCAATCCGGCGCGCCCTCGCCGACCGACTCGGCGCCGATCGGGTGGCGTACCTGGCCGGTCCGGGGCGCACCACCAGCGGGTGGGACGACGTGCCAGGCTCGGCGTTCATGGCTACCGCCGACGGCGTGCCGGTGCGGGGACTGCGCGCGGACTACTTCGCCGGCCCGGTGGCGATCGGGACCCCGACGGTGTCGCGCATTGACCCGATGGTGCGCTTCCACTGGACCTTCACGCCACCGGCGCCGGGCGTGTCGGGCAACTGGTTCGCGGTGCGATGGACCGGCGCCATCAGCGTGCCGGCCGGCGCCCCGCGGCGCCTGGCGGTGGAAGGCGACGACGGGTACCGGCTCTGGATCGATGGCGAACTGGTGCTCGACCGTGCGGTGCCCGGTTCGTGGGGTCGCCATGCCACCACCCGACGGTGGAGTGGCGGACAGCACGCCATCCGGCTGGAGTTCCACGAGGGAATGGGGAACGGACGCATCCGGCTGCAATGGGAGGGTGGTGATGCGGTGGCCGACTCCGCCGCGATCATCGAGGCGACTCGTCTCGCCGCATCGGCCGACGTGGCGGTGGTCGTGGCGGGGATCGAAGAGGGCGAGTTTCGCGACCGTGCGTCGTTGCGGTTGCCCGGCAGCCAGGAGGCACTGATCCGGGCCGTGGCGGCCACCGGCACACCCACCGTGGTGGTGCTCATCGGCGGGGCGCCCATCACCATGTCGCCGTGGCTCGATGAGGTCGCCGCGGTGCTGATGGCCTGGTACCCCGGCGAGGACGGCGGCGCCGCGATCGCCGACGTGCTCCTCGGGCGACGCGATCCCGGCGGTCGCCTGCCGATCACCTTCCCGATGAGCGAGGGCCAGCTCCCGCTCTACTACGATCACAAGCCCACCGGGCGGGGCGATGATTATCTCGACCTCGCGGGCCGGCCGCTCTTCCCGTTCGGGCACGGGGAGAGCTACGCCACCTTCGACTACTCCGGCCTGTCGGTGTACCCCGAGCGCATCGCGCCCGGCGATTCGGCCACGGTGCGCTTCGTGGTGCTCAACACCGGCGAGCGGGCCGGCACCACGGTGGCGCAGCTCTACCTGCGCGACGAGCTCGCCTCGATCGCCCAGCCGGTGCTCTCGCTCCGTGGCTGGCAGAAGCTCCACCTGGCGCCGGGCGAGAGTCGGGAGGTCCGCATGGTGCTGGGGCCCGACGACCTCGCCCTCCTCGACGTGGCGCACCGCCGAGTGGTCGAGCCCGGGCGGTTCGAGCTGACGGTGGGGATCTCGGCGCGCCGGGCCCTGCTGCGGGGGTGGCTGACCGTGGTGGACCGCTAAGCAACTACAACTGTAACTTTACAACTGTCGTCGTCGTACGGGGGCGGGTCACGTTGCAATGGTGCAACTTGAAACCCACCAACCGATCGGACGTCCAGTCATCATGGCCACCTCCCCCCGGTTCCTCGGCGTTCTTCCCATCCTGCTGTTCGCGTCACCCCTCATCGGCCAATCGTCCGCCGGGCCACCCGAGGTTCGTGCCGCCCTGGTGGCGGCCGACGAGGTGCGGCTCGACGGTCGCCTCGACGAGCCCGCCTGGCAGCGCGGCACCCCGGCCACGGACTTCACGCAGCGGGAGCCCGCGGAGGGGCGTGCTGCCTCGGAGCCCACCGAGGTGCGCTTCCTCGTCACGGAGGATGCGCTGCTGATCGGGGCGCGGATGCGGTCGCGCGATGCGGCCTCGATCCGGCCGCTGGTGGGTCGGCGCGATTCCGGCCTGCCGACCGAGGAGCTGTTCATCTCGCTCGACACGCGCGGCGACCGGCTCACCGCCTACTCGTTCGTGGTGACTCCGGGCGGCACGCGTCGCGATCTCTTCCATCCCAGCGACAACCTGGGCGCGCAGGACGAATCCTGGGATCCGGTCTGGGAGGTGGAGACCAGCGTGGACGCGGAGGGGTGGACCGCCGAGGTGCGGATTCCGCTGACCCAGCTTCGGTTCGGATCCGGGAACGACCTGACGTGGGGCGTCAACCTGATCCGGACGATCCCGGCGCGGAACGAGTCGTCGTACTGGGTGCTCGTGGGGCGCAACCAGACCGGCTGGTCCTCGCGCATGGGGCGGCTCACGGGACTCGGCGCCCTGCGCGCCCCGGCGCGACTCGAGGTGACGCCGTACCTGGCGCTGGAGGGGACGCGGATCGGGACGGTGGATGCCACCGATCCCTTCTCCGAGCGCACCAGCGGAACGTTCCGGGGCGGTGCCGACCTCAAGCTCGGGCTCGGATCCTCCCTCACCCTCGATGCCACGATCAACCCCGACTTCGGGCAAGTGGAGGCCGATCCGGCGGTGGTCAACCTCTCCGCCTTCGAGACGTTCTTCGAGGAGCGGCGTCCCTTCTTCGTGGAAGGGAGCAACCTCTTCGGCGGGCGGAGCACCTTCTACTCCCGCCGCATCGGCGCGCCACCGGCCGGGTCGGCCGGGGCACCCTACGCCGAATCGGTGGGCAACACCACGATCCTCGCTGCGGGCAAGGTCACCGGGCGGATGCCGTCCGGTCTCTCCATCGGCGCGCTCACGGCCCTCACCGCCGAGGAGGAGGTTCGGACGTTCGATCCTGTGGCGGGCCACGGGCGCGCGGTCGTGGCGCCGCTCACCGCCTACGGGATCGTCACGACGCAGCAGGAGATCGGGCGCAACCGGTCCACGGCCCGCGCGTCGCTCACGGCGGTGCAGCGCAACCTGGAGCCGGGTTCGGCGCTGGCGGCGATCCTGCTCGATCGCGCCTACACCGGGCTCCTCGACGGCCGCTGGCGCTGGGCCGGCGGGGCCTACGACGTGTCGGCGTTCCTGGTCGGGTCGTACGTGGAGGGGAGTCCCGAGGCGCTGCTGCTGCAGCAGCGTTCCTCGCGGCGCTACTTCCAGCGACCCGACGCCGACTACGTGGAGCTCGACCCGACCCGCACCGCGCTGAGCGGGGCGTACTTCGGCATCAATCACAGCAAGATGGCCGGCTCCTGGCTCTGGGACATCGACTTCGAGTATGCCACCCCCGGCATCGAGCTCAACGACATCGGCTTCCTGAGCAACGCCGACTACCAGTACCTGGGTGCCAACCTCCGTCACCGGCAGACCCGCCCCGGTCGCACCTTCCACAACTGGGTGGTGGGAGTGGAGGGCACCGGGATCTGGAACACGGGGGGCGTGCGCACCTTCGTGGAGACGGGCGTCTTCGGCGAGGTCACGTGGAAGAACTTCTGGAGCTCCGAGTTTGCCGTGGAGTATTCGCCGCGCGCGATGGATGACGGCATCACGCGCGGCGGGCCGCTGATGGAGGCGCCGGCGGCGTGGCGATTCGACTTCGACACGGAGACGCGCTCCAGTGCGCCGACGATGGCCGGGTTCTTCGTGGAAACCGAGCGCGACGAGCTCTCGGGTTGGTCCGTGGACGTGGGCGCCGGCATCCGCCTGCGGCCAGGGACGCGCTGGGAGGTCCGCATCGAGCCGATGTGGTCGCGGAGCGTGACGCCGCGGCAGTTCGTCACCACGCGCTCGGGCGGCGGCGCGGCCACCTACGGCGGCCGGTACCTGTTCGCCGAGCTGTCGCGCAGCGAGGTGAGCGCGGAGATCCGCGCCTCCGTGGCGATCACGCCGGAGCTCACGGTGGAGGGGTACTTCCAGCCGTTCGCCTCGAGCGGGCAATACACCGCCTTCGGCGAGCTCGCCGCAGCCCGCTCGTTCGACCTGCGTCGCTACGGCAGCGATGGCACCACCATCACGCGCGCGAATGGCACCTACACGGTCACCGACGGCGATGCGACCCTGTCCTTCGGCGATCCGAACTTCAACATCCGCTCGTTCCGGAGCAACCTGGTCTTGCGGTGGGAGTGGCGTCCGGGCAGCACGGCCTACCTCGTCTGGCAGCAGAACCGCTTCGAGTCGCGCGATCCCGATCAGCGCGTCGGGACGGGCGGCCTGTTCCAGGCCCTCGGCGCCGCCGGCGACAATGTAGTGGCGTTCAAGGTGAGCTACTGGCTGAGTCGCTAGTCGCGGGTGGCGGGTCGCGGGAGAGCGTTCCGAACTCACTCTCGCGACCCACGACCCACGACTCACGACCCCCCATTGATCCACACCCCCAACGACACCGTCCGCTCGCGGGCGGTGTTCTTGCCGGACACGCCGGCGTAGTACCCGGCGGTGATGCCGATCCGCGGCGACACGCGGAACATCGCCTGGGCGCCGAGCTTGGTGGCTGAGTAGGCGATGCCGCCCCCCTCGGCGAGGGCGGCGACGTTGAACGCCTGGCCCATCAGCAGGATCCGTGGACCGGCGTCGAGGCCCACGGTCGCGTCGTACCGGATCTCGGCGTCGCCCTGCCGGATCGGCGCGAAGCCCGCCGACAGGCTCACGAAGCCGCGGGTGCCCGCCAGGCCGAATCCGTTGCCGTAGAGCAGCCGCACCTCGGCATCGGCCTCGACCGGCCCGAGCGCCGGTCGCTGCTCGGTGTCGAAGAGCAGCGGCAGGTCCACGCGCGGCTGGATGGACAGGATGCCTCCGCGGCCCTGCGCGAGGCGCTTCATCAGGAACAACCCCGTGGCACCAAAGCCGGTGGACACGAGGGTCTCGTCGCCCACCTGCTGTTCGAGGCGGGCGTAGCCCTGGCCGAGGCCGATGGAGAGCCCGTCGGTGAGGCCGTAGATGAAGTACAGCCCCCAGTCCACCTTGTCGAGCTCGTTGCGGGTGGCGCCGGGCACGCCGGAGAACCGGTCCGGGAACGCGCCCTTGTTGAACCCGTGGGACATGAACCATCCGCCCGGCTGCACCGTCCACTGGGCGGCGGTGACCGGCGCGTGCAGGGCGAGGAGGGCGAGGACCAGCGGAAGGCGTCTCACTCGAGCCGCCCGCGATCGAGCACGGCATCGAAGCGCAGCGTCGGGGTAGGCGCCTCGGGGTGGCGCCAGAGGGTGTAGCCGCGCCAGTGCCAGGCGCGCACGAAGCCGCGGGGTGGAAAGCGCCGGGCGTCGAGGGTGACGGCCGAATCGGACGCCATCGTCAGGACGTAGCGCACGGTGGTGAGCGGTTCGGACATCGCGATCTCGAATCCGGTGTCGCGGGTGGTGAGGTACGGTTCCAGCGAGGGCGCCCACTTGAGCAGCGCCTCGGCGTGACGGTCATCAATCAGGATGCTCCGGGCCGGCGCCGTGGCGAGGGCCTGGGCCACCGCCTCCGCGGCGCGGTCGGCCTCGGTGCGCACCGGCAGCGGCCACGTCACCCAGGCGATCACCGCCTGGGTCACCGCCACGGCCGCCAAGAGGGTGCGCACGGCGCGGTCGAGCTGCCTCGGAAGCGAGACGATCGCGACCAGGGTCAGCAGCACCACGGCGAAGGCCAGGGAAAAGTGCCAGCCGATCCGGTTGGCCAGCCAGAGCAGGCCGAGCGGCAGCAGCACGCCGGCCGCGGTGGCGCTGGGGCGCAGCCAGAGCAGGGCCGACACCGCGAGGTACGGGATGCTCCACCGCAGGATCTCGCCGAGCACCGGGGAGCCGGGTTCCCACGGGGTGAACGGGAAGGCCACGTGTCCCACGAACACCCACGACAGGTACGCCCACGTGGCGGTCGCGGCGAGCCCGGGGAAGACGAGCAGGACGAGTTGCGAGGCGAACGGCGGGATCTGCAACCGGGGGAACACCAGCGGCAGGATGGCCCCGGCCACCATCGCCACGGCGAGCCCGAGCGGCGAGGTGTAGAACGCCAGGCCCAGCCAGAGCCCGGTGCGGAGGCCGTGGATGGTCTGGCGGGTGCTCCACCAGCGTCGGTAGTGGCGCCAGCCGATGAACAGCGCGAGCAGGCCGATCGCCTCGTTGAAGTCGCCGATGACCAGGTGCAGGCCGATCGGGGTCCAGAGGGCGGCCACCAGCAGCGTCAGCGGCAGGATCGAGCGACGCTCGGTGCATTCGTCGAGCACCAGCCAGGCGAGCGCGGTGACGGCGAGGCCGCCGAGCACCCAGGTGGCGGTGGCGCTGGCCCACGGGATCAGCAGGAGGAACGGCAGCGGAGGATACTCGAAGCCGAGCAGCTCGAGCCGGCCCCGCTCGAGCGCGAAGCGCACCCGATGCAGGAAGGCGCCGTGGGTGTCCGAGAGCCAGCCGTCGTGCGCCATGCCTGCGGCCACCAGCACCAGCGGCAAGGCCACGGCGAGTGCCAGGAGCAGCCGGGTGGCGCGCGGGGCGCGCGGCTCAGCCGGTGGTGCCATGCCGGGTGAGGCCATGCACCGTCTTCTCCCAGTAGTAGGGGCGCGTGAACAGCTGCCCCAGCGCCTTGAAGGCCGCCACGCTGTGCAGCAGCCAGTAGACCGGATTGAGCAGCGCGAACGGCACCAGGGGATGGAGTCGTCGCTTGAACACCGCGAACATGTTGACGTAGATCGCCAGCGCGTTGCCGATCAGCAGGTTGAAGAGCGACAGGTAGAGG
>CAZNOJ010000048.1:0-19017 GCA_964574665.1 uncultured Gemmatimonadaceae bacterium
GTGAGGATGCGCGCGTCGTTCGCCGCCCTGCTCGTGGGGTGCGGTGCGCCCGCGCCACCACCATCCGACGTCGAGGCCATTTCGCTCCTGGGCGACACGCTCCGGGCACCGGCGCTCGATTCCGCCACGGCGGCACGGTTCACGGCCAACCTCGACACCGCACGTCGCGCCTGGCAACGCGACACCACCTCGGCCGACGCGCTGGTCTGGCTGGGGCGCCGCACCGGCTACCTGGGTCGCTACCGCGAGGCGATCGCCCTCTTCACGCAGGGCATCGAGCGCTTCCCCGACGACCCCCGCTTCCTCCGACACCGCGGCCACCGGTGGATTTCGGTGCGCGAGTTCGACCGCGCCATCGCCGATCTCTCCGAGGCGACGGCCCTGATCGCGGGGACACCCGACCAGGTCGAGCCCGACGGCCTGCCCAACGCGCGCAACATTCCCACCTCCACCCTGCACAGCAACATCTGGTACCACCTCGGCCTGGCACACTACCTCAAGGCCGACTTCGAGCAGGCGCTCGCCGCGTACCAGCAGGATGCGGCGGTGGCGAACAACCCCGACATGCTGGTGGCCACCACCTGGTGGCGGTATCTCACGCTCCGCCGTCTCGGTCGCGACGACGAGGCCGCCGCGCTGCTGGCGCCGATCACGCCCGCACTCGACGTGATCGAGAACGCCTCGTATCACCACCTGCTGCTGCTCGCCAAGGGCGAGCGCCCCGTGGATGCGTTGCTGCCGCCGGATCGTCCTCGCGAGACGCCTGCCGATGCGGCGGTGCAGTACGGCGTGGCGGCGTGGCACCTGGTGGAGGGACGCACCGCCGTGGCCGACTCACTGTTCCGCGACCTCGTGGCCCGGGGCAACTGGGCCGCCTTCGGCGTCATCGCCGCCGAGGCCGAGCTGGCGCGGACTCCGTGATGCAGCCCTGCGCGCCCGCACGCCCACGGTAGATTGCGGGATGCACATCTGTGTCCTCACTGGGGGCTCCTCCGCGGAGCGGTCGGTCGCGCTGGCCTCGGCGACGCAGGTGGTGCGCGCCCTCCGCGCCCGCGGCCATCGGGTCACCGTGGTGGACACCACCCGCGGGATCCTCTCCGCGGATGATGAGTCCCGCCTGCTCTCGGGTCGGGTGGGCGCCGTCGGCGACCTGGCTCCCCTCGCCCTGGCCGAACGTCGGACCCTGCTCGGCGGGCTGCTGGAGCGCGCCGAGGTGGTTGGGGCCGACTGCTGCTTCCTGGCCCTGCACGGTGGCCGCGGCGAGGACGGCACCGTGCAGCACCTGCTCGACCTCGCCGGCATCCGCTACACGGGAGCCGGGGCCCTGGCTTCGGGGCTGGCAATGGACAAGGACCTCTCCAAGAAGCTCTTTCGGCAGGCCGGGATCCCCGTGGCCGACTGGGGGATGGTGACCGCCCCCTGGCGGCCGGGGTCCCAGATTGACGCACAGTGGGTGGAGGATCGCCTCGGCTGGCCGGTGGTCGTGAAGCCGTCGCGGCAGGGCTCCACCGTGGGCCTGTCGGTGGTGCGGCAGGCCACCGATCTGGACGTCGCCATTGAGGAAGCGCTCCGGCATGACGATGAAGTGATGGTGGAGCGGTTCATCCCCGGCCGGGAGCTGACGGTGGGGGTGCTGGGTGAGCAGGCGCTGGCGGTCGGGGAGATCATTCCGCAGCACGAACTCTTCGACTACGAGTGCAAGTACACCCCGGGGATGTCGGAGGAGATCTTCCCGGCCGACCTCCCCGACGAGGTGGCCCGCGACCTGCAGCGGATGGCCCTGGCGGCGCACCGGGCACTCGCGGTGACGGGGTATTCCCGAGTGGACTTCCGGCTCGCGCCCGACGGCGTGGGGTACTGCCTGGAGCTCAACACCCTGCCGGGCATGACCGCGACGTCGCTGCTGCCGCAGTCGGCCGCGGCCGTGGGGATCGGGTTCGAGGAGTTGTGTGAACGGATTGTGCGGGAGAAGTGAGTCCCAGGTCCTGAGAAGTGAGGGAACATCTCGCTCTCATTCCTCAGGACTCAGGACCCACTCCCCCGCAGGAGACCAACCGCTGATGGACGACAACCACCCCCGCCTCACCCCATGGGTGCTCCGCCTCCTGGCGGCCAACGCGATCGTGCTGCTGCTCCAGCAGACACTGATCACGTCGGGGGCCTTCTGGGGCGAGTTCGTCTTCGATCCCGACCTGGCCTTCCGCAGGCCGTGGACGTTCCTCTCGTATCTCTTCCTGCACGGCGGACTGTTCCACCTCCTCGGCAACTCGCTCGGCCTTTTCGTCTTCGGCCCGCCGGTGGAGCGCCGGATGGGCTCGGCGCGATTCATCGCCTTCTACCTCTTCTGCGGCCTGGGCGGCGCGGTGCTGTCGCTGCTGCTCGCCAACGTGATGCCGATCGGCCCGATGGTCGGTGCATCGGGCGCCGTACTCGGCCTGGCCGTCGCCTTCGCGCGGTTCCAGCCCGACGCCACCCTGGTGCTCTTCCCGATCCCGGTGCCGATCAAGGCCAGGCACCTGGTGCTGATCCTGGCCGCCGCGGCCGGGATCGGTGCGCTGGCCGGCAACGACGGGATCGCCCACGTGGCACACCTGGGCGGCCTCCTCTTCGGCCTGCTCTACTTTGCCGCGCGGGGCGTCGCCACGCGCGACGAGCTGCCGCGCTTTCCGGAGTTCCGGCCGCGGGTGCCGGTGGGCGTCGCACGCCGCGAGCCGGAGGACGCGACCTCGACCCATGCGACACAACGGGCCACACGTCCCGAGCAGCGCCCCACCGCACCGGATCCCCGAGCCCTCGAGGCCGCGGAGCTTGATCGCGTGCTCGACAAGATCTCGGCCGCAGGGATCGGATCGCTGACGGCCGAGGAGCGGGCATTCCTGGACCGGGTGGCGGAGCGGAAGAAGGAGCAGTGAGTCCCGAGTCCTGAGCAGTGAGGGTCATCGACCTCGTCACGCCCTGGCACCACGCCGCCACCGACACCGATCGCGCGGCATTTCGCCGCCGCCACGCCGCCCTCCTCGACGCGATCCGTCAGCTCCGCACCCCCACCGAATCCGACGTGCCGCTCGCGCGCGACCGCGCGCCAAGCGACGAGGATCCCGCCGATCCGGCGTTCCACGCGGCGCTCCGGGCCCTCGGCGCGCGAATGGCCGATGACGGCTTTCGCACCCCTTCCACCGTGGTGCTAATTGCGATTGACGCCCCGGGGCGCGCCGTGGAGGTGCTTCCCGAGCCCTCCAATCCAGAGCTGGTGCTGGTGCAACCGCGCCATCCGCGCGCCGCGCTCGCCGAGGGCATCGCGATCCTGCATCGGGCCACCGATCCCGCGCGCCGGTCGGGACTGGCGCGACTCGCAGCCGCTGCGGCATGGGACAAATGGCGAGCCGTCCGCGAACTCCCGCTCGCCGAATGGGTCTACGCCGCCGGCGTCGGCGTGCATGCGGCCATGCAGTACGCCGGGGCTGATGCTGCGGCAGCGGTGGGAGTGTCGCCCGGCGGGCTCTCACAACTCCGGGCAGCAGAGCGCGCCCTGCAGGCGCGCCTCGACGCCGATCTCGACCATGCCGGCGCGGGCCTGGTGCTTCGCTGGCTGGAGGATGACGCCCCGCTGGCCATGCGAAGGGCCTCCGACGGGGTCGTGGTGCCCGCCGGTGCTGGCCGTTACCTGGGCTGGAGGATGCTCGCGGAGCGGGTGGAACGGGTGGGATTGCTGGAGGCGGCCGGGATGGGGGCATAGGCAGAGGACGGAGGGCAGAGGGCCGAGGACGGAGGGTGGAGGTCCTCCCCTGTTCTCCGCCGTCCCTCCCTCCACCCGCCTCCCGCAACACTAGCGCGATTGTCGGCATCTCACCACGACTCCCCAACGAGGCCACCTCCGATGCACTTCCTCAGCATCCTGCTCGCCGCCACATGCCTCGGATGCCCAGGGGCCGATACGACACGGGTGGTTGTGCTGGAGAACGTGACCGTCATCGATGGCACCGGCTCCGCGCCGCGATCCGGAATGACGATTGTGGTGCGGGGCGACCGGATCGCCGAGATCCACGAGGTGGGGGCACGGTCGATCCCGGCTGGTGCCACGCGCCTCGACGTGGCAGGCAAGTACGTGATGCCGGGACTCATCGATGCCCATGTCCACCTCGCCTCGTTCGATCGGCCGATCACCTTCCCGACGGGGATCCTGCGGTTTGCCCTCCTGGGCGGGGTTACCACCGTGCGCGACATGGGAGGGCAACCCGAGCGACTCGCCGAGCTGGTGCGCGCATCGCGCGCCGCCGACGCACCATCCCCTCGCGTCTACCACTCTGCCGTCTTCGCGGGACCGGCCTGGTTCGCGAGCTATGATACCACGCGGCTTCGGTACTGGTCAGGCGATCGTCCCGTCGGCATGGCACCAGGCGTGCGCCGCATCGATGACACCACCAACATCGAGGCCGCGGTCCGTCAAGCGGCCGCACTCGGCGCTCACGGCGTCAAGCTCTACTCCGACCTCACGCCACAGCAGCTCCGTGAGATCACCCGGCACGCCCACGCGGCGGGGCTCCGCGTCTGGGCACACGCGGTCGTTCCCCCGTCGCGCCCCGATGATGTGGTGCTCGCCGGGGTCGATGCGGTGAGTCACGCCGACCAGCTCATCTGGATCACGACACCAAGGGGCTTCGATGGGTCGCGCGAGACGCGCGTGCGCCTGATGACAGAGTTTGCACCGACGTCGGCGCCGGTCGCGGCGCTCCTCGACTCGATGCGCGCGGAGGGGACGCTCTTCGAACCCACGCTGTACGTGATGCAGCAGGGCGGCTTCCAGCAAGGCGAGGCCGGACCACCGTCCCAGGTGGCCCAGTGGTCGATCGATGTCACGCGGGAGGCGCTGCGTCGCGGCGTGCGGATCGTGGCCGGCACCGATGCCATCGGCCTCCGCACGCCGTTCATCCACGCGGAGCTGCAGCTGCTCGTGCGGCAGGCGGGACTCACGCCACTGGAGGCGATCCGTGCAGCCACCGAGAACGCCGCGGCGGCCCTCGGACTCGCCGACTCCACCGGCACCGTCGCGGTCGGGAAGTGGGCCGACCTGGTGGTGCTCGACGCCGATCCGTCGGTCGACATCCGGAACACGCAGACGGTGCGGCTGGTGCTCCGCGGCGGCGTGGTGCACCAGCGGCCGGCCGGGCCGTGGGAGCTGGCTCCGGGGGCGGAGGGGGCGCGGTAGACACGGCACCCTCAGGGATCTCCCCCAAGCGACCAGGCGGCGGTATCATCACCGGATGCCCCCGGACCCTGATCTCCACGGCTCTCCCCACAGTGAGGCGGACACCCGCCAGCTCCTGATCGACCGGGACCTTCGGCTGGCTGGCTGGAATCTCGACGACCCGACGCAGGTGACGGAGGAGCTCGACATCGACCTCACGGCGGCCGGACGGGAGGTCCGTGCCATTCGCGATCCACACCCATATCACGGCCATCAGTTCGCGGACTACGCGCTGCTCTCTCGTGGACGGCCGATCGCCGTGGTGGAGGCCAAGAAGACCTCTCGGGACGCACGGTTGGGGCAGGAACAGGCGCTTCAGTACGCCGAGAACCTGCAGCGGATCCACGGCGGCGCGCTGCCGTTCGTGATGTACACGAACGGGCACAAGCACTTCTTCTGGGACTCCGAATACTATCCCCCGCAGGAAGTTCCCTGCTTTCCGGCCCCCGATGACCTGGCGTGGATGCAGCAGCGGCGGGAGACGCTGCGGCCGCTTGGCGCCGAGTTGATCGACACGGGGATCGCCGGGCGCGACTACCAGATCGAAGCGATCCGGACGGTCCTCGATGCCGTTGCGGCCCGGCGGCGGCGGTTCCTCCTCACGATGGCGACCGGCACAGGGAAGACCCGCGTTGCCGCCGGACTGGTCGATGTGCTCCAGCGGGCACACTGGGCCAAGCGCGTGCTCTTCCTTGTCGATCGCCTCGCCCTCCAGGAACAGACGCTCGACGCGTTCAAGGAGCACCTGCCCAACACCCCGCGGTGGCCGGAGCAGGGGGAACGTTCGTTCGACCCCAATCGCAGGATCTACGTCACCACGTATCCCACGATGCTCAACCTGATCCACGCCGGTACCACCCCAACGTCGTGGATCTCACCGTTCTTCTTCGACCTGGTGATCGCCGACGAGAGCCATCGCAGCATCTACAACATCTACCAGCAGCTCATCCGCTACTTCCAGGGAATGACGCTGGGCCTCACCGCCACGCCCCGCGACCAGGTCGATCACAACACGTTCGGCCTGTTCGATTGCCCGACCGGCGAGCCGACCTTCGCCTATACCTTCGACCAGGCGATCCGCCACGACCCGCCGTATCTCTGCGACTTTGAAGTGCTCGACGTGCGGACCCGCTTCCAGGTCGACGGCATCCGCGGTCCGCAGCTCGGCGTGCCGGAACAGGAACAGCTCGCGCTCGAGGGACTGGATCCGACCACGATCGACTTCGAGGGCACCGATCTCGAACGCAAGGTGGTCAACGCCGGCACCAACGCGCTGATCGTCCGCGAGTTCATGGAGGAGTCGATCAAGGACCCCGCGGGAGTGCTGCCGGGCAAGTCGATCATCTTCGCCTGCTCGGTGAGCCACGCACGCCGGTTGCAGGAACTGTTCGACCAGATGTATCCCGAGCATGCGGGGAAGCTGGCCCGGGTGATCGTCTCCGACGACTCCCGCGCCCACGGCAAGGGAGGGCTACTCGACCAGTTCAAGACGCGCGATTTTCCGCGTGTCGCCATCTCTGTGGACATGCTCGATACCGGCGTCGATGTGCGCGAGGTGGTCAACCTCGTCTTCGCCAAGCCGGTGTATTCGTACGTCAAGTTCTGGCAGATGATCGGCCGCGGCACACGGGTGCTCGACGACGACCCGGCCCAGCGCAAGCCGTGGTGTCCCGCCAAGGACAGGTTTCTGATCATCGACTGCTGGGGAAACTTCCAGTACTTCCACATGGAACCGCGGGGGCGCGAGCCGGGCACGCAGATTCCGATGCCGGTGCGGCTCTTCCGCGCCCGACTCGATCTGCTGGAAACCGCGCTCCACCTGGGCAACGGTGAGCTGGTGGCTCGGGTCGCTACCGACCTCCGCGGCGACCTCGCAGTGCTGCCGGGCAACAATGTCATCGTGCGTGAGAACGCCGCACTGCTGGCGCAGGTCGGCAGCGATGCATTCTGGACCCGACTCCGCGATGACGACTTCACGTTCCTCAGGCAGATGATCGCCCCGATCCTTCGCGCCACCCCCGATGCCGACTCGAGGGCGCTCCGATTCCGGATCGATCTCGTGGAGCTCGCGACGGCCAGACTCAGCGGCAACGTCGACAAGGAGGCCGCCCTCCGGGCATCCATCATCGAACAGGTCGAGGAGCTTCCTCTGGAGGTGAACCTGGTCGGCCGTGAACGCGAGCTGATCGAGGCAATCCTCGGCGATGTGTGGTGGGCGAGTCTCGATGACGCGGCGATGCGAGACGCCGCCGGCCGGCTCGCACCACTGATGCGGTACCGGCAACAGCGCCGTGGGGCGATGCTCCACCTCAATCTCGCCGACCTCACGGCCGTTCGCGATCGCATCGTCATCGGATCCGGTGGTCACGACCTGCCGATCGCCACCTATCGCGAGAAGGTCGAAGCCGCGATCCGCGACCTGGTGGAGGCCAACCCGGCGCTGCAGCGCCTTCAGCGTGGCGAGGAGGTCACGGACGTCGACCTCCGGGAGCTTGCCGAGTTGCTGCGGCGCCAGGATCCGGAGATCGACGAGGAGCGCCTCCGGAGAACGTACGACGTCCGTTCTGCCTCCTTCGTCGACCTGCTCCGTCACGTCCTCGGCGTGGTACCGCTCGAACGCTGGTCCACCCAGGTCTCCCGCGTGTTCGACGAGTTCATCGCGGCCCACACCACCTACTCCGCCCTGCAGATCCGCTTCCTCCAGACGCTCCGGACCTTCGTCCTCCAGCGGGGCCGGGTCGAGCGGGCCGATCTGGTCGACGCTCCCTTCACCCGGCTCCACCCCAGCGGGATCCGCGGGGTGTTCTCTGCCGGCGAGCTAGACGAGGTGCTCGCTCTCGCCGAACGTCTCGTGGCCTGAATGGGGTAGTTGTGTCATTAAATAGGGTATTGACATTACACTACTACCCTATTATGCTGAGTCTGTACCCTATTCGGATTCGGCCACAATGCCTTCCCTTGCTCCTGCGTTCCTGAGCCGGATCCGGCTCGACACCGCCGAGGCCTCCACAGTGGCAACCCTGGGGAGGTTCCGGGGACGGCAGGAGCTCTTTCAGCGCCAGACCCCTGAAGTGCTGGTCGCCCTCAAGCAGGGGGCCCTCATCGAGTCGGCAGAGTCGTCGAATCGGATCGAGGGGGTGACCGCGTCCCCTGACCGGGTCGAGGCCATCGTGGTCAAGGGGAGCATGCCGGCGACCAGGTCTGAGCAGGAGATCGCGGGATACCGCGACGCCCTGGAGCTGATCCACGACTCGGCGTCCGAGATGCAATTCTCGGTGAACGTGATTCTCCAGCTTCATACGCTCCTGTACAGATACCAGGGGGGTCGTGGCGGTCGATGGAAGGCGACCACCAACGAGATCGTCGAGCGCGACAGCACCGGCGACATCGTGCGAATCCGATTCCGCCCGCCCGAGCCTGTCCGCACGCCTCAGCTGATGGAAGACCTGGCGAGCGACTATGCGCGCGCGATGGACGCGGGTCAGGATGCGCTGATCACCGTACCGCTCGCGATCCTCGATTTCCTGGCGATCCACCCGTTCAGCGACGGCAACGGTCGTACTGGACGGCTGCTCACGTTGATGCTGCTCTACCAGTCCGGGTTCGAAGTCGGTCGGTACGTCTCGCTCGAACGGATCATCGAGGAATCGCGCGAGACCTACTACGAGGCACTCGAGCGGAGCTCGCAGGGCTGGCACGATGACACCCATGATCCCAATCCCTGGCTGGGCTACTTCTGGGGCATGCTCATCCGCGCGTACCGGGAATTCGAAGAGCGGGTTGGCGCGATCCGCATCGGGCGAGGAGCCAAGGGCGACCTGGTCGAGGCGGCGATCGCGCGACAGACGGGGCCGTTTTCGATCTCCGAGATCGAGGCGGCGTCACCTGGAGTGACACGCGATTGGGTGCGGCTCGTGCTTCGGCGGCTTCGGGATGAGGGCAAGCTCAAGTCAACCGGCCGCGGGCGCGGCGCCAAATGGATCAGGATCGAGAATCGTGATGAGGACACCTGAATGCTGACAGCCCCGCTCCGCTCCAGGGTCGATGCGCTCTGGAACAGGTTCTGGTCCGGTGGAATCGCCAATCCGCTCACCGCGATCGAGCAGATCTCGTATCTCCTCTTCATGCGACGGCTCGACGCCCTCGACACGAAGCGTGGCGATGATGCCCAGTTCACCGGTCACCCATACACGTCGCTGTTCGATGGGGAGTACGAGAATCGCCGCGGCGAGATGCGCCCACGAGGCGACCTCCGCTGGGGGCACTTCAAGCATCTCCCGGCCGAGGAGATGCTCGACCACGTGCGGGACAATGTCTTCCCGTTCATCAAGACCGTGGACGGCGGGGCAGGCGAGTTCGCCCGCGCGATGCAGGACGCCGTGTTCATCATCCCCAAGCCGTCACTGCTGGTGGAGGCCGTGGGGATCATCGACGAGATCTACGCGGAGCTGGAGCGGGAGCGGCAACAGGACGGCCAGTCTTTCCAGGACCTTCAGGGGGATCTCTACGAATACCTCCTCTCGGAGATCGCCACCGCGGGGAAGAACGGCCAGTTCCGCACGCCGCGGCACATCATCCAGCTCATCGTTTCGCTCGTCGACCCGAAGCTCGGCGAGGAGATCTGTGACCCCGCCTGCGGCACCGGCGGCTTCCTGCTTGGGGCGTATCAGCACCTCCTCACGCAGTACACCAGCGACGAGCATCGCTTCACCGGTGAGGACGGGATCGAGCGGGGGCTGGTGGGCGACCGGCTCACCGACGCGCGCCAATGGAAGGCGCTCCGTGAGCAGACCTTTCACGGCCGCGACTTCGACACCACGATGGTGCGGATCGGGGCGATGAACCTGCTGCTCCACGGGATCGACCGTCCCGACCTGGCCTACATGGACACCCTGTCGAAGCGTTATACGGAGAAGGACCGCTACGACGTGGTGCTCGCCAACCCGCCGTTCAAGGGCAGCATCGACAAGGGCGACATCCACGAGGAGCTGCGGCTCGCCACCACCAAGACCGAACTCCTCTTCGTCAACCGGATCATCGACCTGCTGCGGATCGGCGGACGGGCAGGGGTGATCGTCCCCGATGGCGTGCTCTTCGGGTCGAGCAATGCGCACAAGGCGCTCCGGAAGATGCTGGTGGATGAATGCGAGCTGCAGGGTATCGTCAAGCTGCCGGCCGGGGTGTTCAAGCCGTACGCCGGCGTGAGCACGGCGGTGCTGCTGTTCGTGAAGGGCGGCCGCACCGAGCGGGTCTGGTACTACCAGATGGAGACCGATGGCTGGTCGCTCGACGACAAGCGGGAGAAGGTGGCGGAGAACGACATCCCCGACGTGATCGCGCGGTGGAAGGCGCGTGATGCAGAGAAGGACACCGACCGGACGGCGAAGGCGTTCTTCGTGCCGGTCGACGAGATCCGCGAGAACGGCTACGATCTGGCGATCAACCGCTACCGCGAGATCGCGTACGAACCGGTGGAGTATGAGAAGCCGGCGGTGATCCTGGCCAGGCTCCGGGAGCTGGAGCAGGAGATCGCCAAGGATCTGGATGCGATCGAGGGGATGCTGGAGTGAGGGAAGGAACGACAAGCACCCTCGGAAAGCTTGTGGCCCCTCGATCACAGATGGTCCAGCCCTCAAGGCATCGGGATACGCTGTTCAAGCTGTACAGTATCCCTGCGTATGATACTGGGGCACCCGAACTTGTCTTGGGCAAGGACATCGGTTCCGCGAAACAGGCCGTGCAGCCGGGAGACGTTCTTCTCTCCCGCATCGTTCCCCACATCAGGCGTGCGTGGGTCGTCGAGGACAATGACGGTCGACACTCCATCGCCTCCAACGAATGGATTGTATTCCGACATCCAGACGTCGATGCGAGGTATCTCAGTCATTTCCTGGTGGGGGATTGGTTCCACGCTCGTTTCATGAACACGGTTGCCGGCGTGGGTGGCTCACTACTGAGGGCGAAGTCGTCGCTCGTTGCCGAGATCGATATCCCGCTTCCCCCTCTCGCCGAGCAGCGCCGTATCGCGGCGTTGCTGGACCGCGCGGATGCGGTGCGTCGGAGGCGGGCGGAGAGCCGCCGGCTGGTGGACGAGCTGCTGCGGTCGGTGTTCCTGGAGATGTTCGGGGATCCGGTCAGGAATGAGAAGGGGTGGGAGGTGGTGGCCGCCCGACAGATCGTTGCCGATACCCAATATGGTATGGCAACGAAGGCCAATACCGATGGTCGGGGCATCACTGTCCTGCGGATGAACAACATCACGTACTCCGGCCAGATTGACCTAGGCGAGCTGAAATCGGTTGAACTCGCGGAGCGCGACCGTGCCAAGTTTACTGTCAGGCGCGGCGACCTACTCTTCAATCGCACTAACAGTCCGGAACTCGTCGGCAAGACTGCGGTCTGGGATCGAGATGATGAGTTCGCGTTTGCCGGCTACTTGGTTCGGGTACGCCTGAATGGTCGCCTCGCACTCCCGGAGTACGTGAGCGCTGTACTGAACAGCGAAAGCGGCAAGGCGATGCTGCGGTCGGTCGCCAAGCCATCGATCAATATGTCGAATATCAGCGCGTCAGGCTTCAGACGTCTCCGGATCCCGCTTCCCCCTCTTGCCCTACAGGAGAGGTTCCAAAAGGCGGAAAGGCAAGTGCGGACTCGTCTCGCGGTGAGCTTTCAAGTTGCCGAGGGCTTGTCCGAACGCCTGAGCAGTGTCCTTCAGGAAGGCTCGCTGACGGATCCAAAAGGGAGTAGTCTCGGTGAATGAAGAGGAAGGGCTTGTTCACCAAGCGCTGACTCCCTTACACCCCGTGCTCGCGGACCTCTATGCCCGTGGCGTCGAGCTCGTCGGTGAGCCGGGCCGCCCAGGGCAGGTTCATCTCATTGCGCACATCGGACGAGAGCTGAGCAATTCGTTTCTTCGGCTGATCGCGTCGGAACTTCCCTCCAGTCAGCCGCTTGTATCGGCGAGCGTCACTGCGGAGCTGACTTCGAGTCGGGAGGGAATGCGGCTTGAAATCGGCCGCGCACTTGGGCTATCCCCACAGCATCCCACCGTTCGGGCATGGTTTAGGATCCATAGTGCTTTCCACGCTCGGGCACATGTACCGGTTGATGGCCGTCCACGTGATTCGGCAGAGACAGTGGATGCATACCGGGTACTCACAAAGCTGCTATGGTCGAGACTAGCGCCTTACTTCTCGACCGATGACGAGCTTGTCGCACTACTCAGCCGTCCGCCGCGAACCTCCGATATTGAGACCCTCCACGCACTGTTTCTGCGACCCCAGCTACGGAACCGGTTCTTTGCCCTCTGCCGCTCCCCGGAGTGGGTCGAGTTCCTCGATGGGGCGGAGTTCTTCTCTCACGTCCCCGAGGCAGATGGCGTTCAGGGCGCGACCGTGCCATGGCCCGAAGGCACCGCGCTGATGAACGTGGCGGCCACCGCACCTGCGATTATCGTCCGAATTATCCTTGAACGGATACCAAGCGACAACCGGAATCCCGCTGTCGCCGATCGGGTCCTACGGGCAATCGAGCTGTTGCCCAGCGAGTTCCTGCCATCAGTTCTGGGCCTGCTCACCAACATTCTGCGACATGGCCACTCCAGGTATGGTGGCCCAGCAGCGCTGGCCGTTGCGGCGAAGCTTGCCGCGGCTGGCGACCTTAGGGCCATCGACCTGATCGCGGCAATGCTCAGATTGCGGCCACTGGAAGCTGTCGACCGTTCCAAGCTGCATCGCATCATCTCGCCTCCTACCTACAGCCTGCTCGAAACAGTGGACGACTACTACGTCGGTCGAGTGCTCCTGGAAGTAGTTCCTGTTGTTGCCGAACAGCACCCAATCCCTCTGGCCCGGTGCCTCGTTGATCGGTTGGCGAGAGCCGAGTGCCTTATTGGGCGTGCTGGCTACGACGATGCCAACTTCTCGCACCACTGGTTGAGTAGATGGGGGCAACCAGCCCGGGGGCGCGACGATCTACGGAAGGACCTTGCTCGAGCGGTCGACGTGGTCGCCCAGAATGCGCTCGCCGGCAATCCAGGATCCTTCGAGGACTTTGATGCCCTACTGCAGGACAGGCCATCGGACTTGATGAGGCGGTTGCGCCTCCGGTTCATGATCGGTGCCGGGCCCGGTGGTGCCGCGGAACAGATCGATGCAGTGATCGCGTCGGATTGGATTGTCGACCCGGAGTTCGGCGCCCGCGAGGTCGCGGAACTCCTCCGCAGGCATTTCGCAACAGCCAGCCGCCCCGCCAAGGCCACTTTTGTGACGCGGATCGAAGTCGGCCCTGAGGAAGACGTCATCCGCTCCTACTGTGAGCGTCACGGTCTCGATGCTACTGACCAACAGGCTCGCGCCGAGGGCATCAAGGTCTGGCAGGAGAAGAGGCTCCGGTGGTTCCAAGAGAATCTTCCCGATGAGCTCCATCCGCTAGCAGCCCGAATCGGCTTCACCCCCCAGCTACCAGACCAACAGCAACAGGACCTCGATGAGGTCGGTCACTGGAGCAGCGGTGCAGTGTGGGCTGGCGACAGAAGCCCGAAGTCGGTTGATGACCTCCGAGGCTTGTCCAGCGCCGACATTGTCGACTTTCTCGTGTCGTGGAATCCGACCGAGGTCGAACGGTTCAACGACATCAATCGTCGAGGTCTCGCCGATCGCCTCCGTCAGCTCCTGGCGGAAAACATCGGTGGTTATCGAGAGCTTCCTTCACATCTCGCCTCAAGGGAGGGGATCGACCCCGCGTACCTTAGCGCAGCATTGACCGCCTGCGGTGCGATTGCCAAGGAAGCTCCGGGAGAGTCTTTCCCTTGGCAGGAAGTGTTGATGCTTGCGCAGACAGCGATCCTAGCTCAGCCGAGTGGTGCTCCCGAAGATCGAGCGCGGCTTTGGGCCCGGCGAGAGGCGCTTCGACTTTTGGTGGATTCCAATAAGTCGTCGACGTTCCCACCAGGCAGGGCCGGTGAGCTGGTCTCGTTGGTTGATCACGCGGTCACAACAGTTCCCGCCTGGGCGCACCTTGAGGAAGCCGAGTTCACAAGCTTCGAATCGATTGGGCTGGCTGCGCTGAATCACGATGCGGGACTTGTGGTGGATCTAGTCGTCGCGGTGACCCGTTTTCTCGCGGAATCCGAAGGTCACGACATCACCGATGCAGGCAGCCGCGTTGCATCATGGCTGAACTCGGTACTCGAATGGAATGGGACTGTAGGGGCTGCAGCCCGCTGGCAGCTCGGCCATCACCTCCCTGCGATAATCCACTACGCCAATACCTGGATTCAAGCGAACGAACACGAGTTGCTCGATCAGGGAATGAGCGATCCGCTCCGAGCACCGACCTGGGGGGCGTACCTGCATTCGTACGGGGTGTACGACAACGTGTTCCGCCGCTTGGAGCCCTGGTATCGGTTACATGCAGGTCAGATCCACGCGCTCCATGAATCGGAGGCGGGGACCGAGAACCAGCGTGACGACCAACGACTCTCCCGTCACTTGGTTGAGCATGTCGGGATGGGCCTGCTGCGGGGTTTGATTGCGTTCGACGGCGATCAGGATGATGTCCTGAGGCAGGTGCTCGTCCAGAGTTCCGGCGCCGATCGAGCTCACTTCGCATGGCAGGTCATGCATGCGCTCGACAATGCAGATGGCCCGTTGCAAGAAGGATTCACCGACCGGGTGATTCAGTACTGGCAATGGCGACTCGATGCGATTGACGCGCGGCAGGATCCTGAAGACGCCAAGGAACTCGATGCGCTTGGGTGGTTCATCAATATCGAGCAGCTCGCCCCTGAGTCGATCATCGACCTGGCTGTACGGACCATCGAGGGCAACTCCACGACGTTCCAGGTGCGCGGCCATGTCTGGGAGGCGCTGCCGGCATTTGTGGCGCTCGATCCGGTCAGGACCGTGCAGATGGTCGAAGCTATGGTTTCAGCGATTCTTGGCGGGGAGTATCCGTACGTTCACTTCGACGAGGTTGCTCCGGTGCTAAGGCTTATCCTCGACTCGGGCGACCAATCGGCCCGCAAGCGGGCAATCCTCGTGATCAATCGGTTGGGGGAGGCTGGGTGGAGCGAGTTTCGACGGCTGTTGGACTAGGGAGCCTCAGCCACCAGACGGTCGCGGAGCTGCCTTCCCCGTGCCGACAGCCAGTCGGCAAGCCCACCGACATCAGCAGTGTCAACCGGTGTAATGAAGGTACGTAATTGCACATCGACGCGGGCAACTTGGTCGTTCCTGCCACCTCTGGCCCACAATATTGCGATGGAATATAGCAGGTATCCAATCAACAGCTTGCGATGATCGATTCGAGACAGGTCACGCTGAAGGTGCGCCTCGACCCCATCCAGGAGCGATGCTGGGTGGGGCGCAAAGTCCAGCGACGGGGAGGCAAAATTGAGTAGGGCCATACCCCGTTGTGCATGGGCATCACACTGCCGGAGACATTCGCGGACTCGCTTCGTCAGCGCACCTGGCTTGTCGGTGGACACTCGCTTGGCGGCGAAGCCCATCCGGATCTCACCTGCTGCGATGGCGAGATCTGGTTCGCGGAGCTCGATGTTGGCGATGCCCGCGAAATGCAGCAGCGCATAGCAAAGGAGCTCATGCTGTGCAGTCCATGGCGTGGACTGTTGTCCGAGCTGTCCTCCTGCCCGCCCCGAGAGCATTCGCTCGACCAACTCAGTAGGGGGAGTGACCGTAGAGCTCTCGAATGCGCGGGCGATGAAGTACACCTCCATAGCACCCCTGAGAGCATCATTGACCCGACGGCGCCCTCCCAAGTCCAGTGGGCCAACCAGCGAGGATGAAAGGATCTGCGTGTACTGTTCGAACCTATTGTTCGTGGAGTATCTGATCCCGGTGCGGCGCAACCAGGCACAGCCATGCCGCAGGGCGCGGAGCTGCTGTTCGATTCCCCACCCTTGCAATGAGATTCCGTGACTTGCGTGGTAAACGGGTTTGGCCATTTTCACCCTGGACTCACGGCCCCGGAATCTCATCCACGAACTCCACTCCCCCTATCCGCCCATCCTCGAGCACGTCGAGGATCAGCCACCCGCGGGGCGTGCCGACCAGCTCCAGGTTGTAGCCGAACTGCCACTCCGCCCCGGGCATGTTCGCTCGGCGGGCGTCCACGAACCGCGTGTACCCCGGCCGCTCGTCGAGCGCCGTGGTGCAGCGCCGCATGGCCTCCGCCACCTCGGGGCGGTCGGGATGCTGCTCCTCAATGCAGCCCGCGATCCATTCCGGATCGAACGCACGCGCTGCCTTCTCGTCTTCCCGCCGATGCATCCTTGCCTCCTTTCCCCGGACCGTCCAAGCCTAACCCCACCCAACGCTACCAGAGCAGCCCCCCCACCCCGGCCCGCACGACCGGACCTGCCGCCTCACGGCCATCGACCATCGACCATCGACGCAGTAGCATTCCTGCATGCCCACCCTACTCCGCACGCTCGCCCTCGCCCTCCTCCCGCTCGCCCTCGCCGCTCAGTCGCCGCGAGTGGCGCAGATGGAGGCCGCCGCCCGCGCCATTGATTCCGCCGAGATCGCCCGACACGTCCACTTCCTGGCATCCGACCCGCTCATGGGGCGCTCGACGCTCGAGCCAGGGTACGACTCCGCCGCGGCGTACGTCGCCCGGCAGCTCCGTGCCCTCGGCGCCACGCCCGCGGGCGATTCCGGCACCTACTTCCAGCACTACACGGTGGTGTCATCGCGGCTCGACACCGCGCGCGCCGGGGGAATGATCGGCGACACGCCGATCCGCTACGGCGACCACTTCATCGTGCAGGCGATGCTCCACGGCGGGCGGCACGAGGGGGGCGTGGTCTACGTGGGTCACGGCACCAGGATTCCCGGCGCCGGCATCGATCCCTACGCCGGGCTCGATGTGCGCGGCAAGTGGATTCTGGTCGACCCCAATGCCCGGCTACCCGAGACGGTCACCGCCGAGCAGCGCGGCATCCCCGGTCGCGACTCCTTCTCCGCCGACCAGGAGGCCGTGCGACTCGGCGCCCTGGGCACCCTGATGCTGCCGAGTCAGGGAATCATCCGCGGCTGGAACTCGTTCCTGGGACGGGTCCCTTCGGGCCGCGACCTCACGCCGGCGAAGGGTCGCGCCTACGCGGCGCCGCCGCTGCCCAGGATCGCGCTCTCGGTGGAGGCGGCGCGGCAGCTCCTCGCCGAGCGACCCGAGTTCGCGGCCATCATCGCGGCCAACGACACCGCCGCGGCGCGGCCGGCGCCGTTCGCCCTGCGCACGCCGGTGATGATCGACCTCGCGTCCACCACCACCACCTACCGACCGTACAACGTGGTGGCGCTGGTGGAGGGGTCCGATCCGGCCCGACGCGACCAGTGGATCTCGGTCGCCTCGCACCTCGATGGTGCGGTGGGGCGCGCCGTGACACCCGAGGGCGATTCGATCTACAACGCCGCCGACGACAATGCCTCGGGGAGCGCGGTGGACCTCGCCGTGATCCGCGCCGTGCTCGCGGGCCCCCGGCCGGCGCGCTCGATCCTCTTCATCTGGGACTCGGGCGAGGAGATCGGCCTCTGGGGCTCACGCCACCTGGCCTACAACGCCTCCGACCGGATCGTGGCCCACTTCAACAACGACATGCTGGGCCGCACCAAGGCACCCGGGAGCGCCGAACCCGCCGAGGAGAACCTCGCCGGACCGAACGAGGTATGGGTCTCCGGCCCCGCGGTGATTTCGACGATGATGCACCGCGTGCTCGAGGCGGCGCGTGCGCGCTACGACTGGGTGACGCTCACCCCGCGCCACGACGACCCGACGGTGTCGTTCTTCTACCCGCGCACCGACGCGGCGCCGTACATGGAAGTGGGGATCCCGGTGATCCAGTTCTTCACCGGGCTGCACGCCGACTATCACCGCCAGGGCGACGAGAGCGGCAAGCTCGACATCGGCAAGATGACCGGTGCAGCGCGGATGATCTACGCGATACTCTGGGCGATGGCCGACGATGCGGAGAAGCCGCGGTGGGACAAGCCGGTGCCGGCGCAGTTGTACTTCGTGACGCCGAGGCCGTAACGCGTGAAGGGTGAAGGGTGAAGGGTGAAGCGGGGTCACCCTTCACCCTTCACCCTTCACGCTTCACTCATCACGCATCACGTCGATCCCGCCCGCCATCTGCCCCACGTCCACGCTGGCCACGCGCTTGCCCTGGGCGAGGTCGATCATCTCCACTGTGCCGGGCTCGCTGCCGTACCCCTCCACCGAAATGAACGCGTAGCGGTCGTCGGGCGAGATCGCCACGCCGTGCACCACCCGCCGCTGCGTGGCGACATGCGCCGTCTCGCGCCCGGTGGCCAGGTCGAACACCGACACCGACTGGTCGCGCTTGTTGGTGGCCACCAGCCGCCTCCCGTCGCGCGTGACGGCGAGGTTGTACACCCCGTTCCGCGCCGGGATGCGGCGCTTCACCGTCCACGACGCCACGTCGATCTCCACCACCTCGTTCGACGCGTTGCAGGCCACGTACACGCTCCCTCCCCACGGCGCCGCCCAGGTGGGTGAACACTTCGTGCTGCCGGCCGGAGCGTTCGTGGAGCCGTGATCGGAATGCTCCGTCCTCTGTTCTCCGCCCTCCGTCCTCCTGGGCGCGCCGTCGCCCCCGTGCTCCATCCCCCTGGTCAGCACGAAATGCCGACTCACCTCGAACGTCGTGGCATCAATCTCCACCAGCACCTCGTCCATCATGCAGGTGGAATAGTGCCGGGTGCCGGCGGCGTTGAACCGCGAGCCGTGCG
>CAZNOJ010000049.1:0-18972 GCA_964574665.1 uncultured Gemmatimonadaceae bacterium
GTGCGGACGATGATGCGCAGCCCCGGGTTCATCTTGCGCGCCAGCGCGACCATCTCGTCGCGCGGCGCTGTGGTGCGGATCTTGTCGCCGTCGTACTTGAGCTTGGTGCCCAGGTTGCTGAGGGTGAAGGCGAAGCGGATCGGCTTGCCACTCAGGTTCGAGTGGAAGTGGGTGCCGAAGTCGATCGCGAACGCCGAGCCCGAGGCCTGGCCGAGCTGGTCGAACACGCCCTTCGCGGTGAGGCCGACCGAGAAGCGGTCGGAGAAGTTCTGCGCGAAGGTGAGCGCGGCGAAGGTCTCCGAGACGTCATAGACCTCGCCGGTGCCCTCGGGCGTCTCCACCGTGTAGACCGGCTGCTCGGAGAACCCGAAGGTGCCGAGCTGGATGCCGAAGGCCCGCGCGCCGCCGCCGAACGGGAACGCGATGGCGCCCCAGTTGAGCTTGGTCTCGGCGACGTAGTCGTACTGCGAGAACTGCGCGCCGGGGCGGGTCATGAGCGCGGTGGCCGCGGGGTTGGCGTTGAGCCCGCCCACCTCGGTGGCCATGGCGATGTAGCTGCCGCCGAGCGCCGCCCCCCGGGCGTTGGCGCCCAGGAGCAGGAACTCCGCGGTGGTGGACCCGTAGGCCACGTTGTCGGCTTGATCCTCCTGCGCCGACACCGTCATCGGGAGACCGATGAGCGCGGCCGACAGGATGAGCCGAGGCGTAAAGCTGCGATGCATGCGTCGTTCTCCTTGGGGGGACCGGGAGGGACCTGCCCTCCCGGCCCGTCGGCGTGGACTACTGGGCGTAGTTGATGATGGTCATGCGGCCCACGGTGGACTCCCCGTTCTCCGCAGTCACGTGATAGAAGTACACCCCGCTGGCCACGAACTGGTTGTTCCGGTTCCGGACGTCCCAGGTGAGCTCACCGCCGTTGCTGGTGGTCTCGTGCTCGAGCGCCCGCACCAGCACGCCCGACGTGGTGTAGATCCGGACCGTGGCCCGGGCCGGCAGGTTGACGAAGTTGATCTTCTTGCTGGTCGTGGTCGCCTCAAGCGGCGAGGTCACGTAGTACGGATCCGGCACCGTGTGGACCCGGGCCAGCGTCTCGCTGCTGGAGGCCACGTTCTCGTTGGTGACGTTGTACTTGAACACCAGCTCGGCGCCCACCGCGGTGAACGGCCGGCGGACCTCGGTGAACACGTACTGGCCACCGTTGAAGACGCCGGCGTTGCCGGTGCCACCCCAGATCCCGCCGGCGTACGACCGCAGGGTCCACTCCGACCCGGCCGCCGGCACCGCGCCGCCCGCCATTTCGAAGGCGAACAGGTAGCCCTTGACCCACATCACGAAGCCGTTGTTGGCCTGCACTGCCCGGGTCCGGGCATCCGTCGTGGCGTTCCGGTGGAAGGCGATCGGCCCCGGCACCGCCGTCTCCGACAGCGTGTAATTGGTCGCCGCCGGGCAGGGCCACTGCGACTGGATGCCGGTGTTGGTCTTGGCCCCCGGAGCACAGGAGATGTCGGTCGTGGTGACCACCCCGCCCCGCTGGTCATACCCGGTGCCCACGGCCGAGTTGGCCTGGTTCATGATGCCCCAGGACGCCTCGATCTTGCCGGTGAACGGCACTACCACATTGTGGGTGAGGTCGATCACCGAGTCCACCTTGCCGCCCGCGCCCCAGTACACCCGGACGTCGGCAGCACCGGCCGCACCCGAGAACACCGCCTCGAGCCGGCGGCCGGCCGCGGTCGGATAGTTCTCGTAGGAGATGTTCTGCATGATCGTGACCACCCCGGGCAGCTCGCCGGCGTTGTTCAGGTTGCCGTTGGGCGGGTTGGTCTGGCCGGTGTTGAAGCTGGCGTAGTTGCCCTGGTTCGGGTTGGCCATCGTCTCGTTGTCGCCCGAGTACCACCGGGCGCCGTTGTACGAGCAGGAGCGGGTGGTCGGCCCGAACTCCGGGTACGCCCCGGTGGCCGAGTTGACGCAGCCACGGCCGTACACGGTGGTGTAGTAGGCCCCCGGCAGGTCCATCCGGATGGTGCCCGAGGCCGCCTTGAACCCTTCACCGCCGCCGTAGATCGCGGCGAGGTCGGGATCGGCGGTGCCGCCGGCCCAGCCGCCGGTGCCGAAGGTGACCCCCTGGGTCTCGCTCTGGTCAATCACGATCGCGACCGTGGAGCGGCCCGCGTCGTCGCCCACCCCGAAGTAGTAGGTGTGGCCGATGTTGCTGGTCTCGGGGTCGCCCAGGCGGATCGAGTCGAGCCGCGCCGAGATCTCCCCCTCGCCCTTGAGCACCGCCGTCACGAGCCCGGTGATGGCGCCCGAGAGGCCGTTGGACGGCAGCGCCTTCTTGTTGAAGCGCCCGGTGGCGGGATCGATGGTCATCGCCTCGGTGTCGGTCAGCTTGACGCCGCGGCCGTGGATCCCGTCGAGCACGGCGCCGCCCTCGTTGACGTAGTTGCCGGCACGCGAGCCCGGGACCACGCGCTTGGAGATGCGGGCCGACTCCAGCGCCGTGTTGCCGGCGCCGGTGGAGTTGATCGAGTTCACGTCGAACGCCGTCACGGCATAGAAGTAGGTCAGGCCGTTGCGGGGCTCGTTGTCCACGTACACGAACGGCACGCCGGTGTTGCCGAGCGCCGGCAGGCCGGTGCCGCCGCCGGTGACGGCGGTGTCGGTGGCCAGGTTGATCACGTCGCCCGACGCCAGCAGCGTCCGGTTGCCGAGCGCCACCTGCGTGAAGTTGGCGTTGATGTCATACGCCACGTTGCGCACCAGCTGGGTGCCCGGCGTGAAGGCATCGAACACCCCCGCGCACGACGTGGTCAGGTTGAGCTCCGGGGCGCAGCGGCTGCCGCGCGCGTCGCTCACCACCTGGCCGGTGTAGTCGCGGAAGACCGAGCCGGCGTAGTCGTACTGCGCGATCAGCCGGAGGCCGGTCGGCGTGTCGGAGCGGCCGCGGTAGATGCGGTAGCCCTCCACGTCGAACTGGCGGTAGTTGGCGTCATACAGCGGGTTGGGCACCGGGGCGCCACCGCCATCGGGCACCACCGCGGCGTCCTTGGCCACCTGGAAGTACGGGTCGCCGTCGGTCTCGGAGGCCGAGGGCCGCCACATCACGGTGACCTGGCCGTCGCCGGGGATCAGGAAGAACTCCGGGGCGTCGGGCGCAAACGGGAGCAGGAACTTCGAGTCGAACACCGCCTGCGCCACGCCGGCCTTGCCGAGGAGCGAGCCGCGGACCACGCGGAACTCGTCCTGGGTCACGATGCCGTCGGAGTTGGCGTCGGTGTAGCCCAGGAAGCCCTGCAGCGAGTCGATCCGGTTGGCGCCCAGCGGCAGCAGCGCCGCGTTGGACAGCAGCTGCGGGTTGCCCGGCAGCACCGCGGTGCCCGGGACGTAGCCCGGGATCTGCACCGGCGCCGCGTGGATGTAGCTCACCACCATCGAGGCCGAGGCACCGGCCTCCAGCGCGAACGGGGTCGACGACTGCATCATGCGGACGTCGGCCGCGGTGCTGGGGTTGACGAAGCAGATGCGCGAGACGAGCGGGTCACCCTGGTTGCAGGCCACGCCGTCGGCCGGGGTGATGGTGCCCGACATGTACTTGTACAGCCGGACGGCGGAGTTCGGGTCGGGGAACGCGCCGCCGTTGGTGGTGTTCGAGTAGAGCGCGATCTCGCCCGGCCCGGTCGCCGACTTGAGGTACTTGATGCCCACGAAGCCGGAGCCCGCGAAGAACGGGGCGCCGAAGATATTGGGCGAGAAGGTCCAGCCGGCCGCCCGCAGGAAGTCGCGGTGATAGGCGTAGCCCATCGCGAACGGCATGTTGACCGACGAGAAGTTGACGCCGGCCGACGAGGTCACGTCGGGGTCGGCGGAGAACGCGGCGTAGAACGGGTCGATGGTGTAGCCCTCGTCGGGCAGGTCCACCGAGAACGCCGCGTTGTTGAGCGCGTGGAACTGCTGCGCCTGCTCGATCAGGATCTCGCGGAGGCCGGGCCGGTACTGCGCGTAGGCCGCCTCGTTGGTGGTCGTGATGTTGTAGAACGTCACGATGAGGTAGAGCAGGTCCTCGTTGCCGGCCGGGAAGTTCCAGCCCATCACCCGGTACTCGGCGATGATGCCGAGCGGGTGCGGCCGGGCGGCGTTGAGGCCCGGGTCGGCCTCGGACGACATGAACCAGACGTCGCCCTGCGAGGCCGACATGCGGCCGCGCAGCAGCGGGTCGAAGAGCTCCTCGGAGGCGTCACCCTGCGGCACGAAGGCCGCCTGGGGCCAGACCGCCTGGTCGACCGGGGACACCGCGTTGTACAGCTCGGTGACCGCGGTGCCGTGCTGGCGGAGGCCGGAGGCGTCGAAGAACATGCCGCCGGTGGTGTCGCCGCCCCACGGGTTTGCCGGCTTGGTGCCCGCGATGATGCCGGCCACCTGCAGACCAGAGTTGAACATGTACTGGTTGCCGGTGCCCTTCGGCCAGAAGCCGCCACCGATCGTGGACGAGTTGAGCGAGTCCACGCCCACTTCGCCGCGGGTGTTCAGGCCGTAGTAGACCCGGTTGATGGTGATCGCGCCCAGGTTGCCGACGAAGAGCCGGTAGCGGCCGGTGTTCGGCCGCTTGGCGGCCGGATCCGGGCCAGCGACGGCCGGGGTCGGGAGCGCGACAGCCGCGGCGAGCGCGAACAGCAGTCCGCCGATCAGGCCTCGCGTACCACGCAGTGAGTGCATTGTGCGACCTCTCGAGGATGGATGCGGGCGCCGGGGCAGGGGCCGGCCGAAGCCGACCCCGACCACGGCGAGTACTCAGGTCAGAAGTTCACTTCCATGCCGAAGCGGAGGATGCGTCCGCCACCGGCCCAACGGGACACGTGGAAGGTGCCGAGTTGGGCGATGTCCGATGCCCGCCGCTGCTCTTCCAGGGTGTAGATGCCATCGCCGTTGCCGTACCGCTGCTCGCCCTTGCGGTAGAAGTAGCAGGTCGGGGGCGACGGATTGTTGCCCGTGGTGACCCACGAGCCGCACTGCGAGTCGCTGTCCGGGAGGTCGATCGCGCCGGTGGTGGCGTTGTAGATCCCGTTGGCCGCCGCGTTGAGCGCGAAGGTCGACGAGTCGCCGGTCCACCGGGTGGCCGCCAGCCGGGCATTGCTGGTGGTGCCGGTCTGCGAGAACACCGCGAGGATGTTCTTGATGTTGAACACGTTGCGGGCGTCGGCGTAGGCGGTCAGGTCGAGCGCGCCGAGCCGGAAGCCCTTGGTGACCCGGAGGTCGACGTTCTTGAACGCCGGCAGCCGCGCCGCGTTGAAGCCGCCGCCCAGGTTGTTGCAGGTGCCGCCCGAGGTGACCGCGAGGTCGTCGTCGAGCGTCGGGTCGCAACGCGTGTACGGCGTGCCCGAGGCGTACCGGGCGGTGCCGAAGATGCCCATGTTCTGCATGATGGCACCCACCACCGACCCCTCGGAGAAGTCCGCCGGGAAGTTGAACGAGAACTGCGCCGCCAGCGAGTGCGGGCGGGAGAACCCGACCGGCTGGGCCGCCTGCGGCGGGGGCGCTGCGCTGCCCGTGATCGCCGAGGTGATCCGCGACCCGAAGTTGATGTAGGTGTACGGGTCGGTGCCGGTGTTGCGGGCATCCTGGTACGAGTAGGCCAGCATCCCGTTGAAGATGTTGCCGAAGCGGCGGTCGAGCCGCAGGTCAATGCCGCGCGTGTTGCCGAAGTCGGCGTTGACGGTCTGCCGCAGGTCCACCCGGGAGTTGGTCCGCGGGTCGATCGCCCCGATGAGGCGGCCGGCCGCGTTGGCCAGGTTGTCCTTGTTGTACACGGTCAGGTCGAGCACCATGTCGTCGCTGAACGCGTGGCGCACGCCGAACTCGAACAGGATCGTCTTGCCGAAGTCGAGGTCGGAACCGTAGTTGTTGTTCGTGTTGGTGATCGCCAGGTCGGTGTTCGACCCGAACAGCACCACCGAGTAGTCGGGCGCCTGCACCATCTGCGCGTACGACAGGCGGAAGTTGGTCCGTTCCGTCACCGGGAACGCCACCTGGATGTGCGGCGAGATGTAGTCGTGGCTCGAGTACTCCTCCAGCCGCGACTCCAGCATGTCGGGCGTGAAGTTCGGGAACGACGAGATCCGGGGGAAGTCCTTCCACTTCTCCGCCCCGATGTCGAAGAAGTCGTACCGGAGCCCGCCCACCAGCACCACGTCGCCCAGGTCGAGGCGGTCCTCGACGAAGAGGTTGTACCGCACCGGCTCGGCCTTCCAGATGTCGGAGAAGCCCTGGCCGTTAGCGCCGATGTTGTAGGTGTCGATCTTGGTCGAGGTGTACTCGACGCCCATCTTGACGCGGTTGTAGCGGTCCACCTGCCAGTCGAGGTTGGCCTTGCCGATCATCCGCTCTTCCTGCGCGGTGTTGAGCGTGCCGGGCGCGCCGCCGAAGTTGCCGACGTTGCCCGGGTTGCCGATCGAGCCGCCGTAGCCGTTCTGGGCGTTGTACTGGGTGGTGTTGAACCGGTCGTAGATCGTCATCCGGCCGTCGGCGGGCTGGAGGCGATAGTCGCGCACCAGCTCATCGGTCACCGGGAACTCGTCGAAGCCGTACTCGTACTCCAGGTTGCTGAACTGCCAGCCCAGGAACGGGTCGCGGCTCGACAGCTCCGACTCCGCGGTGAGGAGGGAGTTGATCGACCGGTCGGTCTGATAGGAGAAGTACGCGTCGATCGCCAGGGCGTTCGAGGCGCTCTTCGACAGCACCTGGTTCCAGTTGACCGTGAGCATCTGCGAGGTGTTGGTGGTGCCGGTGGCGCCGTCGCTGCCAGGGCCCGCACGAGTCAGGTTGCGCTGCGTCAGGTACGACACCGAGACGCGCGACCCCGCACCGAACGAGTAGTTGAGCTTGCTGGTGAGCTGCACGTTCGACCCGGTGCCGTTGCTGTACGCTTGCCCACGGTTGCCGCGGCAATCCTCGCCGTAGTTGCTGGCGATGTCGGGATTGCTCGAGCCGCCGGCGTAGAAGGCGTCGCAGTCGCCCTGGTAGAGGGCGTACTTGTAGACCGGGAGGAACAGCGTGTCGGCCGTCGCGGTCCGGTTGACCGGGATCGCGAAGGTGGTGTCCACCCCCACCGCAACCCAGTCCGGGGTCTCCCAGCCCCGGAAGCCACCAGTCGTGAACCGGGTGCCGGAGATCTGGCCACCCACGAAGAAGGTGACGTCACCCACCAGCGGGCCGCCCAACGAGGCCTGCAGGCGGTTGAAGCCGGCCGACTGCTTGAGCCCGGAGAACTCGTCGGTCTCGTAGCCGATGTTGCCGCTGAAGCGCTGGCCACCGGTCCGGGTGGTGATCGCGATCACGCCGCCCTGCGCGTTGCCGAACTCCGCCGAGGTGGCGCCCGTGGTGATCGAGGCGTCCTCGAAGGCGTTGGTGGCGACCGCCAGCGTCGGCACCGCGCGACCGGCACCGGTGCCGCGGTTGCCCGGGTTGACCGGGACGCCGTCGATGTAGGTGGCGTTCTCGTCGGTCCGGCCGCCGCGCACCGAGAGTTGCGTGCCGCCGGCCGACGCCATCACGCCCGGCTGCAGCGCGAAGACGTTGGTCAGGTTGTCCACCGGCAGCTTGTCGGTGAACGCCCCGTCGATCAGCTGCCGCGACGTGACCTGGTCGCGCGGCACCAGCGGGTTGCTGGCCGCGACCACGACGATGTCCTGGATCTCCACGGCCGTCTGCTCCAGCTGGAAATCCTGGTTGGCCGTCTGGCCGGTGATGATGCGGACGCCCGTGACCTGTTGCGCACGGTAGCCGACGTACGACGCGCGGATGTCATACTGCCCGGCGGGGACCGAGTTGAGGAACCAGTACCCCTGGGCGTTGGCCCGGGCGGCGAACGCCGTCCCGACGATGACAACCTGCGCGTTCGCGATCGGCTGGTCGTTCTGGTCGCGAATGCGTCCCTCGATCTTACCGGTGGCCTGGGCCGCGAGCGCCGAAGCGCCGAAGCCGCCGACCACCGCCGCCAGTGCGAACGAGCGCACTGCACGGGCGAGGGTCCTCACACACTTCTGCATCATGGAACCATCCTCCGAAGGCGAGTGACGAATGTGGCCGCTCCTTCGTGCAGGGCCGGCACACCGGGCGGTGTGGACGACCCAGTCCCGCAACGCCGCCCCGACGGGGCGACGACGTGAACTCCCGGATGAGCCGCACCGATCGTCGTGGCGACGATACGGCACAGGTGCGAATCCCAAGGGCGGGATCCGCCGACCGGATGTCACGTGCACCCGGTCCATCGTTCGCTCTGTCAGCCGCTTGGGTTCTGTTACGGAAGTCCCGGCCAGTGGGGCCGGACCCGCCGAATATGTCGGCACCCTGCAAAGGTGTCAAGCAACGGTAACGACCCAGCACCGGCCCGGGACTCGACCCGTAACTCCCTGCAACCAAAGGCGGATCACCCCACCCACCCAGGGGCCCTCCGGGTACCGCCAGCCCCGCCGTTGTGGTTGCTGATGCCCTACTGACCCCGCCACCTGCCCGGAAGTCACACCCGCGCCTGTCGGGCACCCGGGACGGCGCCTCCCCCCACCATCACCCCCCCGGACCGAGCCGCGCCAGGCCGCCGCCGGACACTGCAAGTTCAATGGTGGCAACACGTTGCACCATCTCGTGGGGGTGAGTGCCCGGTTACTGGGTCACCAGCTCCCGCTGGGGCTCCCCCGGGGTGACCACCACCCCCTCCCCTCCATAATGGAGGTTCACCTCGCTCCGCACCCCGAAACGACCCGTGAGGTAGACCCCCGGCTCGACCGAGCACCCCGTCCCCGGGAGGAGGGCCCGGTCGTCGTGGGTCTCGTAGTCGTCGAGGTGGGGCCCCGAGCCGTGCAGGTCGCGGTCAATGGAGTGGCCGGTGCGATGCACGAAGGACTCGCCGTAGCCGGCGCGCTCGATCACCTCGCGCGCGGCCCGGTCGCCGAGGTAGCCGAAGAGCGGCTCCCCCGCGGCATGCCGCGCCCGGAGCGCCGCGATCGCGGCGTCCCGCGCGTCGCGCACCGTGGCCCACACGCACGCCACCTCGTCGGGAACACTGCCCCGGCTGCCGCTCCACCCCATCCAGGTCTGGTCCGCAAAGACCGCCCCCTCGTGCATCCCGCCCCAGAGGTCGAGCAGGATCACCTCGTGCGGCGCCAGGGTGCGATCCGCGCCGGCGATCGGCTCGTAGTGCGGATTGGCCGCATTGGGACCGAAGCCCACGATCGGCAGGGTGGTGAGGAACAGTCCGGCCTGGCGCATCGCGGCCACCACCTCGGCCTGCAGGCCGCTCTCGGTGAGCGAGCCGTCGGTGCGGTGCACCGCCCTGCCCAGCGCGTCGAGCGCGATGCGACGCAACAGTTCCGCCGCCGTCACGTGCTCGGCCAGCTCGGCGGCACTCCAGGTGGCGGCGAAGCGCGTCACCAGCTCGGCGCTCGGCACCACCGTGACGCCCAGCGACTGGAGCAGGTCCACCACGCCCCAGGGAATGCGGTCGAGATACGGCACGGCATCGCGCGGCGAAATCTCCATGGCCGCGATCCGGCCACCCACCGTGTCGCGGAGCGCCTGCTCGAGCTCGGCGTGGCGGGAGAACGGCAGGATGGTGCCGGAGAATCCCTGCCACGGCTGCATCTCGATCCGGTGCACGATGGCGGTGATCGGTCCCTCGCGCGGGATCCACGCCCAGGTGCGGCGGGTGGTGAGGTTGCCGCCGGGGAGCAGCCGGGCGGCCACCGGGTTGAGGCCGTGGAAGTCGAAGAGCAGCCAGCCGTCGGCGCCCACCCGCTCCAGCCCCTCGCGGAGCGCGACACGGTCCATTGTCTCGAGCGGGATCACTCGTAGCCCTCCGCCTGTTCGGCTCGCCAGAAGCAGCGCGCATCGCCGCGCGCGCGACACGACTCGTGCACCACGACGCCCTCGTAGCCCACCACCAGCCGGAGCAATTCGCCCAGCGCACTGCCGTGGAAGCGGCACCCCAGGCCATCCTCCCGCGCCAGCAGGGCCAGCGTGTCCTCGGTCTCGGCGCGGGGAACCCCGCCGGGTGCGCGCAGCTCGACGAGCAGCCAGCGCTGGGCGAGGCGGCCCGCGGCGCGGAACCGCACGCTGGCGCCGAGCTTGCCTGGCGACACGGCGGCGAGCGCCTTGTTGCCGCCGCCGCGCTCGCGGGCCGCGTACCGCGCCGCGCGCCGGCCCGCATCGGCGTAGACCAGGTCGGCGTCGGGTCGGCGACCCACCAGGCGGAACACGGCCAGCGCCTCCTCGCGGTCCACCTCGCCGCCGCTGTCCGCCTGGTCGCGGTAGCGCTTGATCTGCGCGGCCACGGTGGGGGAGAGTCCGAGCCGCTTGGCGGCCAACTCGTCCTCGAGGGCGCCGAGTCCGTCGTCGGGCGGGGTGTCGATGTTCTGCACCGCCTCGAGCAATGCAAGCGGCAGGATGGCGGGCACGGGGGATGTCATAGAATGCCGGGAAGATAGTTGAGGACGGAGGGCGGAGGACGGAGGACGGAGTGCTTCGCATCGCCGTCCTCCGTCCTCCGCCCTCCGTCCGCTGTCCTCGACTATCCTTCGCCATGTCCGCGCCGACGTCCCCTCCCCGCTTCGACGAAGAGGTCCTCCCCCACCTCGACCTGTTGTATCGCGTGGCGCTCCGCCTGTCGGGGGACCCGGCCCGCGCCGAGGACCTGGTGCAGGACACGGTGCTCAAGGCGCTGGCGGCATGGAGCCGGTTCCGTCCCGGCTCCAACGTGCGTGCGTGGCTGATCACCATCCTGCGCAACCAGTTCATCAGCACCTGGCGCAAGGGATCGCGCGCGCCGGTCGCCGCCGATCCGGAACTGCTGCCCGAACTGGTGGACCCCCACAATCCGGACCCCGAGGGCCAGTTCTTCGAGCAATTGATCGACGAGGAGGTCACCGCGGCCCTGGCGGCCCTCCCCGACGAGTTCCGCGAGGTGGTGCTGCTCTCCGACCTCGAGGGACTCCCCTACGCCGAGGTGGCGGAGGCGATCGGGATCCCGGTGGGCACGGTCAAGTCGCGGCTGTTTCGGGGTCGCAGGATCCTGCAGGGGCAGCTCCGGCGTTATGCGGAAGCACGCGGGGTGATCGCGCCCCGGGAGGAGGCACGGTGAGTCATTGCGGCGAGGCGGGCTACGACTGCGAACAGGCCCGCGAGGAACTGGACGCCTTCGTGCGCGGCGACCTGCCGATGGCCGAGGCGGAACGGATGCAGGAACACCTCGACCGCTGTCGCGATTGCGGCGAGGTGACCCGGTTCGAACAGGCATTCCGCGACCGGCTGCGGCGGGCGGGCCAGGGCGCCTGCTGCCCCGATCACCTGCGGCAGCGGATCGAGGCGCTGCTCGCCGGGAGACCGCGCGATGCCTGAACGCCACGATGCGCTGGTGGTCGGCGCCGGACCCGCCGGCACCGCCACCGCGCTGCGGCTCGCCGCGGCCGGCCACCGCGTGCTGGTGGTGGACAAGGCCCGCTTTCCCCGCGCCAAGTGCTGTTCCGAGTACGCCTCCCCCGCCACCGTGCAGGAACTCGAGCGCCTGGGCGTGCTCGGCTCGATCACCCGACTCGGCACCACTCCGCTCACCGGCTCGTCCATCCACACCGACCGCGGCGATCTGCTGCGCGGCCGGTTTCCCGGCGGGGCCACCGGGCTCGCCCTCCCCCGCCGCGAGGTGGACGCGGCCCTGCTCGCCGCGGTGCGCGCGCAGGGCATCCCGGTGATGGAAGGCCGCCGCCTCGAGGCACTCGCCCCGACACGCGACGGTGGCATCACGGCCACGCTGCAATCCGGAGGCATCCGCACCACCGTGCGTGCCCGCGTGGTGATCGGGGCCGACGGCTTGCGGAGCCGGGTGGCGCGCCACGCGGGGGGCGTGCGCCGCGCGCGGCTTGCCCGGCTCGCGATCGTGACCCACGTGGCCCAGGTGGACGGACTCGGGGACGCCGCCGAGCTGCACGTGGGGCCCCGCGGGTACGTGGGCCTCAACCGGATCCGGCCAGGCCAGGTGAACCTGGCGTTGGTGGTGCCGGCCAGCGAGGCATCGCACCTCCGGACGGACCCGGCCGCCTACCTGCGGCACCGGGTACGATCGTGGCCCGCGTTGGCGGAGCGAATCCACACAACGGAGATCGGCGACGCGGTGATGGTGACCGGACCGTTCGACCATCGCGCGCGCCGCAGCACCGGCCATGGCATGGCGCTGGTGGGCGATGCGGCCGACTTCTTCGATCCGTTCACCGGCGAGGGAATCTGGGCGGCGCTGGTCGGCGCACGACTGCTGGCCGACACCCTCGTCCCACTGCTGCACGACGACCGACCGATCCACGATGCGGCGCTGGCGCCGTACCGGCGCGCGCGCCGCCGCCAGTTCGCCGGGAAGTGGCTGGTGGAGCGTGTCATCGGTCATGCGATGCAGCAACCCGCCCTCTTCCGCGCGGCGGTCCGTCGTCTCGACCACGCCGGCCTCGGCGACACGGCGATCGGCATCTGCGGCGATTGCGTGCCCGTGCAGGCGTTGCTCTCGCCCAGGGTGCTGGGACGGCTGGTGATGGGCGACAAGCGACGGGCGACAGGCGACGGGCATCCGCCCCGAATGACCGCGCTCACGACGCACGACTCGCGACTCACGACCAATGGCTCACGCTTCCATGGATGAATTCCGGTTCCGCGACCTCTGCGGTCGGTTCGCGACCGGGGTCACCATCGTGACCGCCTTCGATGCCGACGACCAACCGGCCGGGATGACCGTCAATTCGTTCTCGTCGGTGTCGCTGGTGCCACCGCTGGTGGCGGTGGCGATTGACCACGCGGCCTCGGCGTTCGCCGCGCTCCGCGACGCCTCGGCGTGGACCGTCAACATCCTCGACTCGCACCAGGAGGCGCTGTCCCGCCGCTTCTCGGCCACGACGCACGACCGCTTCGAGGGCGTGGGGTGGCGGCGCGGGGCGGAGGGCGAGCTGCTGCTCGACGGCGTGCTGGCGCACCTCCATTGCCGTCGCTGGCGCGCGGTGGAGGCAGGCGACCACACCCTGCTGATCGGCGAGGTTACCGGGGGCAACGCCGCCGAGCACGGCCGGCCGCTGCTGTACTACCGCGGCGGGTATGGCCATGCCGGCGGGGGGTGAGGCGTGACGCAGGCCATGCCACAGCCGGTGGGCACCGAGTTGCTCGACGATCCGGGGGCAGATCCGGCGCTGGTGACGCGCGTGCTCGGCGACATCGCGCGCGCCAATCGCTGGTTCGGCGGGGTGCGCGCGCTGCACACCGGCCTCGACGCGCTGTTCCCCGCAAGGGATCGCCCCACCCGATGCCTGCTGCTCGATGTCGGCACCGGAGCGGGCGACCTGCCGCGCGCCGCCGCCCGGTGGGGCCGCCGCCGCGGGATGTCCTTCCGACTCGCCGGCGTGGAGCGTCATCGCGCGGCGGCGGTCCTGGCGGGGCGCAACGCCGTGCCGTGCGTGGTGGCGTGCGGCACCGCGTTGCCGTTCCGGCCACGCGCCGTGGATGTGGTGCTGCTGTCGCAGTTGCTCCACCACCTCGATGATCACGATGCGGTGCGGATGCTCACCGCGGCGAGCCAGGTGGCGCGCCGCGGCGTCATCGTCAGCGACCTGCTGCCGGTGGCGGCTGCCGGCCGCGCGTTCCGGGTGGGCGGCCGGTTGCTGGGGCTCCATGCGGTGACGATCGCGGATGGTGTCACCTCGCTGGCCCGGGGGCGTGCACCCGAGGCCCTGCTGGCCCTCGCGCGTCGCGCCGGCGCAGCGGCGCCGCAGGCGTGGCGGGGCGCCTTCGCGCGCGTGGCCGTGGCCTGGCGGACCGACTGATGCGCCTGCTGGATGCCGTGACCATCGCCGCGCCGCCGGAGCGGGTGTGGCCCCACGCCGTGGCGGTGGAACGGTGGCCCGACTTCCTGCCGCACTATCGCTGGGTGGTGCGCCTCGAGGGCGAGGCCGGTGGCGACGGCGTGGTGGACATGGCCGCGTGGCGGCCGTTCGGGGCTGGGCTCAACTGGCCCACGTGGTGGACCTCGCGCATCTGGGTGGATCCGCGGCAGCACGTGGTGCGCTACCGGCACATCGCCGGCATCACGCGCGGGATGGACGTGGAGTGGCGCCTGGTGGCGCGCCCGGACGGCGGCACCGACGTGACCATCGTGCACGAGTGGCCGGGCCCCCGGTGGCCGCTGATCGGCGGGCTCGCCGCGCGCACCGTGATCGGGCCGGTGTTCATTCACGGCATCGCCGCCCGCACCCTGGCCGGCCTGGCGCTCACCGCCACGCACCGCACCTGATGCGCCGCGTGGCGATCACGGGACTCGGCCTGGTCACCCCGATCGGGCTCGGCCCCGACGCGGTGTGGGCCACGCTGCGCGGCGGCGGCTCGGCGGTGCGCCGGATCACGCGCTTCGATGCGGCCCTGTTCCGCTCGCAGGTGGCCGCCACCATTGACGATTTCGATGCCGAGACGTGGCTGTCGCCGCGCACGGCACGACGCGCCGACCGCTGCTCGCAGTTCGCGATGGTGGCGGCCCAGCTCGCCCTGGCCGATGCCTCGCTCCAGGCGGAGACGCTGCCCCCCGACCGCGTGGGCGTGCAGATGGGCACCGCGCTCGGCGGCGTCGGTTTCGGCGAGGAGCAGAACGCCCGGTTCGTGCGCGAGGGGCTGCGCGCCGTGGATCCGCTGCTCGCCCTCACCGTCTTTGCCGGCGCCGTCAGCAGCAACATCGCGATGCAGCACGGCTTCTCGGGCGTGAACACCACCAACGGGATGAGTTGTGCCTCCGGTACCCTGGCGATCGGGCAGGGGTTCCGCGCCGTGGCGCACGGCGAGGCGGACGTGGTGCTGGCCGGGGGCAGCGAGGCCCCGATCTACCCGCTCTGCTTCGGGGCGTTCGCGATGATCCGGGCGATGAGCACCCGCAACGACGACCCGGCCGGCGCCTCGCGGCCGTTCGACCGCGGCCGTGACGGCTTCGTGATGGGCGAGGGCGCCGGCGTGCTGGTGCTGGAGGAGGCCGAGCGGGCGCGGGCCCGCGGCGCCCGGATCTACGCCGAGGTCTCGGGGTTCGGCCTCAGCAACGACGCGCACCACATGACGCGACCGCGGCCCAACGGGCGGGAGGCGATCCGGGCCATGCGGATGGCCCTGGCGGATGCCGACGTGACCCCCACGGAGGTGGACTGGGTCCATGCCCACGGATCATCCACGCCGCTCAACGACGCGGTGGAGGCCGAGGCGATCCGCGCCGTGTTCGGCGACCACGCCGACCGGCTGCCGGTGAGCGGCACCAAGGGATGGCACGCGCACGCACTCGGCGCCAGTGGCGCGATCGAAACCGCGATCGCGGCGCTGGCGATCCACCGCGGCTGGATCCCCGGGCTGCTCAACTGCCCGGATCCGATCGCGGACGGCGGCCTGGTGCTGCTGCCCCGGGAGGGCCGCGCGTTGGCGCCCCGCACGGTGCTCAAGAATTCGTTCGGCTTTGGCGGCACCAACGCGACGCTGCTGCTCCGCGCGGCACCGTGATAGATTCGGCGCCGTCGTTCCACTTCACCCCAGAACAGGAGGCGCACTGATGCCTGCCCTTGCCCGCCGCGCGGCGGCCGAATCGCTGGGCACCTTCTTCCTGGTGTTCTTCGGCTGCAGCGCCGTGGTGATGGACTCCTTCCCCACCGCGCGGTTCGGCCTGCTCGGCATCGCGCTGGTGCACGCCCTGGCGCTGGCCGTGGCGGTGACCGCCACGATGCACATCTCCGGTGGCCACTGCAATCCGGCGGTGACCGCGGGGCTGCTGGCCATCCGGCGGATCACCCCGCGCGATGCCCTCGCCTACATCGCGGCACAACTCGCCGGGGCCGTGGTGGCCGTCGCGCTGGCCAAGGCGCTCCTCCCCGGCAGCGTCGGCGACCTGGTGCGGTGGGGGGCCCCGGCCCTCAACCCGGCCGTGACCTTCGGCAAGGGGATCGCCATCGAGGCGGTGCTCACCTTCGTGCTGATGAGCGCGGTGATGGGGACGGCCGTGGCGCGCAACGCGCCGCGGGTGGGCGGGTTCGGTATCGGGCTCACGCTGGTGTTCGCGATCCTGGTGGGCGGCCCGCTGACCGGTGCGGCGCTCAACCCGGCGCGCGCCTTCGGCCCGGCGCTGCTGTCGGGCTCGATGACCGCCCAGGCCGTGTACTGGATCGGCCCGATCCTGGGTGCCGTGCTGGCGGCGCTGGCGTGGAAGTGGATGCTGGCGGAAGAGCAGGAGGCATCCTGAGCGAAGCGGCCGTCAGGCCGCGAAGTCGAAGGATCTGCTTTCGCTGGGCCCGGAACAGCAGATCCTTCGACGCCCTCGTTGCGCTCGGTCTCTCAGGATGACCGGATGGGCCTGTCAGCGGTTCAGCATGTCAGCTTGTCAGCCCCGCCCCCGCCGCCAGAGCACGACCGCGTACCCCACCACGATCACCGCGAAGACCACGTAGCCCGCCACCATGAAGTTGCCGTTCTCAGGCATCGCCGACCTCCGCAAGCTGGCGGCGCACGCCGATGCCGTACCGCTGCATCACGAAGCCGATGTAGAGCACCGTGGTGGTGAGCAGGCCGAACAGGAAGGTCCGCACCATGACCCAGGGCATCTCGGGGGCCTCGGGGCGGGCGATCAGCGGCTCGGGGTGCTGCGAGGCGAACCAGTAGACGGTGAGGTGGTTGAAGGGCACCAGCACCAGGGCGGTGATGCCGAGCACCGCGGCGAAGGCGGCGCGCTCGGCGGGCTCGCGAATCGCCGAGCGCAGCGCGAAGTAGCCGGAGAACACCAGCAGCTCGAGCAGCGTGAAGGTGAGCCGCGGCTCCCATTCCCACCAGGTCCCCCACGTGGGCCGTCCCCAGATCGGCCCGGTGATCACCGCGACCAGCCCGAACAGCAGGCCGACCTCGGCGGATGCCTCGGCGAAGGCGTCGAGGCGCGCCTCGCGCAGCCAGAGGTAGAGCGCCGAGGTGATCCCGGTCAGCACGAAGGCCAGTTGCATGGCGTACGCCGACGGGGGGTGCAGGTAGAACAGCTTCTGCACCAGGCCCTGGAACCGCTCGGGCGGGGTCCATTGCAGGGCGAGCACGTAGAGGAACGCCGCCATCGCCAGCCCGAGGATCGTGATCGCGCGACCGATCCGGACCGCCCGGGTGGCCGCCGCCGCGTTGAGACTCATTCGTCCACCACGTGGGGGAAGAGCAGCGACGCCAGCGCCAGGAACGCGACGTCGTAGGTCACCAGAATCCTAAGCCACCCCGCCACTTCGCCGAATGGCCGGCCGGCGAGCAGGCGGGTGCCGGCCGCGGCCCCTGCGAGCAGCAGCGGGAAGAGGAACGGCAGCAACAGCACCGGCAACAGCAGCTCGGCGTAGCGGGTGCGGGCGGTCATCGCCGCGAAGAGGGTGCCGCAGGCGGTGAACCCCAGCGCGGCGAGCGCCAGGACCCCGAGCAGGGGGAGCATCGCCGCCGGGAACCCCACCTCGAAGAAGAGCGCCCAGAGCGGCACCGCCACCGTGAGCACCAGCAGCACCAGCACGCTGTTGGCGAGCCATTTCCCCCAGAACAGCGCGGCGCGCGGCACCGGCGAGAGGAGGATGCTCTCCAGCGCCCCGTGCTCGCGCTCGAGGAGGAAGGCGCGATTGAGCACCACGATCGTGGTGAACGCGAGCGTGATCCAGAGCACCGTGGGGGCCACCGTGCGCAGCGACACCCCGCCCGGTTCCCGCGCAAAGACCACGGCCAGCTGGACCAGGATGGCGAAGGAGATGGCGGTGAGCAGCGCGGTGCGGTTGCGCAGCTCGATGCGGAGATCCTTGCCGGCAATCGCCAGCACCGCCGCGAAGGCGGTCACGCCGCCAGCACCGCCGTGAGCGCGTCCCGGAACTCGGCGAGGTCGGCCGGTCGGGGGGTGTCGCGGGCCACGCGCCCTGCGGCCAGCACCACGACCCGCGTGGCCTCCGCCCAGAGTTCCGCCGGGTCGTGCGTCACCGCCACCACCGTGCGGCCCGCAGCGCGCCATGCGGCGATCCGCGCGGCCAGCGTGCGACTCGCCAAGGGGTCGAGCCCGGTGAACGGCTCGTCGAGCAGCAGCACCTCCGGCTCGTGCAGCGTGGCGCGCGCGAGGGCGAGCCGCTGCAGCATGCCGCGCGAGAACCCCCGCACCGCCCGGTCGGCGCGCCCGGCGAGCCCGGCCTCCTCCAGGGCGCGTTGCACCATGGCGTCGGCATCGCGGAGCTGATGCAACGTCGCCACAAAGCGGAGGTTCTCCCGGGGAGTGAGGTCCTGGTACATCAACGCAAGGTGCGAGAGGAAGCCGACCCGCTGGCGCGCCGCCGGCTCGGCCCAGAGGTCCTGCCCGGCGATGCGGACCCGGCCGCGGGTGGGACGGGTGAGGCCGGCGAGGAGGCGGATCAGGGTGGTCTTGCCCGCCCCGTTGGCCCCGAGGAGGAGCACCACCTCGCCGGGGTCCACCTCGAGCGAGACGTCGTCGAGCGCCGCCACCGGGCCGTAGCGTCGGGAGAGGTTGCTGGCGACGATCAGGGGGGAAGGCATCGCACGAATCTATCGGCGACGGACGACGAGCGGCGGCACGGACTGCCCCACCAGGTGGGCTATCGTGCCTCGAACTGGAAGAGGTCGTCGAGCTTGGTGAGCACCAGGAGGTACTCGAGTTCGGGCCCGACTCCGCGCAACACCACCTGCTGGCGGCGTTCCGCCGCGTGGCGCTGGACCAACACCAGGGCTCCCAGCCCGGCGGAATCCACCTCCCGCGTCGCGCCGAGGTCGATCACCAGCTCGCCGTTGCCGACCGACATTTCAGCCAGGAGCAGGTTGGCGGCACGCCGAAATCCCTCTCGGGTCGAGAGACCCAGGAGCGAGGGGGCATCGAGCACCCGCCGGGGGCGGGGGGCGTGGGACACGGTCAAGCCAGAACTCCGGTCAGGGGGACCT
>CAZNOJ010000050.1:0-12373 GCA_964574665.1 uncultured Gemmatimonadaceae bacterium
GATCCTGCCGGCCTTCGGGATCATCTCCGAGATCCTGCCGGTGTTCGCGCGCAAGCCGCTGTTCGGCTACACCTCGATGGTCTTCTCGATGGCCTTCATCGCCTTCCTGGGCTTCGGGGTGTGGTCGCACCACATGTTCTCGACCGGGATGGGGCCGCTCGCCGACTCGTTCTTCTCGCTGGCCACCATGCTGATCGCCATCCCCACGGGGGTGAAGATCTTCAACTGGATCGGCACCATCTGGGGCGGCTCGCTGCAGCTCCGCACCCCGATGTGGTTCGCCCTCGGCTTCATCGCCATGTTCATCATCGGCGGCCTCTCGGGGGTGATGCACTCGGTGGCGCCGGCCGACCTGCAGCAGACCGACACCTACTTCGTGGTGGCGCACTTCCACTACGTGCTCTTCGGCGGCTCGATCTTCGCGCTCACCGCCGGGGCCTACTACTGGTGGCCCAAGATGTTCGGCCGCCTGCTCGACGAGCGGCTCGGCAAGCTGCACTTCTGGCTGATGTTCATCGGGTTCAACGTGACCTTCTTCCCGATGCACTTCGCCGGCCTGCTGGGCATGCCCCGCCGGATCTACACCTACCCCGAGGGCCTCGGGTTCGACATCTACAACCTGATGGCCACGGTGGGCGCCTTCATCCTGATGGTGGCGTTCCTGGTGTTCATCTGGAACGTGGTGAAGACGTGGCGGGGCCCGCGCAACGCGCCGGCCGACCCGTGGGGCGGCGCCACGCTGGAGTGGGCCATCCCGTCGCCGCCGCAGGAGTGGAACTTCGCCGAGGAACCCACGGTCACCGGCAAGGACGACCTCTGGATCCAGAAGCGGGCCGCCGGGGTGCGGACCCTGCCGGAGCCGAAGCTGGTGGACGGCCGCGGGATCCACATGCCCGGCCCGTCGTGGTGGCCGCTGATCGTGGCGGTGGGGATCCTGGTGTTCTTCATCGGCTTCATGCTGCCCAAGGCCTGGGCGTTCCCGTTCCACCCGGTCGGGATCCTCGGCTTCATCATCGTCACCGTCGGCATCTTCAAGTGGGCCTACCAGCCCGTGGATGCCAACGCCACGCATCACTGAGGACGGCGCCCAGATGACTTCCGCCGCGATGGATCACGGCCACGAAGCCCACGCGGGGCACCACACCTCGCTGCCGATCGACAACCGGAAGCTGGCGATCTGGACCTTCATCGGCTCGGAGTGCCTCTTCTTCGCCTCGCTGATCTCGACCTTCCTGATCTACCGGGGCCAGAGCGTCAGCGGGCCGGGCCCCAAGGACATCTTCGAGGTGCCGCTGGTGACCGGCGGCACCGCGATCCTCCTCTTCTCGTCGTTCTTCGTGGTGATGGCGCTCAACGGCGCCCAGGAGGGGAACCGCCGCAAGCTGCTCACGTGGCTCTCGCTCACGGTGCTCTGCGGCATCTTCTTCGCCGGGATGCAGGTGTACGAGTTCTCCCACTTCAAGCACCTGGGGCTGGGCTACTCGACCAACCTGTTCTCCGCGTCGTTCTACACCCTCACCGGGTTCCACGGCGCCCACGTCACCATGGGCACGATCTGGCTGGCCACCCTGCTCAAGGACGCCGTCAAGGGCGACCTGCCGCCGGCCAAGGCCCTCAACCTCGAGATCGCCGCGCTGTACTGGCACTTCGTGGACGTGGTGTGGATCATCATCTTCCCGGTTGTCTACCTGATGTCGCTGGGGAACTGACCTATGGCCGCTGACCACGTGGATCATCCGCACGCCTCCGCGGGCAAGTACATCCAGGTCGCCGTGATCCTGTTCGTCCTCACGGCCCTCGAGGTGCTCCTCTACGAGGTGTGCTTCGGCGAGCTGAGCCACTCGATGACCGGCCTGGCCAGCTCGCTCGGCCCCTGGTTCGTGGAGCTGCTGCTCTTCCTCTCGGCCCTCAAGTTCTGGTTCGTGGCGATGTTCTACATGCACCTCAAGTTCGACAACAAGGTGCTGTCGGGACTGTTCGGCTTCTCGCTGGTGATCGCCGCGGTGGTGATCCTGGCCCTGCTGGCGCTGTTCCTCTACAACCGCGACCTGTGGTGGGCGACGGGGAAGTGGTGAGCTGACGAGTGAGAAGGCGGGAAAGCGAGGAAGCAACCGCAGGATACTCGTCCCGAACGTAGTGAGGGACCTCTCGCCCGGAGCATCGGGAAGAGGTCCCTCGCGTTGCTCGGGACGAGGTCGCCCAAGCGGTTGTTGCTTTTTCGCCTTCCCGCCCTAAAGCCTCCGCGCCGCCACCAGCATCGCCGCCCATCCGGCCAGGAAGAGCACCCCGCCGATCGGCGTGATGGCGCCGAGCCAGCGGGCGCCGGTGAAGACCATCAGGTAGAGCGACCCGGAGAACACCAGGGTGCCGAGGGTGAATCCCCAGGCGGCGAGCCCCGCCTGGGCGATCCCCCGGTCAAGCAGCCAGGCCACGGCCAGCAACGCCAGGCCGTGGTACATCTGGTAGCGGGCCGCGGTCTCGAAGATCTCGAGATCCCGGGGTTCGAGCCGGCTGCGGAGGGCGTGGGCACCGAAGGCACCCGCCGTCACGGCGAGGCCGGCGAGCAGGGCGCCCAGGGTGGCGGCGGTACGTGAGGTCATGCGTCCTGAGTCCTGAGACGTGGGAGAGGGGGGGAACTACTCAGGACTCAGGACTCACCGCTCCGGCCACGGCCATGCCCATCGCGTGATATCCGTTGTCCACGTACACCGTGCTGCCGGTGATCGCGGCTGCCAGGGGCGAGGCCAGGAACGCCGCGGCGTGGCCCACGTCGGAGGCCTCGAAGTCGCGGGTGAGCGGCGAGTTGGCCTTGCAGTAGCGGATCATCGTGTCAATGAATCCGATGGCCGTGGCGGCGCGGGAGGCGTACGGCCCGGCGGAGATGGTGTTGATCCGCACCCCCCATCGGCGGCCGGCCTCGTAGGCGAGCGTCCTGGTGTCGGACTCGAGCGCCGCCTTGGCCGTGGACATCCCGCCGCCGTAGCCCGGAATCGCCCGCTCGCCCGCCATGTAGGTGAGCGAGAGGAAGTTGCCGCCCGGCCGCATCAGCGGCGCGAAGGCGCGCACCATGGCGACGTTGCTGTACGCCGACACGCTGATCGCCTCGAGGTAGCCGCGGCGCGAGGTGTCCACCAGCGCGTTGCGCACCTCGGGTCCGTTGGCGAGCGAGTGCACCACGATGTCGAGGGGCTGCGGCCCGAAGTCGGCGGTGAGCCGCTCGACCACCCCGGCGATCGAGAAGTCGCCCCGCTCGCGGTAGCGCTTGTTCTCGCGGATCTCCGCCGGGGCCTGGTCGAGGGTGTCGTACGCGGCGTCGAGCGGGTAGATGCGCTCGAAGCTCAGGGTGCCCCCGCCGGCCAGGCGGAGCGAGTCGGCGATCTTGCCGCGTTCCAGCAGGTTCTCGAAGATCCCCATCGCGGGGGGCCAGGTGCCCACCGTGATGGACGCCCCCGCCTCGGCGAGGGCCTTGGCGATGGCGAAGCCGAAGCCGCCGTCGTCGGCCACGCCAGCCACGAAGGCGCGCTTGCCGGAAAGGTCGATGCCGAGCATGGGAATCCGTCCGGGTGGAGTCGCCTCAAGATAGTCGTGAGAAGTGAGTCCTGAGTCCTGAGAGTCCAGGTCCCGTCCCTCAGGACGACTCAGGACTCAGGACTCACTCCTCAGCACCTCCAGCGGCGTCCGGCGCAGCACGTCGCGCGAGGACAGCAGCCCCACCACGAGGGTGAGCAGCACGAGGGCGATCGCCAGCTGTGCCGTCGGCCCGGCGGGCCAGCGGAACGAGGAGGCGAAGGTCCACCGAGCCAGCGCCCAGCCGGCCCCGAGCGCCAGGAGCGAGGCCACCAGCGTGGCGGCCACGCCGAGCGCGAGATACTCGACGGTGAGGATCCGCAGCACCTGGCCCCGCGTGGCGCCCAGGGTGCGGAGCAGGGTGCCTTCGCGGATGCGCTGCCAGCGCGACGTGGCCACGGCGCCCACCAGCACCAGCGCCCCCGTGGCGAGGGAGAACGTCGCGAGGAAGCGGATCGCCAGCACGACCTTGCGGATCACCGCCTCGAGCGCGCGCTGCACCTCGCCCAGGTCCACCGAGGTGACGTTGGGGGCCCGTTCGGCGAGTTCGCGCTGCACCCGTCCCCGCGCCGCGGGGTCGGTGACCCGCGCCAGGGTGACCCAGCTCTGCGGTGCGCGCTCCAGCGCGCCCGGGGCGAAGACCACGAAGAAGTTCGGCTCGAAGCGGGCCCAGTTCACCTCCCGCAGCGAGCGCACCACCGAATGCACCGTCGCCCCCTGCACGTTCCAGGTGACGCGATCCCCCACCACCAGCCCCAGCTCGCCCGCCACGTCGCGTTCCACCGAGATCGCCACCGGATCGGCTTCGCTTCGGCCCGTGCCGCTGTCCGCCGCGGTGAACCAGCGACCGTCGAGGAGCCGTTCGGCGCTGCCGAGTGCGTCGCGATAGGTGCTGCGGTACTCGCGCCGCCACGCCCACAGCGCGCTCATGTCATCGTCCTCGCCCCGATCGGTGGAGTCCGGGCGGAGCACACCGCCACGACCGATCACCGTCGCCAGCTCCTGGCCGTTGACGCTGGCGATCCGCATCGGGACGATCGGCACCATCGGGCCGGGGACGACCGACTCGCGCTCCAGGGCGGCGCGCACCAGGTCCCGCTGGTCGGCCTGCACGTCAATCAGGACGAGGTTGGCTCGCGCGGTGGCCTCATCCACCCGGAGGCCACCGAGGAGGTTGGACTGCACCACGAAGAGGGTGAGGAGGAGGAAGGCGCCGAACCCGAGGGCCAGCACCACCGTGACGGTCTGGTTGCCCGGCCGGTGCAGGTTGGCAATCCCCTGGCGGATCAGGTAGGACCCTCGTCGGGGGGCCAGGGTGCGCGCGAGTCGGATCACGGCGAGCGACGTGAGCCAGAGCACCAGCAGCGCCACGGCCGAGGCCCCGGAGAATGCCACGCCACTCTTCCAGCTCCCCACCTGCACGATCGCGAGGCCGGTGACGCTGGCCGCCAGCACCGCCATCGCGAGGAGTCGTCTGGGGTGCCAGCGACGCGGCGTCAGCTCGGTGGCCCGGCGCAGGGTGGCCAGCGGCGAGATCTCGCGGATCCCCAGCAGCGGCAACAGGGCAAAGGCCGCCGATGTCCACACCCCGAGTCCCACGCCGAGCGCGATGCTGGGCAGCGACGGCACCACGCGGACATCCACGGGCAGCAGGTCGGCCAGCACCAGCGGCATCGCCTGCTGCAGGATCACGCCCACCGCCGCACCCAGCACCGAACCGAGCAGCCCCATGGCCGCCGCCTGCAGCAGGAACGCGGCGATGACCTGCCCCGACGTGGCGCCGAGGCAGCGGAGCATGGCAATGCTGTCGAGCCGCTGCCGGATCAGCACGGTGATGGCGCTCCCGGTCCCGAGGCCGCCGAGCAGCAGCGCCGCGAGGGCGACCAGGCCGAGGAACCGGCCCAGGCGGGTCAGGTCCTGGGTCAGCCCCTCGCGATCGTCGGCCACGGTGCGCAGGCCGACGCGCTGGGTGCGCAGCGTGTCGCGCCACGCCGCGGCGATCTGCTGCGGGTCGATGCGCGCCGGCAGGGCGAGATAGGTGGTGTGCTCCACCCGCGATCCGAATCCCAGCAGCCTGGTGTCCGGCAGGCGGTCGTGGGCAATGAACACCCGGGCACCGAAGGCGGCCTGCAGCCCGATCTCGCCGGGGACATTCACGACCGTGCCGGCCACCACGAACCGCTCGGCGCCGAGATGCAGGGTGTCGCCGACGGTGGCATCGAGCGCGGCCAGCAGGGAGGGATCCACGATGATCCGCCCCTGCTGGAGGGAATCCCAGATCGCCTCGGGCGTGGTGCGGATCTCCCCGTGGAACGGCCAACCCGGCTCCACGGTGCGCAACTGGACCAGTCGCGCGCTGCCCTGCTCACCGCCCAGGTAGGCCATCGCCACCAGCGAAGCGGACCGGGCGACGCGCATCGAGTCGCCGGCCAGGGAGCGGAGCGAATCGAGCAGCGCGGTCGCCGCGCTGCTGGTGTCCACCGAGGCGCGCGACTCGAGCGCGAGGTCCGCGCCGAGGAGCGCCTGGGCCTGCTCGGCGACCGAGACCCGGATGTTGGCCGTGAACGAGTTGACGGCGACCAGTGCCGCGACGCCCGCAAGCACCGCGGTGGTGAGCCAGAGCAGCCGCCGCCACGAGGCGCGGGTGTCGCGCACGGCGAGGGCCAGCACGAATCGCGCGGAGGTCATCGGCTGGTGTCGGCCACGATGGCGCCATCGGCGAGGCGGATGGTGCGCCGGGCGCGGGCGGCGAGATCGAGGTCGTGCGTCACGAGCACCAGGGTGGTGCCGTATTCCACGTTGAGTGCGGTCATCAGGTCGATCACGGTGGCACCGTTGGCCGCGTCCAGGTTGCCGGTGGGCTCGTCGGCGAAGAGGATCCGGGGACGGGTCGAGAAGGCGCGCGCCACGGCCACGCGCTGCTGCTCGCCCCCCGACAACTGGACAGGGTAGTGGTGGGCGCGCTCGGCGAGCCCCACCCGGGCCAGCAGTGCCGTGGCGACGTCCGTGGCGTCATCGGCGCCGGCCAGCTCCAACGGCACCTGCACGTTCTCCCGTGCGGTGAGGGTGGGGATCAGCTGGAAGGTCTGGAACACGAACCCGACCCGGTGTCGCCGCCACCGGGCCCGTGCGTCCTCATCGAGGGTGCCCAGGTCGACACCGTCGAGCACGATCGTTCCGGACGTGGGGCGGTCGAGGCCGGCCAGCAGGCCGAGCAGCGTGGTCTTGCCTGATCCCGACGGCCCCACGATCGACAGGAAGGCGCCGGCCTCCAGCTCGAAGGTGATATCCTTGAGCACCGTGAGGGATCGGCCACCCGACAGGTAGCGCTGGGTGACGCTGCGCGCGGCGAGAATCGGAGACGAAGGGGACGGACTTGATGCAGATTCGGTGGTCACGAAGCGTCCTGCTCATGGTGTGCCTGGTGGTGGCCGGGTGCGCCGAACGCCCCGACGCGGCGGACGCGCCGGCGTCCGCTGCCGGGAAGGATACCCCGACCGCGGCGCGCGCCACGATCCTGATGATCGGCACCTCGCTCACCGCCGGGTACGGGCTCGATCCCGACCAGGCGTGGCCGGCCCTGGTGCAGGAAAAGATCGACTCCGCCGGGCTGCCGTTCCGGGTGGTCAACGCCGGCGTCAGCGGGGAGACCTCGGCCGGCGCCCGGCGCCGGTTGGGATGGTTGCTGCAACAGGAGTTGCCGCGCATCGTGGTGCTCGAAACCGGCGCCAACGACGGGCTCCGCGGCCAGAGCCTCGATTCGCTCGAGGCCAACCTCGGGGCGATCCTCGCGGAGCTTGCCGCTTTGCAGCCGCCGCCGCGGGTGTTCGTCGCGGGGATGGAGGCGCTCCCCAACCTCGGCCGGGAATACACCAACCGGTTCCGGGCACTCTTTCCGCGCGTGGCTCGCGCGCACGGGGCCGACTACCTCCCCTTCCTGCTCGAAGGCGTGGCGGGCAATGCGCGCTTCAACCAGGCCGACGGGATCCATCCCAACGCCGAGGGATCCCGGGTGATCGCCGAGCACGTGTGGCGGGAGCTGCTGCCGGCCCTCCAGTGAAGGGAGCGGAGCGCGGACCGCGCGCTCCCCTCCCTCCACCTACTCCGTCCGGATCGCGTCGATCGGGGGGAGCCGCGCCGCCCGTGCCGCGGGATACATGCCGGCGAGCAACCCCACGATCACGGCCGAGAGTGCCGCCACGATGATCGGGAGGGGCGTGAAGGCGGCGTGCACCGGCGCGTCGGACTGGGCCCGCATCAGCCAGCTCACGCCGAAGGCGCCGGTCATTCCGAGGGCGAGCCCCGCCAGCGAGCCGACGCCGGTGATCACCACCGACTCGGCCAGGAACTGGGAGAGGATGTGTCCCCGGGTGGCTCCGCTGGCCCGTCGAATCCCGATCTCACGCGTCCGCTCGAAGACGCTGGCCAGGAGCACGTTCATGATCCCGATGCCGCCGACGATGAGAGAGATCCCGGTGATCGAACCCATCAGCAGCTTGGCGACCGCCATGCCGCGCCGCACCTCCACGAGCATGTCGTTGCGGTTGCTGACCGTGAGGGCGCCCTGGCCTCGGGCTTGGGCCCAGGTGCGCGCGGTGGCCACGGCCGCGGGCATGACATCGAGATTGTCCACCTGGCCGAGGAGCGTGGCGGGGCCGCGCATGGTGAGCGGCACGGCGGCCGGCCAGGCCTGGTAGGGCACGGTCACCACGAGCCGCGGCTCGTCGCGACCGGGATCGCCGGCGACGCCCACCACCCGGAAGCTGGCGCCCGCCAGCAGCACCTCCTGGCCGACGGCCTCGCCTGCCGCACCCCAGAGCGCGGCCAGGTCGGGGGAGATCACCGCGACGGCCTCGGCGCCAGTGGCTTCCGCCTCCGTGAGGGCGCGTCCGTGGCGGAGAGTGTCGGTGCCGAGGATTGCCGCGTTGCCCGCGGTGGCCACGACCATGGCCCCGCGAACCGAGTCGCCCGGGAGCCCGGTGACCAGGGTGCCGCCGCGGAGGCTGAGCGCCAGCGAGACACCGGGGCCGAGTTCGGCGCCCAGTTCGCGGAGCAGGACGGTGTCCAGGGCCAGGGTGTCCCGGCGCGGCAGCCAGATCCCGTCAATGCGCTCTCGCGTCTCGGCGGTGACGGAGAACAGTTGCAGGTCGGTCTGCGAGGCGATCTGCTCGCGGGCGTACCGCTCCACGCCGTCGCCGAGGGCCAGGACCGCCACCAGCGCGGCGGTGCCGATCACCACCCCAAGGGTGGAGAGGAAGGTACGAAGCGGATTGGCGGCCAGGGTGCGCAGGCCGACCGAGAGGGCGCTGGTGAGCATGCCTGCGATGACGGCGACCGAGCCGGCAAGGTTTCAACCCGAAACAACCCGGGCGCGGTGGCGCCTGTGGACGGGGTGGGGTAGCGTTCCCGCCCATGGCCCTCTTCGATACCAAGCAGCAGCGCGCGGCGTGGATGGTGGCGATCCTCGGCGTGCTCATCGTGCTGGCGCTGGCACCCTACGCCTCCGGCCTCCTCGGCGCGCCGGTGCTCTACATCCTCATGGCGCCGTTGCACCAGTGGCTGGTGCCGCGGGTGCGATCGCGGCGGCTGGCCACCACGCTGGTGATCATCGTGACGCTCGTCGGGATCGTGCTGCCGCTCACCTGGGTGCTGTCGCTGCTGGTGGCGCAGGCCCAGTCGGCGGCGGCCGCGGTGTCCAACTCGCCGCTGCTCGACCGGCTCGACGACCTGATGATCGGGCCCTATGCGGTGGGGCAGGAGCTGCGGGAGCTGGGCTCCAATCTCGTGGGGATGATGGGCGGCGGCGCGATCTCGGTGATCGGCAAGGTCACGCGGGTGACGCTCAACATCCTCTTCGCCTTCTTCGGGCTGTACTACCTGCTGCAGGACCCCGACGGCGCGTGGCGCGCGGCGCGGCCCTACATCCCGTTCTCGGACGCCAACGTGGAGGTGCTCCGCAACCGTTTCGCCTCGGTCACCAAGGCGACGGTGCTCGGCAGCGGCCTGTGTGCGGTGGCGCAGGGCGTGCTGCTGGCCCTCGCGTTCCAGGTGTTCGGGCTGGGCAGCGCGGTCTTCTGGGGTGCGGTGACGATGGTCTTCTCCATCATCCCCGTGCTCGGCAGCGGGATGATCTGGGTGCCGGGCGCCCTGGTGCTGTTCACCTCAGGGCACACCGCGGCGGCGATCGGGCTGGCGCTGGTGGGGCTGGTGATCATCGGCAACGTGGACAACCTGATCCGCCCCTGGGTGTACAGTCGCTACGCGGCGGTGCACCCGATGATCACCCTGGTCGGCGCCATCGCCGGCGTGAGCTACCTCGGGATCCTCGGTTTGCTGATCGGGCCGCTGGCGCTGATGTACTTCTTCGAGCTGATGCGGATGTACGCGGTCGAGTATCTCGACGGCGACGAGGGGCTCGGGGCAGCGTGATGCGTGAAGGGTGAACGGTGAAGGGTGAAGGGTGAAACGCAGCAGGCGGACCGCTTCACCCTTCACGCATCACCCATCACCCTAGACGAAAGCCCCCCGAGGATCGCTCCTCGGGGGGCTTCGTGTGTTGCGGTGCCGGGTGATCAGTTGTTCTGCCTGATCTCCGCCCGACGGTTCTGCGCACGACCGGCGGTGGACTCATTGTCCGCCATCGGCTCTTCCTCACCGCGCCACCGGACCGTGATCCGGGACTCGGCGATGCCATGCTCGACCAGGAAGCGCCGCACCGTCTCGGCACGGGCCTGGGACAGCCGCATGTTGTACGCGTTGGTGCCAATCCAGTCGGTGTGGCCGACCACATCCACGTTGACGCTGGGGTTGGCCTGCAGCGTGCGCACCACGGCATTGAGAGTGTCCGTCGCGCCAGCCGTGAGGTCCGACCGGTCGAACCGGAAGTGGACCATCTGGAGCTGGAACTGCACCACCGGAGGCTGCGGCGGCGGCGGGGGCGGCGGCGGCGGGGGCGGCGGCGGCGGGGGAGGCGGCGGCGGAGCCGGCGCGTTCACCGTCACGTTGGCCGACGACATCAGCTTGCCGCGGCGCGAGTGCGCCGTCACCTGCGCGGTGCCCGGCGTGGTCGCGGTGTAGCGGCCGGTGAGCGAGTCGAGCGTCCCCGGGCCGGTCAGGCGATAGACCACGGCATCGGGCTCACCGCACCAGGAGGCATCGGCCATGAAGTTCTGCGACTGGCCGGTGGTGAGGGTGGCCGATGCGGGCCGGATCCCGATCATGTCGGTGGAGTGGTCGCAGCCACCGCCGAACATCAGGGAGAGGCCGGCCTGGGCGCCGAGATAGGTGTTGCTCTCGTCGTTGAAGCCGCTGGGAATCATGTCCGCCGTGCCTTCGAGGCGGAGGTGCAGCCAGTTGGTGGGCTTGAGGCGGAGGCCGACGATGCCGCCGACGCCGAAGCCGTTGTGCTCGATGCCCTTGGTGAGCCGGGTGTAGTTGGCCCCCGCGCCCAGCATGAACGACGCCGCGGAACCCATCGGCATGTTGTAGATGCCGTAGAGGTGCCACGGGTTGTACATGATCGGCCGCGAGTCGGCGCCGATGGTGGACGGGATGTGCGCCTGGTTGGCCTCCAGGTCGGTGGGATTGAACGACGAGCTCAGCTCCAGCGCGAACTTGTCGGACAGGAAGTATCCCAGCCGCCCGCCGGCGCCGAGCCGGTTGTCGTCCGGCCCCTGCACGTCGTAGGAGTCCTCGGGGTAGCCGGTGTATCGGCCAAACCCGCCGATCTCGACGCTCCCCTTCTGTTGCGCGGACAATGGGGCGGTCACCATCACTGCGGCGACAACCACGAACCTGCTGAGTCGCATCCTTCCCTCCCTGTTTGAGACGGTCCGATCCGGTCAGGCGACGGCCGGCACCGGCCGGGCCGCGGCCGCGTAAGTTCTCCGGCCACAATGCGTTCGAACAGAAACATATGGGCGGAAACCGCGCAAGACCGGGGGGTCTCGGGGTTTCCGCCCGCCAACGCCCCATCGGCCGGATGGGGCGGCTCTCGGGACCCCGGCCAGAATGGCCGGTTGCCCGCCGAACCCGGGAGCCAAGTGTCGGCACGGGGCCTGATAGATTAGACCCCGACCATGCCCACCGCTCCCCTCTTGCCGACCGCCTCGCGCCGGGGTTCTCCCTCGGCATCCGGCCTCGGCTTCGTGCTGCTCGCCCTCTTGACGATCTCCACCCCGGCTGCCGCACAATGGCGACTGGAGGGGTGGTTCGGCCAGGCCGCCAACCTCGGCACCCCGCTCACCCTGGAGCAGGAGGGAGAGCCGGACATCCGGATCGACGCCGACTGGTCCACCCGCCCGTGGCGCCCCACCTGGTACTACGCCACCCGGGTCTCCAAGTGGTCGGGGAACACGGCCTGGGCCTTCGAGTACATGCACCACAAGCTCTACCTCGACAACCCGCCACCCGAGGTGATCCGGTTCCGGATCACCAACGGGGTCAACATGCTGCTGGTGCAGCGCCACTGGCGGGTCCGGGGATGGGAACTCGGCGTGGGCGCCGGCCCCACCCTGGCGGTGCCGGTGAGCACCGTGCGACGGAAGAGCTACGGCCAGTCGGAGGGGATCTTCGGGTCCCGGTACAACCTGTCGGGGGCCACCGTGATGGGCACCGTCTCGCGCCGGATCCGGCTCTTGCCGCACACCTACGGCACCGGGGCGATCAAGCTGACGCTGACCCACCTCGACGTGCCGATCGCCGACGGCCGGGGCAAACTCAACAACGTGGCGCTGCACTTCCAGTACGGGTTGTCGCTCGACGGGGGGCGGTGAAGGGTGAAGGGTGAAGGGTGAAGGGTGAAGGG
>CAZNOJ010000050.1:12473-14261 GCA_964574665.1 uncultured Gemmatimonadaceae bacterium
CGTGTGCGATTGCCCGATCCTCGGCCGTCCCGAGGGTGTTCCCCACAAGTCCCAGCAATGACCCCGTGCCCGTGATGGGGGAGTGCCGATGGGTGGCCGTGCCCTGATCCGATCCCTGGTGGTCGCCGTCGTGGTGGCGTCCGTTCCGCTCGCGGCGCAGTCCGGGGCCGAGCGGGCGACGATCGACTCGCTGTTCGCCGAGCTGGCGCTGGTCGGAGCCACCGATCCGATTCCCACCGATACCCGGTGCGCAGCCTACCCCGCCTCGTTGGGCCGACTCTGCAGGGCAATGCTGGCCGTGCGTCGCGTGGAGCAAGCCACCGACGGCGGCGCCGCCTTCGACACCGAGATGGCGCTCAGGCGGGTGGTGGAGGAACAACCCACGTGGGCGACTGCCTGGTATGTGCTGGCCATGGCGCGCCTGCAGCTCACGCGCGCCGGGGTGCTCGCCCGCGAGGGGGTGCGACAGCCGCTCGGCGTGAGCGCGGAGGCCGGGGCGGGGCTCGCACTGGTGACCGCGCTCACACTGGAGCCCACCTTCATGGCCGCGGCCGAGGCCCTGGCATTGGCGCCGACGCCGCGGGAGGGTGCCACGCAGATGGGTGAGCGGCGCGACATGCTGCGCCACTTGCGCGGCACACTGCCGCTCAGTGCCGAGGCCCGGCTGGGCGTGGCCATAGTGGAGCGCGAGAGCGGCCACCCCGACACGGCAGTCGTGATGCTCCGTGAAGCGCTCGCCGCGGGTGCCGACAGTGGCCTGGTGCATCTCGAGCTGGCGCGCATGTACCACAAGGCGGGCAAGGCCGCCGAGGGACGTGCGGCGCTGATCGCCGGGGCCTCGCTCACCTCGTCGACGCGCGCGAATGCGCGTTACCGCGAGGAGCTGTCGTGGGTGGCCTCGCCCGACGAGCTGCGCGCCTGGGACACGCTGCCGGTCGGGGCGCGGTCGGAGTGGCTCGAGGCGTTCTGGACCGAGCGCGAGGTGCGCGATGGGCGTGCCCCGGGCGAGCGGATGGTGGAGCACTACCGACGCTATGAGACCGCCATGAAGGAGTTCCTGATCCGGGTGCCGCAGAAGGGGCGGCAGCGGCTGCGGAGCGTGGCGATGGCCGGTGACCTGATGAGCCTGGACGGCGGCGATGCGGTGGGTCGGGGCGGTGCGAGCACCCGGATGGGCACCCCTGGGGGCGATTCCAGCCGCGAGCAGGTCGAGCTGCAGCGAACCGGGCCGGGCGAATATGCCACCATCCTCGGCGCCACGGCGCCGTTTCGCGAGTTCGCGATCGTGCAGGACGTGCTCGACGACCGTGGGGTCACCTACATCCGGCACGGCAAGCCCACGGAACGCACCATGACCTCGGGTGGCACGGCCATGGAGGCCTGGCGATACGAGCGCGCCCCTGACCCCGACCTGGTGCTCTTCTTTGCGGAGGCGGACTTCGACGGCACCTCGGGCGCATCGGTGCTGGTGCCCACGCCGGCGGCGGACGGCGGGAGGGTCATCCACCAACTGTGCGGCGCGGCGCGCGGGATGTGCGACGAACTGATCCGGTTCGCGGCCTCGGAAGGACCGCTCAACAGTGGCGCGGGGACCACCCGCCGCAACCTGGCCACGAACATGCCGCCGGAAACGCGCGTGGGGGTGAGTCAAGTGCCCACTGACGTGATCCGCGACGAAGTGGAACGCGGCCGCGCGCAGATCCGGCGCGGCACCACCACCGATGACCACCGCCGCAGTTTCGAGCAGTTGCTCGAGCCCACGGTGCAGTTCTACGGGCTCGACCGGGC
>CAZNOJ010000050.1:14361-18513 GCA_964574665.1 uncultured Gemmatimonadaceae bacterium
GCGCGGAGCGGGTCGGCGTGGAACTCGGGGCGGAGGACCGTGGCGCTTCATCCACTCAACGCCTTCACGCCGGCGCAGGAGGTGGAGCTCTACTACCAGGTGAACGGCCTGCGGCCCGGCGTCGGCTACCGCACCATGGTCGAGCTGGTGCCGGCCGGCAACCCGGACGCCCCCGCCGCGCTCTCCCTGGAGTTCAGCGAGGACGCCTAGGCGCGGTTTGCCGAGGTGCAGCGGACGATCGGGCTCCGGAACATCCGCCCGGGGAGCTACCGGCTCCGGGTGACCGTGGCGGGCGCCGGCGGGTCCGTGAGCGAAGCGGGGTACCTGGTGGTGGTGGAGCGATAGGGCAACGCGGCGCCGCCCCGTGCCTCCCTTGACACCCCGCGATGGTTTCTGCATATTTATGCACTATGCAGAATACCGTAGCCCTCGCCTTCTCCGGCGGGCTGAACACCTCCTACTGCGTCCCCCGGCTCATCGAGCGGGGGTTTTCGGTCCAGACCGTCTTCGTCAACACCGGGGGCACCTCCCCCGAGCAGTGCGCCGCGATCCGGGCGCAGGCGCTCGCCGTGGGCGCCGCCGAGCACCACGAGGTGGATGCTCGCGCGGAGGTCTTCGAGCGGTTCGTCCGGGTGCTGATCCAGGCCAACGTGCTCCGCGGCGAGGTCTACCCGCTGTCGGTGGCCGCCGAGCGGACCCAGCAGGCGATCTCGGTGATCGCGGTGGCGCGGGCGATCGGGGCGACCGCCGTGGCGCACGGCTCGACCGGGGCCGGCAACGACCAGGTGCGCTTCGACATCGCGATGCGGGTGCTGGCGCCGGAGCTCGAGGTGATCACCCCGATCCGTGAGGAGGGGCTCACGCGCGATCGCGCCATCGCGTATCTCGAGGCGCGCGGCCTCCCGGTGCCCGCCAAGGCGAGCGCTTTCTCGATCAATCGCGGCCTCTGGGGCACCACCTGGGGCGGTGGCTGGACCCACGACACGTGGGCCGCGCCGCCGGCGGAGCTGCTCGATCCGCCCGCCGAGGCGCCCGCGCCCGCCGATGTGGTCATCGGCTGGGAGCAGGGCGTGCCGGTGTCGCTCGATGGCGTGACCATGCCGGGCCATGCCCTCGTGGACGCGCTGGCGGATCGCGCCGCGCAGTACGGCATCGGCCATGGCATCCACGTGGGCGAGACGGCCCTCGGCATCAAGGGACGGATCGGCTTCGAGGCCGGCGCCGCGCTGATCCTGATCGCGGCGCACCGGGAACTGGAGAAGCTGGTGCTCACCAAGTGGCAGGCGTTCTGGAAGGACCAGCTCGGCCGCTTCTACGGCGACCGGCTCCACGAGGGGCACTACTTCGATCCCACGCTGCGCGACATCGAGGCGATGGTGATGTCGTCGCAGGGCCGCGTGTCGGGCGAGACGCGCGTGCACCTGGCGCCCGGCCGCTTCCTCGTGACCGGCACGCGCTCACCGTATTCCATGATGGATCCCGCCGTGGCGACCTACGGCGAGGAGAACCGGCTCTGGACGGGCGAGGAGTCCAAGGCGTTCGCGCGCGTGGGTGCGATCCCCGAGTTGCTTGCGATGCGGGCCGCTGCTCGTGCGGGGGAGCCGTAGATGGTCACCACCACGCGCATCAAGCTGGATCGCATCGCGTCGTCCACGCGCAACGCGGGGCTCGCCGATGACGTGATCGTCGGTGACCAGATCGTGGCCGCCGAGGGCTACGTGCTGGCGGTGCGGATCCTCGACGACAAGTCCACCTACAACGAGGTGGAGGACCGCGCCGGCCGCATGGTGAAGCTCCGTTCCGGCGACATCCTGGCCGGAACGCTCGGCGCGCGACGCGCGCTCCGCGGCTATGCCGGCGAGGTGCCGGCCTCCATCGCGGTGGGCGACACCATCGAGGTGCTCAACCTGGGTGGCATCCTCGGGCGCTGCACCTCGGTCAATCCCGACATCGGGCCGCCGTTCCGGGCCGAGGTGCTGGGTGCGGTGCTCTCGTTCCCCGAACTGGGAGACCGGGTGGGCCGGCCGGCGCACATCCGCGACCGCGCCATCCCGCCGGCGGAGACGCTGACCTGCGACGTGCCGGTGGTGTACGTGGCCGGCACCTGCATGAACGCCGGAAAGACCGTGGCCGCCACGGAGCTGGTGCGCGGCCTCTCCCGGCGCGGGATGACGGTGGCCGCCGTCAAGCTGACCGGCGTGTCGCTGATGCGCGACGCCCTGTCGATGCAGGATGCCGGCGCCGAGGTGGCGCTCACCTTCAACGACGCCGGTGCCGCCAGCACGCACGCGGGGATGACGGTGCCGGTGGCGCGCGGGCTGCTCAACACGCTCACCGCGCCGCGCGGCCCTCGCCCCGACGTGATCGTGGCCGAGCTGGGAGACGGCATCCTCGGTGAATACGGCGTGCAGGACATCCTGCGGGCCCCCGACCTCACGGCGCTCGGCGCGGCGTGGGTGATGTGCGCCCCCGATCCGGTGGGTTGCTGGGGTGCGCGCGAGCTGATGGAGCGGGAGTTCCAGCTGCCGATCCAGGTGCTCACCGGGCCGGCCACGGACAACGCCGTGGGTCGCGACTACATCACCGCCACCCTGGGGCTCCCGGCGCACAACGCCCGGCGCGATGCCGACGGGCTCGTGGCGCGGGTGGTGGAATCCCTCGAGGCATGGCGGGCTGGCCGCGGGGTGGTGGCGTGAGGGTCGCCGTCGTGGGCGGTGCCGGCTACGTGGGAGGCGAGCTGCTCCGCATCCTGCTGCAGCACCCCGCGGTCCGGGAGCTCACCACCACCTCGCGCTCGCAGGCGGGGAAGCCGGTGGGCGAGCTGCACCCGCAGCTGGCGCTGCTCACCGACACCAGGTTCTCCGGGGCGTCGCCCGCCGAGGCGGCCACGGGGATGGACGTGGTGTTCCTGGCGCTGGAGCACGGCGAGTCGAGCAAGGTGATGGGCGAGGTGTTCGACGCGGGACCCGGGTTGGTGATCGACCTCGCCGCCGACTTCCGGATCCGCGACGGCCGGGTGCACGAGCAGTTCTACGGCCCGCACCCGGCTCCTGCGCTGGTGCATCGCTTCCGGTACGGGCTCGCGGACGTGGTGGGCGAGTCGCTGCGCGGTGCCACCGCGATCGCGGCGCCGGGCTGCTTCGCGACGGCCACGCAGCTGGCCCTCTGGGCGATTGCGGACCTGCCGCTGGCGGCGCCGCCGGCCATCTTCGCGGTGACCGGCTCGAGCGGCGCGGGCCAGGCGCCACGCGCCACCACGCACCATCCGGCGCGGGCCAACAACCTGTTCGCGTACGGTGCCATGCAGCACCGTCACGAGGGCGAGGTGCTGGAGCAGTGGCGTGCCTGGCGCGACGATCCGGCGGCCACCGCCCGGCTGATGCCGCACTCGGGTCCCTTCGTGCGCGGCATCCATGCCACGTTGCACGCGCACCTGGACGAGGCCGCCGCCCCCGCCGCGGCCGGGATCAACGCCCACCTCCGGCAGCGTTTCGCCGGCCGACCGTTCGTCCGCGTCACCGAGGCGCCGCCGCAGCTCACCCACGTGGTGGGCTCCAACGTGGCGATGCTGCACGCGGTGGCCTCGGCCGACCACCGCGAGGTGCAGCTCATGTGCGTGCTCGACAACCTGGTCAAGGGCGCGGGGGGGCAGGCGGTGCAGGCGATGAACCTGGCCCTGGGCCTCGACGAGCGCGCCGGCCTCCTCATTCCCGGACCGATGCCGTGCTGACCGACCAGACCTCCGCGCTGCTGCCGGTGTACGCCACCTTCCCGCTGCGCGCGGTGCGGGGCCACGGCTCGTGGCTGGTGGACGACGAGGGCCACGAGTGGCTCGACGCCTACGGGGGGCATGCCGTGGCGACCTGCGGGCATTCGCACCCGGCGGTGGTGGCGGCGATCGCCGACCAGGCGGCGCGGTTGCTCTTCTACTCCACGGCGGTGCCTCATGACAACCGGGAGCGGCTGGCGCGGGAGCTGGTGGCGCGCGCCCCGGCCCCGCTGGCCAAGGTGTTCTTCTGCAACTCGGGTGCGGAGGCCAACGAGAACCAGCTGATGCTGGCGCGTCGCAAGACCGGGCGTCAGGGCGTGGTGTCGCTGCTGGGCGGCTGGCACGGCCGCACCGCCGCCACGCTCGCCTGCACCGACGGCGCG
>CAZNOJ010000051.1:0-18310 GCA_964574665.1 uncultured Gemmatimonadaceae bacterium
GGGGGGCGAGCAGCCGCTCGTTGCGGCGCAGCTCCTCGAGCACGGTGGTCCGATCGAGGCCGAGGACCACCTGGTCGCCCAGTGACTGGAGCAGTTGCTGGTCGTGCTCGGTGAACGGGCGCCCGTCGCGGCGGTTGTAGGCGCACACGGCGCCCACCACCAGGCCGGCGGAGCGGAGCGGCACCATCGCCGCCGAACTGAGGCGCCCGGTGAGCTGCTCGTGGGGATGGTTGCGGGCATCCGCCTCCATGTCCTCCACCAGCACCGCCTCGTCGTGGACGATGGCGTGGCCCACCAGCGACTCCTCGATCGGCACCAGCGCGCCCACCGCCGGTAGCAACGGTCCCGAGCCCGCCACCAGCTTGGCGAAGCGACCCTCCTCCACCACCAGCATGATCGCGCCGCCCTCCGCCTCCAGGAGGTCGGCGGCCGCCTCGGCGACCTGCCGGTTGAGCGAGGCCAGGTCGGTGCCGGCCAGGAGGGTGGCCGCAAGGCCACGGAGCCGTTCCAGCTCCCGGTTGCGCCGCGACGAAGTGGCCAGGGCGCGCGACAACGATTCCTGCTGCCGGTTGGCGAGGCCGCGGGTGTGCACCAGCGTGACCAGGATGAGGAGCGAGGAGAGGGCGGCCGACGAGAGGCCCAGGTCGTACCGACCGAACGCCAGCAGGAAAATGGCGATCCAGCCGGTGACCAGGCACGACAGCACCAGGGCCCCGGTGCCGATGCCCTCGCCTCCCCACCAGGTGGCCGACCGGGGCTGCGGGTCGCTGCCGAGGGGATGTTCCGCGGTGTTCGGGTGGGGGCTCAGTCGAGGTCCTCCTCGGGCGCGAGCACCGTCGTGAAGATCGTGGTCCCGTCCTGCAACATCCGGCGGAGATAGGGGCGGCAGAGTCCGCACTGCTGCCCGCATCCCGTGGCGTGCATCATCGCGTCGAGGTCCCAGCCGGCGGCCCGGGCCGCGGGGAGCAGCTCCGCGAACAGGGTCCGGCGGCAGACGCAGCGGTCAATCCGGAGCGGGGTCACCGGTGCCCCTGCAATCTAGCGCGTTCGGTTCACACCTTGTGATAGACGACCCTGCCGGCCTTCTCGCCGTCGGCCGCGTCGTAGAGCTCGAAGTCGGCGAGGAACCGGGAGGCCGAGCCGCGCAGGGTCTCCAGCACCCGGACCGCCATCCGCCGGATCTCCCGCTCGGCCCCCTCACCCAGCCGCAGCTCCTGCTTCGTTCGCCACGCCCGGATGTTGCCGCTCACCACGATCTTGGTCTCGGTGGCGTTGGGCAGCACCGAGCGGGCCGCCTCGCGCGCCATCTTGCGGCGGTGCACCCGGTCCTCCACCCAGGCGAAGCGCTCCATCAGGCGGTCCACCGCCGCGACATACGCCGCCTGCGCCGCCTGGACCTGGGCCTCCCACGCCTGCTCCAGCTCGGCGTCGCCCTGGATCGCCGGCGGCATCACGAACGCGGCCGTGGACTCGTCCACGTAGCGCTGCGAAAGCTGGGAATAGCCGAACCCGGCGCGGTGCCGCACCAGCTCGTGCGTCAGGGAGCGGGAGACGCCCTCGATCAGCAACACATACGTGGCGTGCTCGAAGACCGACCCGTGCCCCTGCCGCAGGATGTTGCCCAGGTACTCCGCGGTGGTCCGATTGGCGGGATTGCGCTGGCTCATGTAGCAGAGTCGCCCGGCGAACTCGGCGAGGCGCTCGCCATCGGTCCCGGGTTCGGTCCACTGCACGGCGAGGTGCGCCGGTTCGAGGAACTCGGGCCGTGCGATCAGGGTCACCACGGGTTCACGGTAGATGGTCAGCATGAAGAGGCGTGCGTCCTGAGGCCTGAGTCGTGAGAGGGCGTGGGCGACGGGCGAAAAGATAGTCGCGGCCCGTCGCCGGTCGCTCGTCACCCGTCGCGCGTCACGCGCCGTCCCACCGGCTCTCGCCCCAGCGGCGCTCTTCCTCGATCCGTTGCAGCGCGTCGGCCACCCCCGGCGGGAGCGGCGCGGCCTGGCCTCCCACCTTGAGCCGGGAGAGCGCGGGGTGCCCCTCGGGCACGATCACGCCGGGATTCCACCGCCCCGAGGGATCGAAGGCCTGCCGGATGGCCCGGAACGCCGCGAGGGCCTCCGGCCCGAGCACACGCTCCACCAGCGGAGCCCGGAGGCGGCCCACGCCGTGCTCCCCGGCCGGCGTCCCGCCCAGCGCGATCACGGCCTCGGTGACGCGATCGAGGATCGCGCCCACCCTCGACAGCCAGTCGGGCACGGTGAGGTCGGGCAGCAGGTTGACGTGCACATGGCCGTCGCCGGCATGGCCGAAGATCACCACGTCCACCGCTCCCTCGCGACAGGCGGACTCCACCGCGTCGAGGTAGCGGGCGAGCTGCGCCACCGGCACGCAGCCATCCTCCACCACCTGGAGCGATCGCCTGCCATCGCGAATCCCGGCCAGCACCGGGGAGGCCGCATGCCGGATCGCCCAGAGTTCCGCGCGCTCGGCGCGATCATGGGCTGCATCAACCTGGTGCGCCAGCGACGCCACGCGATCGCCGCAGGACCGGACCCGCGCGACCAGCGCGCGGGGATCATCGGCCTCGAACTCGACCAGCAGCATCGCGGCCACGCCGGGATCGCCGCGGTCCACCACCCCGAGGAACGAGCGATCGAGGAGTTCGATGGCCACCGGCTGCCATTCCTCCAGCATCTCGAGCACGTGCGGCAGGAGATCGCGCGACGCCAGCTCGATCCGCAATCCGGCCTGGTGCGCCGGCACCGGCTCCAGGCGCAGCGTTGCCCCGGTCACCACGCCGAGGGTGCCCTCGCTGCCGATCACCAGGTCGAGCAGGTCGCCACTCCGCCAGTAGCGGTCGAGGCCGTAGCCCAGCGAGTTCTTGCGGGTCCGGGGCCAGCGCCGCTCGATCGCGGCCTGGTCGCGCGCCAGCATTGGCAGCACGTCGCGGGTGAATCGCTGCACCACGGGGTGGCCGGGATCGGCCGGACCGCCGCGCACCAGGTGCAGCGGGCCATCGGCGGTGTGCAGCGTGAGCGCGTCCACCCAGCGATCCATCGCCCCGGCGCGGTACGAGCGCGGGCCCGCCGCGTTGGTGCCGATCACGCCACCGACCGTGGCCCATGCCGCACTGGAGGGGTCGGGGCCGAGGCGCAGGCCGTGGGGTCGTGCCGCCTCGTCGAGTGACCCGAGCGAGAGGCAGGGCGCCACCACCGCTCGGTGCGCCCCCGCATCCAGCTGGCACGCCGCGGTCGCCTGAAAGGTGGTGAGGTCGAGCACGAGTCCCTCGCCCAGCGCGCCGCCGCCCATCGAGGATCCGGCACCCCGCGCGGTGATGGGCAGCCCTCGCGCCGCCGCCCACGCCAGCGCGTCATCCAGTTCCCGGGAATCACGGGGCCTGGCCACGGCAGCCGGGATGATCCGGTGCACGCCGCCGCCTTGCGCGTAGCGGGCCCGGGTGGCGAGGTCGGTGCGAATCGCGTGGCTCACCGCTGGAATATGCCCGGTTGCCCGTGGTGCGGACTTGACTCCCGCGGCGATGCCCGGAGATTTCCGCCATGCCCACCCCGCGTGCCGAGCTGATTCACATCGACGTTGATCGCCGGCTCGGTCATGAGTGGGACGAATGGGACGGCACACCGCTGCCCAACCGCGGCAACTTCGACACCCCGCCGGCGCGCTTCTTTGCCTGGGCCATCGTGGCGCTGCTCATCGCGGGCGCAGTGGTTGCGCTGCTGCTCTATCTCCTCGCCCCGCGCCTCGGCCAGGTGGCGGCGGCCCTCCCCCCGGTGCTGTGGTGGACCCTGGCCGGCGCCGCGGTGCTCGCCGCGGCGTGGTGGCTGCTGATCGCGACCGCGTACGCCAGTGGCCGGGCCGTGCTGCCGGCCGCACTCGCCGAGCGCGGCGTGTTCCTGCGGGTCATGGCCGTCACGTCGCGCGTGGCCGGATGGTTCGGGCAGCGGGACCGCGTGGAGAATGCCGCCGTGAAGGTGTACAACCGCCTCGCGCTGGCCCGGGTCCGCGCCGTCGCGGCCGGTGAGCTGCTGTTGCTGGTGCCGCGCTGCCTGTCGCGGGCCACGCTGGATCGGGTGCTCGCGGCGGCGGGCCGGCACGACGTGCCGGTGTTCGTCGCCACCCGCGGCCAGCTCGCCCGCCGAGTGATTCGCGAGCGGCGTCCGCGCGCGGTGGTCGCGGTGGCGTGTGAACGCGACATGGTGACGGGGCTGCATGACGTGGCCGGACGGGTGCCGGTGCTGGGGCTCACGATGACGTTGCCGGCGGGCCCCTGCAAGGACGCCGAACTCGACCACGACACGCTGGAGCGCTACCTGGCGGCGTTCCTTCCGGCCAGGTCCTAGGGGTTCTCCTCCGCCAGGCGCTGCAGCACGCGCGCCACTCGCGCGGCCACCGGGTGCCCGGTCGGCACCTGGCGCTCCAGATCGCGGGCCGGCCGGGAGGGATCAAGCACCGGGCGATACACCGTCTCGACGATCAGCACGGAGTGATTCGGCCGCCCCGGTTCCACGAAGGCGCGCACCTTGACGGTCTCCACGCCGTGCGGCCGGCCGCGCACCGGTCGCAGCGAGATCGCATCCATCCACTCGCTCTCCAGCCAGCCGTCGTTCGCCTCGGTACGGCGAATCGGGAGCGAGTCGCCATCGAGGGCCAGCGCGAGGGCGCGCGTCGCCTGCGGCACGAAGAGCGCGATCTCCACCCGGGGCGCCTCGGGCATCGGCACCAGGTCGGGGCGCGTGGTGGCGGGATAGCACGCCGCCAGCAGCAGGACCCACGCGGCCCGCCTCACAGCCCCAGCTCCACTGGCGCGGGCGGCTTCACGTTCCAGTCGTAGAACCCCCGGCCGTTCTTGCGGCCCAGGTTCCCCGCCGCCACGAGGCGGCGAAGCAGCGGCGGCGGCGCGTAGCGCGGTTCGCGAAACTGGTCGTGGAGGATCTCCGCGATCCGCACCACGGTGTCGAGTCCCACGAAGTCGAGCAGGGTGAGCGGGCCCATCGGATGGCCGGCGCCGAGCGTCATGGCGGTGTCAATGTCGCGGGTGGAGCCGACACCCGCCTCGAGCGCGCGCACCGCGTCGAGCAGGTAGGGCACCAGCAGTCGGTTGACGAGGAACCCCGCCTCGTCGCGGCAGCGGACCACCACCTTGCCGAGCGAGGTGACCCACTCCTCGGCCCGGGCCAGCACCGCGGGGTCGGTGTGCAGCGAGCGCACGACCTCCACCAGCGGCATCGTCGGGACCGGGTTGAAGAAGTGCAACCCGACCATCCGGCCCGGGTGCGCGAGGTGGGCGGCCTGTTCCACGACCGACAGCGACGACGTGTTGGTGGCGAACACGGCGTCGGCGCGGCAGAGCGGCTCCAGCGCGTGCCAGAGCGCGCGCTTGGCGTCGAGGTCCTCGACGATCGCCTCGATCACCAGGTCGGCGTCCACGAACTCGCGAAGCTGCCCGACGAACCGCAAGCGACCCAGGGCCGCGTCGCGGGCGGCGGGGGCGAGCTGCCCCTTGTCCACCAGCCGGGCGAGCGAGCTGGTGATCGCCTCGTGGGCCGCAGGCCACTGCGCGGGGTCGCTGTCGTGCACCAGCACGCGGTGGCCCGAGGTGGCGGCCGCCTGGGCGATGCCGCGCCCCATCAGGCCGGCGCCCACCACGCCCACGAGCCAGCTCATCGCTTCTCCTCGAAGGCCTTGCGCACCTCGCGGGTGATCTCGCGCACCGCCTCGCCCAGGTCGCGCGCCAGCGCACGGGGGCGCGCCGCGCCGGCCTCGGCCGGCAGCGCCTGGCGGCGCTCCAGTTCGTCGAGCGTGCGCTCCAGCCCGAGCCGCGCGCGCTCGAGAATGGGACGATAGGCCCGCCCGATCGCCCAGCTGCCCATGCCGGCCGGCACCAGGAGCGCGGCCGCCAGCAGCAGCGGAGCCCCCATCGCCGCGAGCACGGCCCCGCCCGCCACCGTCACCGCCCCGACGGTGGTACCGCCCCAGACGTAGCCCGAGCGGGTCTTGCCCAGCTGTGCCACCAGCGTGACGTGGCAGAACCCGGGCTCGAGCGGCGTGATCAGCGCCGACACCAGCTCGGCGCGGTCGAGGAACGGCTTGGCCCGGTTGGCATTGAAGGTCCAGCCGATCCGCTTCATCGCGCTCGCGAAGGAGGACGCCTGCTCCCAGGTGATGCGCTGCGGCGTGCTGCGCTGCACCACCAGCACCTCGTGCTGCTCGAACCACTGGTTGAGCGCGGCGCCGATGGACTCCGGCGACCCCTGCACCACCCGCTCGGCGAACACCGTCGCGGGTCCGGCCCAGCGAGCGGCGAGGCCGCTCGGCTCGGGCGCAGTGACCCGGGTCTGCTCCTCGAGCAGCGCCTGCCGGAGCTGCGCCTCGGGGATGCCCACTTCCTTGCCCAGCGCCAGCACTTCGTCTTCGGTGAGTCCTTCGCCGATGTCGCGGCCGTGCGCCTGCAGCTCCGCGGCGCGCTTGAGCACGCGGTCGAAGGCTTCACGGTCAATGCGCACCGGCAACCGCTGGTTCACGAGCCGACACCCTCCACGATCACGGCGATCCCCTGTCCGCCGCCGATGCATGCCGCGCCGAGCCCGAGTCCCCCGCCGCGGGCGCGGAGGGCATGGAGCAGGTGGGTGGTGATCCGTGCCCCGCTGGCCCCGAGCGGGTGCCCGATGGCGATGGCGCCGCCATGCACGTTGGTGCGGTCGCGGTCGAGGCCCAGCTCCCGCTCCACGGCGAGGTACTGCGAGGCAAAGGCCTCGTTGATCTCCACGAGGTGCATCTGGTCCAGCGTCATCCCGGCGCGGTCCAGCGCCTGGCGCGCCGCCGGGACGGGACCGATCCCCATCTCCTCCGGGGGCACCCCCGCCACGCCCCACGCCACCAGCCGGCCCAGCACCGGCGCACCGTGCGCGGCCGCGCGCTCCCCCGTGGTGAGCACCAGCATGGCGGCGCCATCGTTGATCCCCGACGCGGTGCCCGCGGTCACCGTGGCGTCGGCCGACCCGATCGCCGGGAGCCGCGCCAGCGACTCGAGCGACGTGTCGGGCCGGAGGTGCTCGTCGGTGGCCCACTCCACGCTCTGCTTGCCCTTGCGATCGCGCACCGTCACCGGCACCACCTCCGCGGCGAACACGCCGTCGCGCCACGCCGCCGCCGCGGCCTGGTGCGAGCGCACCGCAAACGCCTCGCATTCGGTGCGCGAGATGCCGTGCCGCCGGGCGAGCCGTTCCGCGGTGTCGCTCATCGCGCAGCCCGCGTGCGAATCGCGAAGCCCCTCGAAGAGGGTGTCCTCCAGCGGCGGCGAGGGACCGTAGCGGATGCCCCAGCGCGCCCCGCGCACGGCATGCGGGGCCTGCGACATGGACTCGGTGCCGCCCGCGAGCACCGCGCGCGCCTCGCCCAGCCGCAGGCGGTGGGCGGCCTGCACCACGGCCTCGAATCCCGAACCGCAGAGCCGGTTCACCGTCACGGCCGGCGTGGCGATCGCCAGGCCGCTGCGGAGCGCCACGTGGCGGGCGCAGTACATCGCGTCGCGCGAAGTCTGCAGGGCGTTGCCCACGATCGCGTGATCCACCTCCTCGCGCGGCATGCCGCCGCGCGCCAGCGCCGCCTCGGCCGCCACCACGCCCAGGTCGGTGGCGGTGAGGTCGCGCAGCGTGCCACCGAAGGAGCCGAATCCGGTGCGGACTGCCGCGGTGAACACGAGGTCGGTCATGAGCGGGCCAGGATCATCCCGCAATCGGGACAGTGCTTCCAGTGCCGTTCGACGCTGGCGTCGCAGGAACGACACCGCGGCGAGCGCTGGTCGGCGCCGCACTCGACACAGAACGAGACCGGCCGCCCGGTGGGCAGGGCGGCGCCGCACTGCCAGCAACGCGCCTCGGGCGGAGTGAAGGCCACCTTGGTGAGGAAGGCCGGGGGCGGCTCGGCAGGCATCCGGGGCGTCGGCGTCGCCGTGGCGTCGGCCACCTCGGGCGCCCGGTGCAGCGACAGGACGCCTTCCGGGGGCCTGGCCGGTGCCGGCGCATCGGTGGCCGCCGGGGCGGCGGCCACCGCGGGCGGCAGCGGCCGCACCCCGTCGAGGCGGGCAATGGCATCGTCGGTGAAGGTGAGCGACGCGCTCCGCAGCAGCGCCATCACGTCGAGGTCGGGGATCTTGGAGCCGAGCGTGACCCGGGCCATCTCGGCCGCCTCGGCGGGGTCGGCCGTGACCAGGTTCGCCTCCTCCGCAATCAGCCGCAGCACCAGCAGTTCGTAGTCCTCGCTCGACTCGAGCGCCAGCGCCTTCCGGGCGGTGCGGTACGGGAGCAGGCGATCCAGCAATCCGCCCACGTTGATCGGCAAGTCGGCCCGGCCGGCTTCCGCCTGCCACTCGGCGAGCAGCACGGCCGCGAAACGCTCGAGATCGGTCACACACCCTCCGCAACGGGGAAGCGCCGGCCATCCGCCAGCGGGCCGGCCACCGCATCGAATGCCGTGTCTGGATCATACTCCCGGTAGCGCCCCTTGGCCCGCTGGCCGTCGAGCCAGGCCGGGAACTCCGAGGGCACCACCCCGCTGGACGTCTGCTGCACGGTGGCGGCGCGCACGGCGAGGTCGTTGGCGTATTCGTTCTTGGGATGGCCGGCGTGACCCCGCACCCAGGTGAACTGCGCCTCGTGGCGGTCGAGCGACTGCCAGAGCGCCTGCCAGAGCGCGAGGTTCTCGATCGGCCCGCCCTTGCGCGTCCAGTTGCGCTGCACCCAGCCGGGCGCCCACTCCCGGATCCCCTTCACGAGGTACTCCGAATCGGACACGACCAGGAGTCGCAGCCGATTGCCCTTCTGGGCCAGCAGCTGCAGTGCGGCGATCGCGCCCGCGAGGGCCATGCGATTGTTGGTGGTCGCGGGGGCGTGGAGGAAGAAGTCACGCCGCTCGATCCCCCGTGCGGTGCGCAGCTCGATCAGGCCACCGGCCCCACCAGGATTGTCACCGGGCCTGCCGTTGCCGAGACACGATTCGTCGAGGTGGACCACCGCCACCGGGAGCGCCGCGGCCATCAGGATTCCAGCACCTGGAACTCCTCCAGGTCGCCGAGCACGAAGAGGAGTTCCTCGCCGGTCATGGCCAGGTAGCCCGCCAGCGCCTCGCGCCCGCGGTGGGTTGTCAGGGCGGAGGCGACCACGATGTACTCGTTGCCGCGCCGCCGCAGCGCCACGCGCTTGCGGTGCAGCACGGCGTGCTCGAGCTGTTCCATGCGCTCGGGGCTCCAGCGAAAGGCGGCCATGGAGGAAACCTAACCGTCGCCGGTGGATCCCGGCCCGCGGCGCGGGAGCGATCGGTCAGCGCCGCACCCACTCCCCCGCCAGCATCACCCGCGCGATGCGGCGCGTGTTGCGGATGTCGCGCAGCGGATCGCCATCGAGCACGACGAGGTCGGCCGCCGCACCCTCGCGAATCCGGCCCAGCGAATCGGCCCGGAGCAATTCAGCGCCCCGCACCGTGGCGGCGGCCAGCGCCTGCCATGGCGAGAGTCCCGCTTGCACCAGCAAGGCAAGCTCCTCGTGGATCCCCGGCCCGGGCACCAGGTAGGGCAGGCCGGCGCCGCTCCCGGTGGCCACTCGCCCGCCGGCGGCGAGGAAGTGCATCAGGAAGCGATCCTGGCCCCGCCGCGCGAGACGGAGGTCGGCCATGGTGCCGGCGTCCCAGCCGAGCGCACGGTGCCACGCCGTCGGCCACGCGGCGCGGATCGCCGCGGGCACCAGGGAGAGGTCGCGTCGCGTCGCCAGGGTGGAGTCGTCGAGTCGGGAGAGCATCTCGTGCCACGCCAGCGTCGGCACCAGCGTGACACCGATGCTGGCGAGTTCGGCCGCCAGCTGCTCGAGCGCCACGGGGTCGGCATCGAGCCAGGCACGTTCCATCACGGCCAGGCCGGCGTGCGGTTCGTCGCGCACCGCAGCCGCAACCGCTCCGAGCAACCCCACCGCGGCAGGAATCCCGTCGAGGCGACTGAGCGCGGCCACCCCGAGTTGTGCCGCCGTCATGGCATCGGTCACGCCGAGATCGGCGCTCACCGCCAGCCCGTGGGCGCGCGCGAGTCGCACCACCTGCGCCATGGCCTCCGCGCCGACCGTGGCGGTGAGGTGGACGCCCCGCACACCCGACGCGGCCGCGGCCCGGAGGTAGGCGTCCGTGGCGGCGGAATCCAGGTGGCGATGGGCCTCCGGCTGGGTGGCGGGCGTCCCATCCACCAGCACGCTCGCGAATTGCCGAGTCGCCGTCGGTTCGGGACTCGCGGCACCAGCGTGGGTGACCAGGTCGCGGGTGGCGGTGACACCCCACTGCGCGGCGAGGGTCCGTCCCCAGGGTTCGAGGGCGGCGTGCAGGTCAATCAGGCCGGGGATGATCCATTGCCCCTGCAGGGCGACTTCCTGGGCGCGTCGCGGGATGCGCACCCGGTCGCGGTCGCCGACGGCGACGATGTGCCCCGCACGGATCAGGATCACCGCGTCGGGGAGCGTGCGTGAGGTCGCGGGATCGAGCACGGTGGCACCAGTGAGTGCCACCACCGGCCCCTCGTCGGTCGCAGCGCCGCAGCTCGCCAGCAGCAACGCCAGGGTGGCGAGCGGGCCGCGGCGGCGCATCGCTTACCGGCGCTTGGGCGAGGCCTTCTTCGCGGACGGTCGGGCGGCCCCCTTCCGCGGGGCGGCCTTCTTGGCCGTGGCCTTCTTCGGGGCGGCCTTCTTGGGAGCCGCCTTCTTGGCTGCTGCCTTCTTGGGGGCCGCCTTCTTGGGAGCGGCCTTCTTGGGAGCCGCCTTCTTGGGGGCCGACTTCTTGGCCGCCGCCTTCTTGGGTGCGGCCTTCCTGGCTGCCGGCTTCACGGTGGGCGCCTTGGCCGCTGCCGGCTTGGCGGCGGCCTTCTTCGGGTCGGGCTTGGTTGCGGAAGTCCTGGGGGCCGGCGTGGGCGCCTTGGTGGACTTGCCGCTCGCCGCCTTGGTGGACGCACCGGCCGTCGCCTCGCGCGATTCCGGCTGGGGGACCGGTCGCGGCTTGCGGGGCTCCGCCTCGACGGCCTTGCGCACCGGCCGCTTCTTCGGCTTGGGCGCGGGCACCATCCCGGCTGCCGGCTCGGGGATCCCGAGGTCGAGCACGGGCGCCGGCTTGCCCGGCGTGGCGGAGGCGAGAGCACCACGGAAATCCAGCAGCGAACCTTCGGACATCGGGAGACTCCTGCCAGGGCGGATGGTGTGCAGGACCCGCGTGGCGGGCGATGCCAGCCCGCGCGGGCGCGACGCGCTATTATATGTCGCGCTCCAAACCCGATTGAGCAAGGTCTCCCGACAGCGATGCGCGCCCTCTGCCTGACCGCAACCGGTGGCCCAGAGCACCTTGCCGTGCTCGAGGTGCCGCGACCCGGTCCTCCCGCCCCGCGCCAGGTGCGCGTGCGCATGCGTGCCGTGGCACTCAACCACCTCGACCTGTGGGTGGCGGCCGGGCTCCGCGAAGTGCCGATCAAGTCCTTTCCCCACGTGGTGGTGGCCGACGGCGCCGGCGAAGTGCTGGAGGTGGGCGACGAGGTGCGTCACGTGGCGGTGGGCGACCGGGTGGTGGTCAACCCCGGCCTCTCCTGCGGTCACTGCGACGCGTGCCGCGAGCGGCGCGAGGTGTTCTGCCGCCAGTTCTCGCTGCTCGGCGAGCATCGTCCCGGGATCGCGGCGGAAGAGGTGCTCTTGCCGGCCATCAACGTGCGGCGCCTGGCCGGCACGTGGAGCTGGGCCGAGGCCGCGGCCTTCACCCTCACCACCCTCACCGCGTGGCGCATGCTGGTGACGCGCGCCGCCGTGCGGCCCGGTGAGGTGGTGCTGATCTGGGGCATCGGCGGGGGCGTGGCGCTGCAGGCGCTGCAGGTGGCCAGGTACCTGGGTGCCCGGGTGGCGGTCACCTCGCGCTCCGAGGACAAGCTGGCACGCGCCACGTCGCTCGGCGCCGAGCTCGCGCTGCACCAGGGCGAGGTCGGCCAGGTCGCCACGCGCGTCAAGGAACACTTCGGCCAGGGCGCCGACGTGGTCGTGGACTCGATCGGCCTGCCCACCTGGCCCACGTCACTCAAGGCGCTGCGCCCCGGCGGGCGCCTGGTCACCTGCGGCGCCACCGGCGGACGCCAGGTCGAAGTGGACCTGCGCCGCCTCTTCTGGTTCCAGTGGTCGCTCCTCGGCTCCACCATGGGCACCTCGGAGGAGTTCGCGGACGTGGTCAGCCACGGCGACCGCGGCCTGTTCCGCCCGGTGCTCGACGAGGTGATGCCGCTCGCCGAGGCCCGACGCGCCTATCGCCGCCTTGCCGACGGCGCCCAGTTCGGCAAACTCGTCCTCGAGGTCACTCCGTGAACGACATTCTCGACCGGATCCGTTACAGCGGGGAGCAGCTCCTCGCCGTCCTGCCCGCACTGCTCGGCGCCGCGCTGATCTTCACCGCCGGCTACTTCGTGGCGCGGGCCATCGAGCGGTGGCTGGATCGCTGGCTGTCGCGGATGGACTTCAACCGCATGGCGGAGGCCGGCGGCCTCCGCGAGGCGGTGGATCGCACCGGCGCCCGGCTCGACCCGGTGCACGCCGTGGGCAAGCTGGCCTTCTGGCTGGTGATGCTGATTGTCATCATGCTCGCGTCGGCGGCCCTCGGCCTCGAGAGCATCAACGAGATGTTCGGGATCATGATCTCGTTCATCCCCTCGCTCATCGCCGCGATCGTGGTGGTGGTGCTCGGCATGGTGATCGGCGAGTTCCTGCGCGGCCTGATCCTGGCGACGGCCGGCACGGTGGAAGGCGTGCCGACCCTCGCCAACGTGGCCAAGGGGTCGGTGGTGCTGATCGCCGTGTTCATGGCGCTCGACCAGGTGGGCGTGGCGCAGGAGCTGGTCGTGGCGGCGTTCACCCTGATCCTGGGCGCCGTGGCCCTCGCGTTCGGCCTCGCGTTCGGGCTCGGCAACACCGCGCTCGCCGGCGAGATCGTGCGCCGGTGGTACGAGCGGCACAGCCGGGACGGCTAGGGGCGCGCCTCGGCCGGCATCGGGAAGCGGAGCAGCCGGATTCCCCCCGGGAACTCCTCGCCCACCAGGATGTGGCTCGCCGAGATCCCCAGGGCGACTCCGTAGGTGGGCACCGTCACCGAGAAGAGCCAGCCCGTGGAGTCGGCGACCTGGAACGAGCGGAGCGTGTCGAGCGCCGGCACGCTCTTGTAGAGCCACACCCGGCCACGGGCATCGGCAAAGGCGCGCTCGAACGGCGGCTTGACGCCGGCGAACCGCACCGTGGCCAGGGCGGCGCGCTGCTCCTCCGGATAGCGCCGGATGTAGATCTGCCGGTCCATCTCGGTGACCTGGATGATCGGGTCCGGCAGCGGCCGCGTGGACGACGGGGCACCGCCACCGGGCGGATACCAGAAGACCTGGTTCTGGTTGATCCGCCCCAGCCAGACGGTGCCATCGCGCATCACGCCCCAGCCATCGCGCCCCGCCAGCACCAGTTGCGCCAGGCGCGGGCGCCCGTCGTCGTTCACCTCCATCACCGCCGGGGGCGTGAGGCGCGCCACGGTGTCGAACCGGGTCAGGTCCACGTTGCCGCGCACCACGGCGCCGCTGTCGAGCACGCCGCGCCCGTCCACGCCCGGGGGCGGCCACATCTCGAAGTACCACTGGCCCGCGGCGTCGCGCCCGCGCGGGAACGCGCCGCGGGTGGCGGCGCTCATCGGCACGGCGTCGACACGCTGCCCGTCGGGCAACCACGCCGTGACGCGGCGCAGGCCGTAGTCGCCCAGGAAGATCGTGTCGCCCATCGCCGTCATCACCACCGCGCCGGGGACTTCCTCCTTGGTGATGCCGGGATGCGGCGACACGGTGCCGGCGGCGAAGTCGGCCACGTACACCTGCATCTCCTCGGTGCCGAGCACCGCCCAGGTGCCGTCGGCGCGGGGCGCGGCATCGGAGATGTGCACCACGGGCACCACCAGCGTGTCGGGGCTGGCGCTGAGCGGATAGGCCGGCGCCGTGGCCGGCCGCTGTTCGCCGCAGGCCGCGAGGAGCGCGGCGGCGGCGAGGGGGATGACGTGTCGCATGTCCCTAACATACCCCGGGAGCGCGGGCTAGAAGTCCTTCCGCCGGAAGAGCCGCGCGGCCCACCACGCCGGCAGCACCAGCCAGGCGGCCAGGAGGAGGCCGAGCACCGCACGGCCGCCGGCCGTGCCGAGGATCCGCTGCACCACCGCCCCGGTGTAGCCCAGCATCGCGGCCGCATCGGAGCCGAGCAGCAACTGGATCCGCACCGCGTCCACGGGGTTGAGGGAGAGCACGGCGAGCAGCGGCAGTTCCACCGGACGATCGGCCAGCAGCAGCGCGAGCACCAGGACCACGCCGTCCCAGAGCACCGCGGCCACCAGCCAGGTCACCAGCGCCACCAACAGGGCGCGCACCCGGTCGTCAATCGCCAGCGCAATGACCAGCGCGATCCCCTGGCTCACCACGGCCAGCACTGCCACCCCGGCCGCGAGCATCAGGGAGAGTCCCAGCGTGGCGCCCGAGAGCAACCCGTGCCAGGCCAGCGGTGCGAGCACGCCCACTCCGACCGCCGTCGCGAGCGGCAGGGTCATCTGCCGCCAGAGCGCCGCGAAGAGGCGGCTCCGCGACACCGGTTGCGCCAGCAGGAGGGTGGTCACCTCGCGGGCGTGATGGACCCGCGTGGTGCCCACCACCAGCCCCAGCAGCGGAGTCACGATCACCAGCAGCTCGAGCAACGCCAGCATGCCGCTCGCGGGATCGCCGCTCAGGCGCACCAGCAGGTCGCTGCCGATCGCGACGGCCACGCCGAGCCAGAGCTCGCCGGGGAGGCCGCGCATCCGGCGCAGCGTGCGCACCACCGGGACCGCCGTCATGCCGCCGCCAGCGCGCGCGGCGCCTGCAGCAGCGAGGCCACCGCCCGCTCGAGCGAGGCCGCGCCGGTGTGGCGCTTGAGTGCGACGGCGTCGCCCTGCCACGCCGCACGGCCGTCGGAGAGGAAGAGGATGTGGTCGGCCAGTTCCTCCAGCTCCGGGAGCACGTGCGAGGTGACCAGCACGGTGGTGCCGGCGCGACGCTCCTCGGCGAGCCGGTCCTTGAAGAGGCGCGCCGCGAGCGGATCGAGTCCCGCCGTGGGTTCGTCGAGCACCAGCAGGGCGGGACGGAAGGCCAGCGCCAGCACCGCGTTGACCTTCTGCCGCGTGCCCCCCGAGAGCTGGCCCAGCGGGCGGTCGAACTGGTCGCCGAGCCCGAAGACCTCCGCCATCGTGAGGTCGGGGGTCACCCCGTCCTCGCGGAGCTCCACCAGCATCTGCAGCAGCTCGCGCCCGCTCTGCCGCGCGGGAAACCAGGCCAGCTGCGGCATGTAGCCGATCTGGCGGCGGTACTCGGGCGAGCCGTCGAGCGGCACGCCACCGCAGGTGATCCGGCCGCCGTCGGCACGGGCCAGCCCCAGCAGCAGCTTGAGCAGGGTGGTCTTTCCCGAGCCATTGGGGCCCACCAACGCGGTCACCATGCCGCCAGGGATGGTGGCCGTGAGCTCGGCCAGCACGGTCCGCTTCCGGAAGCGCTTCTCGACGCGCTCGAAGGTGATCATCGCGGTGCTCCTGGCGGTGGCCGCATCCGCGGCGCGGGATCTACCACCTCGGTGGGCGTGAGGGTGGGCACGGCGCGTTCCGCGGCGTCGAGCAGCCGGACCAGCAGCGAGCGCTGCAGCAGCAACGCGGGCTCCGACCGCTCCACCAGCAGCGAGAGCAGCTGCACCGGGCGGTGGGCCACGTCGCCGATGCCGTCGCGATCGAGGTCCCAGCCGCGATAGGCGTCCCACCAGTTGCCGTGGAAGTCGGCCCGCGTGCGGCGGGAATTGGCCACCACGTCGAGGGTGTTCCCCTCGAAGCGGTTGTCGCCGAAGCGGGCGCTGGCACTGCTCGCCAGCAGCCGCACCGCGCGGCCGTTGCCGCGGAACAGGTTCCCCACGGCGGCCAGGCGATCCGCCCCATCGGCCACCAGGGCGGTGGTGTTCCCCTCGAAGCGGTTGCCCTCCAGGCGCGAGTCGGCGATCTCCTTGAGGAGCAACCCGTAGGCGGACGGACCGCGGTTGTCGGCGAACCGGTTGCCCAGCATCAGCACCTGGCGCGAGTACATCACCGCCACGCCGGTGCCGTTGCCTCGGAAGGTGTTCTCCGCGTAGCGAGACGAATCCGAGTACATGAAGTGCAGCCCGTAGCGCCGGTTGCCGGTGCTGGTGTTGCGCTCCACCGTGGCGTGGCGCGAGAACTCCAGGTAGATCCCGTCACGGTGGCCGGTGATCGTGTTGTCGCGCAGCACGCTGCCGGTGGAGCCCCACGCGTGGATCCCGTTGCCGGTGCGCCCCTCGCCGCCGATGGTGCCGCGGATCGCGTTGCCGCGCACCACGCAGCCCCGGGCGCCCTGCAGGTAGATGCCGAAGTAGGTCTCCTCGAACCGGTTGCCGTCGAGCAGGCAGCCGGCCACCTCGATCACGCGGAGCGCCGCGCGGTCCTCGCGGTCGGACGCGCCAGTGTGCCGGAAGGTGAGCCCCCGGATCGTGACCCCGTCCGAGGCGACCACCAGCAGCTCACGCACCCCCTCGCCGTCCAGCACCGCACCGGGCTCGCCCACCAGGGTGAGCGGCCGGTCAATCCGGATGGTCGGTTCGCGGTACTGGCCGGCGCGGATGGTCACCGTGGCACCGGACGGAGCGGCGCGCACGGCGTCGGCGATCCGGCGGTGCGGACCGTCCGGCCCCACCACCAGCTGCACCGCCGCCAGCGCCGCGACCCCGAACAGCATGCTCACGGTGCCTGCTCCAGCCGCACCAGGGTCGCGAGCGAATCCCAGGCAATGGCGCCCGGGGGCGCCTCGGCGGCGCGGAATCCCTGCCAGCCGCCACCCATCGGGGTATGCTCGCCGGCCACCTTCGCGAAGCGTGCCTCGTCCGCGGGGATCAGCGTGCCGGGTCGTTCGCGATCGGTCACCCACAGCGCGCGCGGGGGTTCGTCCTCGGCGGCCACCCAGCCGGCGAGGCACTCGATCGAGTCGAAGCGCACGGTGCGGCCGCCGCTGGTGATCGCCGCCGACGCGAAGCGCTCGTCGCTGATGATCATCCGGCAGAAGCGGCACTCGTCGAGGTCGAGGGCGATCTGCGGCGGGGCACTGGTGCAGCCCAGCACCAGCAGGGCCGCCACGAGGAGGCGGCTCATGACGCCACCCCGCGCGCCCGGCTCCGCCACCACGCCACCGCCGCGGCCAGCCAGGCCAGGCCGAGGGCCAGGGCGCCGGTGCCGGGCCACGCCGCCGCCACGAAGTTGAGCAACTGCTTCCGCCCGATCAGGGGAGGCTGGTAGCTCATCCCCGGCACCACGATGGCGGCGTTCTCGATGTCGAGTTCGTGGCCGTAGGCATACTCCCACCGCCAGAAGTCCCAGATGCCCACCGCCCCGATCACCAGCGTCACCACCAGCCAGGCCAGCAGCAGCCGCCGGCCACCCCGCAGCGCGATGGCCGCGAGGGAGGCCGCCAGCGCCGCCAGGATCCACGGCATGAAGCGCAGCTCGGGGATCGCATCGGGCTCGATCGGGCGCATGCCGATGTAGTGGTTGAGCACGTTGATGGAGTTCACGTCGTTGGGCTTGAGCCCCTCCACCGTGTGGCTCATGATCCGCAGGCCCAGCCCCTCGGGGTACTGCGGGGCCACGAGACGCACCTCCCACAGGGGCAACACGATCGCCAGCAGCACCGCGACCGAGGCGGCACCGAGCAGGAGGCGCGTTCCGCGGGTCATCTCAGTGTCCTCCGTCGTGGTCGTCGTCGTCGCCGCCGTCGGCCCTGGCCTGCACGCCGGAGGTGGCCGTGAGCGGCACGCTGCTGCCGCGCGGGCTCACCCGCACGTAGCCCTGCATCTCCTGGTGCAGCGCGCTGCAGAAGTCGGTGCAGTAGAACGGGTACACCCCGGGGCGCTGCGGCACCCACGTCAGCGTCCGGGTCTCGCCGGGCGCCAGGATCAGCTCGCTGGTGTTCATGCCCAGGATCGCGAAGCCGTGCAGCACGTCCCAGTCCTGCTCGATGTTGGTGACGTGGAACTTGACCGTGTCACCGACCTGGACCCCCTCCAGCACGTCGGGCATGAACCGGGTGCGGAACGCCACCATCTTGACCCGCACCGTGTTCCCCTCGCGGGTGATCCCCACGTCGTGCATCCCGGCCGAGGCCCGCGGATGCCGGTTGGCCGCCAGGTCGTACACCTGCACCTGC
>CAZNOJ010000052.1:0-18274 GCA_964574665.1 uncultured Gemmatimonadaceae bacterium
GTGGCCCGCCGCGAGCGTCCGCAGCTGATCATCGCCGGCGGCTCGGCCTCTGCCCGGATCATCGACTTCGCCGCCTTCCGCGAGATCGCCGACGAGATCGGGGCGCGCTTCCTGGTGGACATGGCCCACTTTGCCGGCCTGGTGGCTGGCGGGGTGCATCCGTCGCCGGTGCCGCACGCGCACGTGGTGACCAGCACCACCCACAAGACGCTGCGCGGCCCGCGGGGCGGCATCATCCTGTGCGGGGCCGACCTCGCCAAGGCGATCGACAAGTCCGTGTTCCCCGGCGGCCAGGGCGGTCCGCTGGAGCACGTGATCGCCGCCAAGGCCGTCGCGTTCGGCGAGGCGCTCAGCGACGACTTCCGGCGCTACGCCGCACAGGTGGTGGAGAACGCCGCCGTGCTCGCCGAGGCGCTGATCGACCGCGGCCACGCCATCGTCTCCGGCGGCACCGACACCCACCTCATGCTGGTGGACCTGCGTCCGCGCGGCCTCACCGGCAAGGAGGCGGAGCGGCTGCTTGGCCTGGCGGGCATCACGGTCAACAAGAACACCATCCCCGACGACCCGCAGTCGCCGTTCGTGACCAGCGGCATCCGCATCGGCACGCCGGCGCTCACCACCCGCGGCATGGGGCGCGCCGAGATGGTGCGGGTGGCCGCGCTGATCGACGAGGCGCTCCGCACCGCCGACGACGCGGTGCTGGGCCGCATCCGCGCCGAGGTGGAGGAACTGGCCGGGCACTTCCCGCTCTACCCCGAGGAGTTCGGCGTGCACCGGAGCGCCGGTGCCTGAGCTCCAGTTTGCCGACGGGGTGCTGGCCCGGCTCCGGGCCCAGGGCGGCGTGCAGTACGACGAGCGCGCCTACCTCTTCGTGCTGTCGGCGATCGAGTACCTGCAGGGCCGGCTCGACGCCCGCCGCCACGTGACGGGCCAGGAGCTGTCGTGGGCCTGCCGCGACCTGGCGCTCGAGCGCTACGGGCTGCTGGCGCGCACGGTGCTCGACTGCTGGCAGGTGCGCGAGACCGCCGACTGGGGCCGCATCGTCTACACCCTCGTGGCGGTGGGGCTGCTCTCCACCCAGCCCGGCGACAGCGAGTCCGACTTCGAGGAGGTCTACCACTTCGCCCGCGCCTTCGATGAGGCGTATGCGGTGAGCTGGAAAGGCGACTAGCCCTCCCGCGACCCGCGACCCACCACGCACGACTAGCTTTTCCCAATGATCCCCGTCCTCACCCCCGCCGACGCCCGCGCGTGGGACGCGGCGGCCGTCGCGGCAGGACGACCGCTCCGCCTGCTGATGGACGCGGCAGGTCGCGCCGTCGCGCTCGCGGCCTTCGACGAGTTCGGCGACCACCTCGCGCGGGGCGTGCTGGTGGCCGCCGGGGCCGGCGGCAACGGCGGCGACGGCTGGGTGGCGGCGCGGGTGCTGCACGTGCACGGGGTGCCGGTCTGGGTGGTGGATGGCGGGGAGCCCGACCCGGGACCGGCCCGCGACGCGCGCGCCATGGCGTTGCACGACGGCGTCCGCACCCTGGCACCGGACGGGCCCTGGCCCGCCGCCGCGCTGGTGGTGGACGCCCTGCTCGGCAGCGGCGCACGCGGCGCGCCGCGCGACGCCGTGGCCGCGGTGATCACGCGGCTCAACGCGCTCGACGTGCCGGTGCTCGCGGTGGACGGGCCGAGCGGCCTCGACCTCGACACGGGCGAGGATCATGGCGCCCTGCCGGCGCAGGTCACCGTCTCCTTCGGCGGCGTGTCGCGTGGCGCACTCCGCGCCCGCAGCATGGCGGGCATCATCAAGGTGGCCGACGTGGGACACCCACCCGCCGACCCGGCATGGCCCCGCCTGGTCGACCGCGCCTGGGCCGTGCCGCGCCGCCAGCCGTTCGACGCCGACTTCCACAAGGGCGATCGCGGTCGGGTGGTGATCGTGGGCGGCGCCCCCGGCATGACCGGCGCGGTCCGCCTCGCGGCGCGCGGTGCGTTCGCCGCCGGCGCGGGCCTGGTCCACGCCATCGTCCCCGAGGCGAGTGCCAGCGACATCGCCCTCGCCGAGCCCGACGTGCAGGTGCTCGGCGCAGCATTTGACGACGCGATCACGCCGGCGTGGCTGGACCTGCTGTCGCGCGCCGACGCGGTGGTCATCGGTCCCGGGCTGGGCCGCGACCGCGATCGCGCCCGCATGGTGCGCGAGTCGCTGGCGGCCGCGCGCACCGCGGTGCTCGATGCCGACGCGCTCACGGTGCTCGCCGACCAGCCCGACGCCATCGCCACCCTCGCCATGGGCCGCACGCTGGTGCTCACCCCGCACCGCGGCGAGTTCCGCACCCTCTTTCCCGACCTCGCCGACACCGCGACCGGCGATCCATGGAGCGCGGCAGGCCGCGCGGCCGGCGACACCGGAGCCACCGTGCTGCTCAAGGGCGTGCCCACGGTGATCGCCACGACGGCCCGCACCACGCTGACCGTGGCGGCCGGCAACCCGGGGCTCGCCACCGGCGGCAGCGGCGACACCCTGGCCGGCGTGATCGCCGCCCTGCTGGCGCGCGGGATGCCGGGCGACGAGGCCGCGGCGGTGGCCTCGCTCGCGCTGGGCGAGGCGGCCGACCAGGCCGCCACCGAACACGGCGTGCGCAGCGTGCGCCCCATGCACGTGGTGGCGGCGCTCGAGGCGGTGTGGCGCACCTGGGCGGAGGAACCATCGGCGGTGTCGCCGTACCTCGTGGAACTGCTGCCGCCGGAGCTGGGGTAGTTACGTGGTGCCCGTCGCCCGGTCGCTCGTCGCCTGGTCGCTCGTCGCCCCCGCCGCCACTGCGCGGGGCAGGGCAGGCCTGTCACTCGTCGCCGTGTTGCTCGTCGCCTGTGCCCAGTCGCTCCCGGCTCCCCCCGGCGCCCCGGTGCCGATCGGCACCAGCCGTCCCGAGGATCGCGTCATCGTGGGCGACTTCCGCACGGTGCGCGCGATCGCGTCGTCGTTCGATCGCGTGTACGTGGCGTACACCACCGGGATCGGGATCTGGTCGCCGCTGCGTGATGCCTGGGAGCTGCCGCGCGCCGCACCCGACCGCTTCGCGCTGCAGCGGGTGCGCACCGCCGTGGTGGATCCGCTCGACCATGCCCTGTGGCTGGGCGGTGACGACGGCCTGCTGCACTTCGACCCGCTGCTTGATCGCTGGGACCGCCAACCGGTGCCGGGCACGGTCGTGCAGCTGGCCACCGATCCCGCCGATCCCACCGCCATCTGGGCGCGCACCAGTGCCGGCTGGCTGCGCGTGCCGCGCATCGGCCCGCCGACCGCGAGCGCACCACCGGCCTCCCTGCGCCCTGCACCGACACTCGAGGACGCCTACCGCGACCTCCCCGCGTTGCGATCGCTCGGCGCCACGCTCGCGATCGGCGCCGGCGTCACCCCCGGCCGCCTCACCGCGGCCGCGCCCGCGCCCGACGGGAGCGGATGGTTCGTCGGCACCGACACGCGAGGCCTGCTGCTGGTGGATCGCGTGGGGGCGCGCGCCGAGCCGATGCCGTTCGGGTTGCAGGGAAGCGTCGTGGGGGCACTCGCCCCGGTGGGGGATGATGTCTGGGTCGCGACGGACGCCGACCTTCGAGGTGGGCCAGCGGCCCTTGCGCGGATCGAGGGCTCGCTGGCGCGTACCAGCTGGATTGAGGGTGACCGCGTCTTCGGGCTCGGTGCAGAGGCGGTGCGGAGTATTGCCGCGGGAGATGGATATGTGTACCTCGGAACCGATCGAGGATTCGTAGCGATCTCCTTGCCGGATGGCACGATCCTGCGATGGGATGAGAGCAGCGGATTGCAGGATCAACGGATCTTGGCGACCACGTGGTGGCGTGACGCCAGGGTCGTGGGAACCGCTCGCGGAATCGCACGCATCGACGGCCTCAATACCGTGACCCTCCTCGCGCCGGCGCTGATCGACCCGGTGTATGCACTTCGGCAGCGAGGCGACACCCTCTGGATCGGCGCGGCGCGCGGACTCGCGATGCTGGTGGCCGGCGACAGCGTGGCCCGCGTCCCGCCGCGATGGCCGGAGCAGCTCGCTGCGCGCCGTGAGGTGCTGGGCGTGGGGTACGTGGCCGACACGCTGGTGGCGATGACGCGCGACGAGGTGACGTGGCGCGATCCGGTGTCGGGCGAGTGGGTGCCGGGCGCCCCGATCGGCGCCACGACCGGTGCCCTGCGCGCCTTTCACGCCACCCCCGATGGGATCTGGGTGGGTGGCGATCGCGCGGCGGTGCTGACCTCTGCTGGTGGCGCGGTGCTGCACGTGCTGCGGGTGGGGCTCGACCTCCCCGATGCGGTGACCGCCATCACCACCACGCCGCAGCATCTCTGGATCGGCACCCTGCAGGGTGTGGTGCGGCTCACCCTCAGGACGCGCTGATGCACCTCGCGATGGGCGTGGGCCCGGAGTTCGACCGGATCCGCACCATCACCGCGGCACTCGGCGACGTGGCCAGCGAGATCGGTGACGACACTGCCACGATCCCTGCGGGCTCGGGGACGCTGGTCACCTCGGTGGACGCCACGGTGGAAGGGGTGCATTTCCAGGCCGGCTGGTTGTCGGCCGAGGAGGTGGGCTGGCGTGCCACCGCAGCGGCACTCTCCGACCTCGCGGCGGCCGGGGCCACGCCGGTCGGCGTGCTGCTGGCCATGTCGCTGCCTGCCGGATTCGGTGACGACGCACTCACTGGGGTGGCGCGCGGCGTGGCCGCCATGGCACGGAGCGCGCGGGCGCGCGTGAGCGGTGGCAACCTCACCGCGGGCCCGGTGCTCTCGCTCACGATCACGGTGTTCGGACACGCGATGCGGCCGATGTCGCGCCGCGGGGCGCGGCCGGGCGACGGGCTGTACGTGACCGGGGTGCTGGGCGGTGCGCACGCGGCGCTGGTCGCGTGGCAGGGGGGTGGGTTGCCGTCCCCGGCGGCCCGCTCGGCGTTCGCGCGGCCGCAGCCCCGGTTGCTGGCCGGTCGCTGGCTGGCGGAGCAGGGGGCCACCGCGCTGATGGACCTCAGCGATGGCCTGGCCGGTGACGCGGGGCATCTCGCCGCGGCATCGGGAGTCGGCATCGAGGTGGACCTGGCGCGCCTGCCGGTGCATCCCGCGGTGCTCGCGGCTGTGGTGCGGGGCGACGTGCCGGCAGCGGTGTTCGCGGCCCAGGGCGGCGAGGACTACGAACTGCTGGCCACCATCCCCGACGGCCGGGTGGATCCGGCCCACGCCGAGCCGGCGGCGGGGGTGTCGCTCACCCGGATCGGGACGGTGGTGGCCGGCGGGGGTGCCCGGTTCCTCCTCCATGGGCGCGAGGTGCCGCTGGCGGGGCACCAGCATGGTTGACCGGGTGCGACGCCCGGGGAAGTTTTCGGCCACCCTCCAACCTGGGAACGAGACCGGATGACGACCATCGTTGACGTGACGGCCCGAGAGATCCTCGATTCCCGCGGCAATCCCACGGTGGAGGCCGAGGTCACCACCGCCGGCGGGGCGACCGGCCGCGCCGCGGTGCCGAGCGGTGCCTCCACCGGCGCGCACGAGGCGGCCGAGCTGCGCGACGGCGACGCCAAGCGGTATGGCGGCAAGGGGGTGCAGCAGGCGGTGCACAACGTCAACGAGGTGATCGCGCCGCTGCTCGAGGGGATGAGCGTCCTCGACCAGATCGCCATTGACGCCGAGATGACCGACGCCGACGGCACGCCCAACAAGTCGCGCCTCGGCGCCAACGCCATCCTCGCGGTGTCCATGGCCGCGGCGCGCGCCGCGGCGATGGAGACCGGCCTCCCGCTGTATCGCTACCTGGGCGGACCGCTGGCGCGCACCCTGCCGGTGCCGCTGATGAACATCCTCAACGGCGGGGCGCACGCCGACAACAACGTGGATGCCCAGGAGTTCATGATCGTGCCGGTGGGTGCCGAGGAGTTCGGCGAGGGGTTCCGGATGGGGGTGGAGGTGTTCCACGCCCTCAAGAAGGTGCTCCATGCGCGCGAGCTCTCCACGTCGGTGGGCGACGAGGGCGGCTTCGCGCCGATGCTGCCGAGCAACGAGGCGGCGCTCGACATGTTGATGGAGGCGATCGAGCAGGCGGGGTACCGGCCGGGGGAGCAGGTGGCGATCGCGCTCGACGTGGCGGCCACCGAGCTGTACGAGGATGGCCACTACGTGTTCAAGAAGGGCGACGGCTCGCGGCGAAGCAGTGCCGAGATGGTGGAACTGTACCGCGGCTGGTGCGACAGGTATCCCATCGTCTCGATCGAGGACGGGCTGGCGGAGGATGACTGGGACGGCTGGAAGCTGCTCACCGACGCGATCGGCGACCGCTGCCAGCTGGTGGGCGACGACCTGTTCGTCACCAACGTGGCGCGGCTGGGCGACGGCATCGACAAGGGATGCGGCAACGCGATCCTGGTCAAGGTGAACCAGATCGGCACGCTGACCGAGACGCTGCAGGCGATCGAGCTGGCCAAGGGCGCCGCGTTCGGGGTGATCATCTCGCACCGCTCGGGCGAGACCGAGGACACCTTCATCGCCGACCTGGCGGTGGCCACCGGGGCGGGGCAGATCAAGACCGGTTCGGCGAGCCGGTCCGACCGGCTGGCCAAGTACAACCAGTTGCTGCGGATCGCCGAGGAGCTTGGCCCGCTGGGACACTACCCGGGCGCGGAACTCTACCCGCTGTGACCCGATGGCGCTGGGCCGCCCTGGTGGTGCTGCTGCTGGCGGTGGTGTGGGCCTGGCGCGGGGCGGTGTATTCCGAGCCGGAGTATCGCCGGCTGGTGGCGGAGGAGCAGGCGCTGCGCGGACGGATCGACTCGCTGCGCCGCGAGGTGGATTCGATCCGGGCGTTCAACGACTCGCTGGGGAGCTCGACCCAGGTGCAGGAGCGGATGGCGCGGGAGCGGCTGGGGATGATCCGGCCGGGCGAGATCCTGATCCTGCTGGTGCCGGACTCGGCGGCGGGCCCCGCCCCGCGGGATAGATAGGCGGGCGTGAACGCCCGCCTACCGAAGGCCCGGCAGAGCCCGTAGGCGGCGCGAGTCGCGGGTCACGAGAGGGGGGCCGGTCGTAGGAAGCGCCCGTCGGATACCCTTTAGGGGCGAGATCCGCTAGCTTCGGCCGTCGCGGCAGGGTAGCTCAGGTGGTTAGAGCACGGCACTCATAATGCCGGGGTCGCGGGTTCGAGTCCCGCCCCTGCTACTTGTCCCGAGCCCCGAGAGGGGCGAGGGATCTCCCGACCGACCGAAGGACCCCCTCGGCTCCGCGTCCCATCCCATCAGCCCGCGCCGGCGGGCGAGGGATCCCCGGCGGTGGTTGCCCTACCTCGGCCCGATCAGGAACCACCGCTCCTGCCGCGGCTGGAAGAAGTGCCAGCCGTCGTCGGCGAGCCAGGCGTCATCCTCCATCATCACATAGACCGGCTCGCCACCCCACTCGGGGATGGCGGTCTTGGTGTTGAGCTCGATCGAGATGTACGATCCCCTGCGGAGCGTCTTCCCCTCGGCCGCGGGACGGGCGGCGGAGCGGAAGTCGATGCTGGCGCCGAGTCCGTGCCCCTGCAGCCCGATCGGGTGGGAATAGATCATCGCCTCGATGCCGCGCTCCCGCATCTCCTGCATCGTGGCGCGGTAGGCCTCGCCCGCGGTCACGCCGGGCCTCGAGTGTCGCCGCATCAGGGCGTCCTGCAGCGTGTTGGTGTTGCGCATCGCGGCCTTGAGTCCCTCCGGCGCGTCGGTCTCGCCGGGCCTGAGCACGTAGGCCATCTTCTGCCAATCGGTGTCGAAGCCCATGTACGTGATCCCGAAGTCGATGTGCACCACGTCGCCGGGCAGGATCACCGTCCGTTCGGGGGCGACGGCCAGGAAGCCGCGCGAGAGCGGCAGCCCGCCGCCCTGCCGCTGGATGCGCAGGTCGGGCTGGAACCAGGTGCGCACGCCGTGGGCCCAGAGGGCGTCGTAGAGCCAGTTGCGCACGTCACCGACGGTGGTGACCCCGGGCGTGATCACCTCGCTGGACAGCGCCCGCTCCACCATCCGCGCCGTCACCGCCACCGCCGCGTTGAAGTGCGGCTTCTCGTCCTCCAGCCGCGTGTCGAGCAGTTCCTCGATGAGCGGCGCCGCACTGACGAAGCGCGGCACCGCTTCCTCGCCGAGCACGTCCACCAGCCACGTGTAGGCATCGTGGGTCAGGGCGCGGGTCTGCCCCCGTCCCCCGCCGATCTGCAGGCCGATCGTGGCGGGGGCGTGTTCCTGGACGAGTTCCCGGAGCACCACCGGCGCGGGCCGCGGTTCGGCGGTGCTCTCGAACCAGCGGGTGAGGTTGTCCTCGGCGTACCCGGTCAGGGCGACCCGCCGGAGGCCGCGTTCGCCGGCATCCACGAACACGAAGACGTCGCGATTGCCGGTGTAGGGCCGCGGCGGGGCGATCGCGTGGACCACCGGATTGTCGTGGAACTCCTCGTTCACCACGATCCACATCGCGATCCCGTGGCGCCGCATCATCGGCAGCAGCAGCGCGTGCCGGGTGTCGAGCCACGACTCGCGGACCCGGATCTGTTCGGACCACGGCAGCAAGCCGGTCGGGCCCTCGGGTGCCTGGGCGACCCCGGTGCCGAGGGGGAGGAGGAGGAGGAGCGCGGCGCAGCGCAGGGCCGCGGTCGTGGGAAGGGTCATGGGCAGACGCTCACGCGGGGCGGTCCTGAGCAGGGGGGCTGCTACAGAATGGGCGCTCACCGGGGGTGGGGGGAAGGGGGCTGCGCGGCGCCGCGTCGCTTCGGCGATGCCAGCCGAGGGCCGCGGTGGGACCACGTCGCGTCCGGGCCTATCTTGAATGGACCGTGCCCCATCCTCGTGTCTCGCTCGCCGCCGCGGCCCTGGCGTGCGCCACTGCGTGCGCCGCACCGGCCGGCCGATCACCGGACGCGGCCACCTGGCAGCTCGACTCCGTCCCCTTCGTGGACATCGGCGCGCGCGACGACGACACCCTCGCCATCCTCGGACGGCCCCACTCCGCCACGCTCCTCCCCGACTCGCTGGTGGTGGTGGGCGACTATCAGCTCCGTGAACTCCGCGTGTTCGACCTCGCCGGCAAGGTCGTGCGCACCATCGGGCGCTCGGGGGAGGGACCCGGCGAGTTTCGCACCGTCTCCGGGGTGCACCGATGCGGCGACTCGCTGCACGTGTATGACACTCGTGTGAGCCTGTACCTCGTCTTCGACAGCGATGGCGGCTACGTCCGGCAGTACCGCGCCACCGGGCCGGATCGCTTCCCCATGCAGACTCCCTTCGCGGCAGCGTGCAACCGATCCGGGCAGTTCATCAAGCACTCTTACTGGCGCCTCCAGCCTGAAGGGCCCTCCACCGTCCGCCCAAGCGTGGTGCTCTGGCTCTCCGCCGCCGACGGGACGGGTGTGGTCGACCTCGGCGACTTTCCCGGCCCGGACCTGCACGTGCTCCCCGGTTACGGAAACACGGGGCTCCTGCCGATGGGGCGCGTGACCCTGGTGGCCATCGGATCCGACCGCGCCTACGTGGGCACCGCCGATTCCTCCACGATCCACACCTACCGCCTCGATGGCACGCTCCTCTCCACGATCACGGCGCCCTTCGAGGCGCGGGCTGCCACCGACGCCGACCGCGAATGGTTCAAGTATCTCGACACCCTCGGGCGCGAACAGACCTGGAAGCGCATGGAAGCACGGCTCTGGAGCGAGGCCCGGTTCCCCGAGCGACTTCCCGCCTACACCGCGCTGCTGGTGGACGCCGAGGATCGCCTCTGGGTGCGGTCCTTCCCGAGAGACTCGAGCTCGGTGGTGCGATGGGTTGCGGTCGATGCCGCCGGCAGGTTCCAGGGCTCGGTGGACCTGCCCGCCGCGCTGGAGGTCACAGAGATCGGGCCCCACTATGTGCTGGGCCTGGTGGGTGATCCCGCGTCCGGGGTCCGACGAGTCCGGGGATTCCGGCTGCGTCGCTGAGCCGTCCCACGGCATCTTCCCCTCCGCCACCCGCACGGGAGCATTCCCTGTCGCACCGCATCCTGACCACCGCCATCCTGCTGGCCGCGTGCGGCGCTCCCGCCGACCGCCCGCTCGATGCCCCCGCCACTTGGCAGGCCGACGCCGAGCCCGACCTGATCATCGGCGGCGACGCCACCGACACCCTCGCCCCGCTGGGCAACGCGGTGGCGGCCTTCGTGCTCGCCGACGGCGGCATCGTGGTGGCAGATCGCGGCTACCACGGGTTGAGGTACTTCGATCCTGAGGGGAACTACCTCCGCCAGGTGGGACGCGAGGGCGATGGGCCCGGCGAATTCCGCTACCTGGGCCGGATGGCGCGCTGCGGCGATTCCCTGCACGTGCAGGAGCTGCTGCAGCGCCGGATGATGATCTTCGGGATGGACGGCGGATTCGCCCGCTCCTATCCGCTCGGCGGCCCCGATGCCCGGTTCAACCTCCCCTACAAGCACGCGTGCGCGCCGTCCGGCCGGATCATCGCCAACGGCTGGGACACCATCATGGTGCGCGAGTACCGCAGGGTGCGCGGCACGGTGCCCTACTGGCTCGCGTCGGCCGACGGTCAGGTCGAGACGGTGCTCGGGTCGTTCCCCGGCTCGGAGCGCCTGGCCGGCCCCAACGGTTCCGGGCCCCACCCGCTCGGCAAGGAGCCGGTGCTTGCCGCCGGCCGCGACCGCTTCTACCTGGGCACTGCCGACTCCTTCGCGATCACGGTGTTTTCCGCCAGCGGCGACCCGCTTGCGCCGATCGTCAAGCAGCGCGTGGAGCTGGCCACCACGCCGGAGGATATTGCCCGCGATCGGCTGATGGACACCCTGGGGAAGGAGCCAGACGACAAGGCCTGGGAAATCCGCAACTGGGGGCACGTGGAATACCCACCCACCGTGCCGGCCTACACCGCGATGGTGGTGGATCGCGCCGAGCACCTCTGGGTGCGCACCTTCCCGCGGAGCACGGTGAACCTGGTGCGCTGGGTGGCCTTCGATCCCGAGGGCCGCGAGGTGGGCTCGGTGGACCTGCCCGGCACGCTCGAGGTGTTCGACATCGGGCCGGACTGGGTGCTCGGCATCGAGGTGTCGCTCGACGATGGGGCCCAGCGGGTGGTGCGGTACCGGCTCAGGCGCTGAGGAGCGCGGCAGTGCAGGGGGTAAGCCCGTGCGAAGCCTCGTTCCCGGTCCCCAGTCCCCCGTCACCCGTCACCCCTGCCGCTCTCGCTTCGCGAGAGGGCGGGAGGGGTCCGAACCCCCGCCCCCCGTCCCGCGTATCATTCCTGCACAGCCTGCCGCGTAACCTTCGCGGCGCCTCGCACGTCTCATGTGGGTGACCGGCATCCCCCTGGTGCCGGCGCCCGCCGCACTGTCTCCGGAGCACGCGTGGACTTCTCCCCCGGCGCCATCAGCGCCTTCCTGCTGAAGCACCCTCCGGGGGACTTCGCGCGGGGAGAGCTCACCTTCGCGCCGGCCGTGGCCCTGCTCCCCCTGATCGTCGCGATCGCCCTCGCGGTGGCGGTGGCCTGGTTCGCCGTGAGCCGCCTCCGCCGCATCGGCGCGGCTGACCGGATGGTCCTCGGCGTGATCCGCACGGCCGTCTTTCTGCTGGTGGGGTTCTGCCTGCTGCGCCCCACCCTGGTGCTGTCGCGGGCCATCGCCCAGCGCAACGTGCTGGCGGTGGTGCTCGACGACTCCCGCTCGATGTCGGTGACCGACGTGGGCGATGAGAGCCGGCTCGCGGCGTTGCAGCGGGTCTTTGCCGACTCCTCCGACCTGATGCGCCGCCTCGGCGACAAGTTCGCGGTGCGGGTCTTCCGCGCCACCGCCGATGCCACCCCCTGGGGCGGCGCCGGCACCCTGGATGCCTCCGGTGCCCGCACCGACCTGGCCACCTCGCTTGGCAGCACCCGCGAGGCGCTGGCCGACCTGCCGCTGGCCGGCATCGTGGTGGTGAGCGATGGCGCCCAGAACGGTCCCGGCGACCTCGATGCCGAGCTGCTGCGCCTCACCGCGCGCGAAGTGCCGGTGCACACGGTGGGCGTGGGCAGCACCCGCTTCGAGCGCGACATCGGTATTGATGCACTCCGCCTCCCCGGCCAGGTGCTGGCCGGCGGCGACGCCCCCGGCGAGGCACTGCTGCGGCTGCGCGGCGTGGGCGGGCAACGGGTCACCCTGACCACCATCGCGGGCGGGCGGCTCGTGGCGGTGGACACCATCGCGCTCCCCGCCGATCGCGAACTCCTGCCGGTGCCGATCCGGGTCCCGGCGGTGGATGTGGGTGTGCTGCCGGTGGAGGTCGAGGTGTCGGCGCTCGACGGCGAGGCCACCCTGCTCAACAACCGCGCCACCAGCGTGCTGACCGTGGCCGGCGGTGCGCAGAAGATCCTCTACGTGGAGGGCGAGCCGCGCCCCGAGCTGCCGTTCCTCCGCCGCGCCGTCACCGCCGACTCGGCCCTCCAGGTGGTGGCGCTGATCCGCACCGCACGCGACAAGCACCTCCGCCTCGGCGTGGACGACTCCACCGAACTGGTGAACGGCTTCCCGACGCGGCGCGAGGAGCTGTTCCGTTACCGCGGCATCGTGCTCGGCAGCGTGGAGGCCGGGTACTTCAGCGGCGAACAGTTGCGGATGCTGCAGGACTTCGTGGCCATCCGTGGTGGCGGGCTGCTGGCGCTCGGCGGTCGCCGCGCCCTGGGCGAGGGCGGCTACGCCGGCACGCCGCTCGACGAGGCGCTGCCGCTGCAGCTCGATGCCGCCGTGAGCGGTCGCAACGACGGACCGGCCACCGCCATCGCCCTGGTGCCGACCGCGGCTGGCCGCGATCATCCCGCGCTGGCACTGCCTGCCGACTCCTCGGTGGGATGGGACTCGCTGCCCACGCTCACCACCGTCAACGCGGCGGGTCGACCGCGTCCCGGCGCCACCGTGCTGATCGAGGGGCGCAACGCCGCGGGCACCGTCCCCGCCCTCACGGTGCAGCGCTACGGCCGAGGCAAGGCGGCGATCTTCCTGCCCCAGGACGCGTGGCGCTGGCAGCTCACCGACCGGCTCCCGGAACGCGACCGCAGTCACGCCGCGTTCTGGGATCGCCTGCTGCGCTGGACGGTGGACGACGTCCCCACAATGACCTCGCTCCTCGCCGAGCCGGCGCTCACCGCCCCGAACGAGCCGGTGGAGCTCCGCGGCCGCGTCACGGATTCCACCTTCGCGCCGCGCGACGACGCCCGTGCCGTGGTGCGCGTGGTGCCGCCCGATGCGCCCACCTACGACGTGGCCCTCGAGCCCGACCTCGGCCACCCGGGCGAGTTCACGGGGCGTTTCGTGCCCACCTCGGCGGGAGCGTACCGCCTCGAGATGCTCGCCATTCGCGACGGCGACACCACCACCACCGCGGCACTGGTGATGAGCGATCCGGCGCGCGGCGACCCGGGTCCGGTGGAACGCAACGATCCGCTGCTGGCCCGCATCGCCGAGCGCACCGGCGGCAAGCACTATGACATCAACGACCTGGGCTCGCTCCCCGACGACGTGCTGCTGACCCGGAGCGGGGTCACCGCCCGCGAGACCAGCGACCTCTGGGATGCGCCGCTCGTGTTCTTCCTCTTCCTGCTGCTGCTCGGCGCCGACTGGGGCTGGCGTCGGTGGAGGGGGTTGGCGTGATCCGCCCATTTTCCGGCGGGGCTGAAGCCCCGCCTCGGCAAGGCCCGGCATCCGTGGCATCCTCGCGGAGCGCGTTCGGATGGATCGTTGCCACGGCCCTGCTGTTTGCCGTGCCGGTGGCGGCGCAGCAGTCCGCGCCACGCACCCACGTGCTGATCGTCACCGGGCTGTCGGGGGAACCATCCTTTGCCGCCACGTTCGCGGCGGTGGGTGGTGCGCTGTACGAGGCGGCGACCGGTCCCTGGGGCGTGGAGCGGGGGGCAGTGCGCTGGCTGGCCGAGGACGCGACGCGCGACCCGGCGCGGATCACGGGGCGCGCCACGCGCGGCGCGATCGACACCGCATTCCAGTGGCTGGCGCAGCAGTCGCGGGCCGGCGACCTGGTGGCCGTCTTCCTGGTCGGCCACGGCAGCAACAGCGGCGCGGCGTCGCGGCTGTCGCTCCCCGGTCCCGATCCCACCGCCAGCGAGTATGCCGCGTGGCTCGACCGGCTCAACGGTAGGACCGTGGCGGTGGTGGTCGGGGCCAGCGCCAGCGGCGACTTCCTGCCGGTGCTGTCGCGTCCCGGTCGGATCGTGGTCACGGCGACGCGCTCGTCCACCGAGCGGAACGAGTCGTACTTCGCCTCCCGCCTGGCGCACGGGCTGGCGTCGCTCGCCGCCGACGCCGACAAGGATGGCAAGGTCACCATGCTGGAGGCGTACCTCCACGCCCGCGCCGAGGTGGCTCGCGCGTACGAGGCCGACGGTCGGCTGCAGACCGAGCACGCCCAGTTCGACGACAACGGCGACGGCCAGGGCGTGGCGGAGCCGGCCACCGAGGGTGGCGCCGAGGGCACCCTGATGCGGCGTGTGGTGTTCGGCCGCGCGGCGGTGGTGTCGGATCCACGGGTGGTGGCGCTGATGAACGAGCGGCAGGCGCTGGAGGAACAGGTGGAGGCGCTGCGGCGTCGCAAGGACACGATGGCCGAGGCGGCCTACCTGGCCGAACTCGAGCGGCTGCTGCTGCAGATCGCGGAGCGGACCCGGGCGATTCGCGCCGCCGCGCCGACGGCGAGGCCGTGATGCGCATCACCTGGCCGCTGCTCCTCGCGCTGCTGGTGGCGCCGTGCGCCGCACAGGCGCCCGACGGCATCGAGCAGTTGATCGCCCGCGGCGAGCTCGCCGCGGCCGAGCAGGCGGCGCGCGCCCAGGGGGACAGCGGACGGATTGTCGTGGCAGAGATCCTCGTGCTTCGCGGGAAGCTTGCCGAGGCCAGGGACGCATTCGAGTCGGTGAGACGCAGTGGCGGGCGTGACCAGCGACGGGCGACGGCGGCGCTGGCAGAGCTGGCGTGGAGCCGTGGTGCGCACGACGAGGCGCTCGCGCTGGCTCGGGAGGTGGCCACCGCGTGGAATCGCGGCCACAGCGACTGGCGTGCCGCCGATCACGTGGCCGCCGGCCGCGCGTTCCGGCTCCTCGGCCAGGGCGATCCCGCCATGGTGCGCAGCGCCCTCGCGGCATTCGATGCCGCCACGGCCGCCGACCCGCAGTCCATCGACGGGCGACTCGGCGCGGCCGACCTGTTCCTCGAGCGGTACAACGCGCCGGACGCCCGGATCGGCTACAACGAAGTGCTCGCGCTGCGCCGCGACGAGCCGCGCGCGCTGGTGGGGCTGGCCCGCGCCACGGCGTTCAGCAGCGAGGGCGATCCGCAGCCGATGCTGGCGCGGGCCCTCGGCATCAACCCGCGCTTCGTGCCCGCGTTGCTGCTCAAGGCGCAGCTGCTGCTGGAGGCCGAACAGTACGACTCGGCGGCCACCGTGATCCACGATGCGCTGGCGGCGGACTCGTCGTCGGCGGAAGGGTGGGGCGCACTCGGCGCGCTGGCGTGGATGGCGGGCGACTCCACCACCTATCGCCGGGCCCTGGCTGCGGCCACCACCCTCAATCCGCGCCCCGCCGGGTTCTTCGCGGCGATTGCGGAGGCCGCGGGTCGGCAGCGGCGCTATGCGGAGGCGGTGGACCTGGCGCGCCGCGCCACCGCCCTCGACTCCACCTCGGTGGCGGCGCTCGGTGCCCTGGGCACCAACCTGCTGCGCACCGGACAGGTCGCGGAAGGCAAGGCGGTGCTGGAGCGCGCCTTTGCCCGCGATCCCTATCACCTCTGGCACAAGAACACCCTCGACCTGATCGAGCAGCTCGAGGAGTTCCGGGTGGTCGCCACGCCGCGCTTTCAGATCGTGGCCCCGGAACGCAGCGTGGACCTGATGGGCGCGATGCTGGGGCCGCTGCTGGAGGAGGCGTACGACTCGCTGGTGTCGCGCTACCAGTACCGTCCGCCCGCGCCGATCCGCCTCGAGTTGTACGATCGCCACGCCGACTTCTCGGTCCGCACCGTCGGCCTGGTGGGGCTCGGCGCACTCGGCGTCTCGTTCGGCACGGTGCTGGTGATGGATGCCCCCGAGGCGCGCGGTCCCGCCGAATTCAACGTCGGCTCCACCGCCTGGCACGAACTGGCACACACCTTCACGCTGGGAGCCTCCAACAACAGGGTGCCGCGCTGGGTGTCGGAGGGGCTCTCGGTGCTGGAGGAGCGGCGCGCCCGGCCGGGGTGGGGCGCCCGCGCCAACGTGCCGTTCGTGCAGGCGCTGGCCAGCGACCAGCTGCTCCCGATCGGACGACTCAACGACGGCTTCGTGCGGCCGGATCGTCCCGACCGGCTGGGGCTGTCGTACTACCAGGCCTCGCTGGCCATGGAATTCCTGGAGCAGCGGCACGGGATCGCCGGGATCCGCGAGATGCTGCGCGGCTATGGTGCCGGTCGGCGCTCCGACGAGGTGCTGCAGGCGGTGAGCGGGGTGGGGGTGGACTCGCTCGACGTGCTGTTTCAGGGGTGGTTGCGGCAGCGGTTCGCGGCGCCGATGCGGGCCCTCGCGTCGGGCGACCCCGGCGTGATCAACACCCCGATGGAGCGCGCCAACGACGCGATGGCGGCCGCCGACACCACGCGCGCGATCGCGGCCTTCCGCGAGGCGCGGCAGCGGTTCCCCGAGCTGGGCGAATCGAACGGGGCCGGTGTCCCGCTGGCGATCGTGCTGTGGCACCGCGGCGACCGCCGCGGTGCCCTCGCCGAGCTGGCCACGGTGACGCACGGCGACGAGACCGCGGTGGATGCCAACCTGCTCGAGGCGGAATGGCGACTCGAGACGGGCGACACCGTCGGCGCAGTGAATGCCATCACCCGAGCGGCGTGGATCACCCCCAACAACCGCGAGGTGTGGACCCGGCGCGCCGAACTGGCCCAGCTCGCTGGCCGCCATGACGACCTGATCCTCTCGCGGCGCGCGCTGGTGTTCCTGCGACCTGCCGACCCGGTGGCGGCGCGCACCGACCTGGCCGAGGCGCTGCTGCAGGGTGGCGACGTGGCCGGGGCCCGGCGCGAACTGCTCGGCGTGCTGGAGCGGGCGCCGGGGTACGAGCGGGCGCAGATGCTGCTGCTGCGGGCGAGGTCGCCATGAACGCCCTGCGTTGCTGGCCGGTGGCCGGCCTGTGGCTCGCGCTGGTGGCGGTGCCGGCGGGCGCCCAGCGGTTCCGTGAGGACGGCGGCGGCCCGCCGGTGGATCTCGCCGCCAATGTGCCCTACGACGGCTCCTTCGAGTTCGCACGGATCCGCTACGGCGGACAGCTGGGCAACTTCCGGCGCGAACCGGTGTGGGCCCACGACTATCCGCGGGCCGACGCCAACTTCTCCAGGATCCTCGCCGAAGTGAGCACGGTGCGGATGCGGACCCGGTCGAGCGCGGTGATCGGCCTCGAGGACCCGGCGCTGTTCCAGCACGCGGTGGCCTACATCGTGGAGGTGGGCTACTGGGTCCCCAATGACCGCGAGGTGGCGGCGCTCCGCACCTGGCTGCGGCGCGGCGGGTTCCTGGTGGTGGACGATTTCCAGGGGCAGGACATCTACAACTTCACCGAGCAGATGAAGCGGGTGCTCCCCGACGCCGTGCTCCGCCCGATCCCGCACGACCACCCGGTGTTCGACGCCTTCTATCACTTCACCGATTTTGCCCAGGTGCGGCACCCCTATGGTGGGGTGCAGACCGAGTTCCTGGGGATCTTTGAGCGGAACGACCCCACCGGGCGGTTGATGGTGGCGGTCAACTACAACGGCGACATCGCCGAGTACTGGGAGTTCTCCGACCGGGGGTTCTTCCCGATCGCGCTCTCCAACGAAGCCTACAAGCTGGGCGTCAACTACATGGTGTACGCCCTTACCCGCTGAGCGAAAGGACCATCCGTGACCGCCGTTTCGCCGCCGCCCAACCTCGAGCACGCCGACGACGCGGAGCTTGCCGACCGCCTCCACGAGGCCGGGAAGCGGATCCGGGCCGAGCTGGCCAAGGTGATCGTGGGCCAGGACCAGGTCGTCGATCTCGCCCTGACGGCGCTGTTCGCGGGAGGCAATTGCCTGCTGGTGGGCGTGCCGGGGCTGGCCAAGACGCTGCTGATCCAGTCCATGGCGCGGGCGCTCGACCTGCGCTTCAACCGGATCCAGTTCACCCCCGACCTGATGCCGTCGGACGTGACCGGCACCGACGTGATCCAGGACGACCCGGCC
>CAZNOJ010000053.1:0-18011 GCA_964574665.1 uncultured Gemmatimonadaceae bacterium
GATCACCTGGCGGTGGTTCTGCACCAGCATGGAGGCCACCGGGTCGATCTTGGCGGAGAAGTTGAACAGCGTGAAGGCGCCCAGCTGCTGGCGGTCAATGCCGTTGACCTGGTGGCCGTCGATGGAGGAAAACGCCGCCATGGACGGCGACAGCTCGAGGATCGCATCGGTGAAGGCCAGGGTGCGGCCCCACTGCATCCGCGACGTGGCGGTCGGGTCCATCGGCGTGCCGTCGGCGAACGTGGCGGCGATGTCCACGCCCTCCGCCGCGAGGGCCAGGTCGAGCGTCTCGGTGGCGGTGCACATCGCGAACAGGAATCCGCCGCGATCCACGAACCCGGCGATGCGGTTGGCCACCGCCTTCTTGAGCGCGGGCACGTTGGCAAAGCCGAGCTGGGCCGCCATGGCCCGGTTCTGGTCCATCATCTCCTGCAGCCACGCCGATCCCGCGAAGTTGACCACGAACTTCGAGAACTGGCCGGTGAAGTCCTCGTGATGCAGGTGCAGCCAGTCCCAGTCGCCGAGGCGATCCCCGGCCACCTCGGGATCCCAGATGCGGTCGTAGCGGATCCCCGCGTACTGGAGCGCCATGGTGACCGCGTCGTCCCACGGCGCGGCATTGGGCGGGGCGTACACCGCCACCTTGGGCGCCTTCTCCAGCGGCACCGCGTCCTGGTTGCTCCCTTCGATGGCCGCATGGAGCGACGCGACCTGGCCGGGGTCGGCGGCCTCGAGCGTGACGCCGGCGATGGCGGCGTCACGCCGCACGCCCTCGGAGGCCGGCAACAGGAACGCCCCACCGCGGTAGTTGAGGAGCCACTCGCCCTGTTCGCCGCGTTCGAGGGCGCGGAACGCGACGCCGTACGCCTTGAGGTGGTCCGACTGGGCGTCATCCATCGGCACCACGAAGGAGGCGCGCGCGCCGCGGCGTGCCGCGTGCAGCCACGGCGGCAGCAGCAGCGTGCCCGCGGCCCCGGCCGCGCCGCGCAGGAAGAGGCGACGCGGGATCATGCGCGCCCCGCGCCCGGAATGGCGCCCCGCAGGGCATCGCGGGAGCGGCGCGCCGCCGGCACCACCGCGGACGTCGGGAAGTCGAGGATGATCTCCTCCAGCAGTTCCTGGGCGCGCCCCACCTGTCCCTGCGCCGCGAGCACCTGCGCGCGCGCGAATCGCGCGGCCGGCGCCGACGCCGGCGCCTCGGGGCGATCGGCCGCCTCGAAGAACCCCATCGCCGCCACGGTGTCGCGGCGGGCCAGGGCCAGCTCCCCGGCGAAGTAGCGCAGCGCCGCCGCGCCCGGCGGCTCCAGCGCCAGGGCGAGCGTCCCGAAGGACTCCACCGCCGCGACGGTGTCGCCTCGTGCCAGTGTCAGCAGCGCGGCGCCGAATTCGGGCAGCGTGTCGCGGGCCACCGCCTTGAGCAGGGCCAGCACGCGGACCCGCTCGACCGATCGCTCGCGTTCGTCGTCGTAGGGACCGGCCAGCTCCAGCCACGCACCGGCGGTGACCAGGTCGCCCGCGAAGGCGCGCAGCATGCCACGCGCCGAGAATCCCGCCACGCTCGAGTCGGCGGCGAGGAGGCGCTCCCCGCGGGCGACCTCGCCGGCCCGCGCCCACGCGAAGGCCACGCGGCGCGCATCCCGTTCCTGGTCGTCGAGTGTTTGCGAGCCACGGAGCACCATCAGCAACGACTCGGCCTCGGCCGGCTTGCCCTCGGCGAGGAGGACACCGAACAGGGCGCTCGACGCCGCCGTCGCCATGCCGGCCGGCGCGTCGGCGTCCGCCGCCACCAGGCCGAGCAGGCGGCGCGCCTCGCCTTCCGCGCCGGCATCGGCCCAGGCGCGAGCCGCGTCCATCCACGACCGCACCCGCGACCCGCCCGTCTCGACCGTGGCCTGCAGTTCGAGTGCCCGTGCGCGTGCCCGCAGCGCCGGTCGGTCGCTCCGTCCCCGCAACTCGTCGAACACCATGCGCAGCAATCCCACCGCCGGCTGCAGCTCGGGAGGCATCACCTCCGCCAACTCGGCCACGCCCTGCTCCGGCTCGCCCCACCGCACCCGCAGCAGGCCCCGCAGGCGTCGCGCCTCCGGTTCGGTGCTCGCGGCGAGGGTGGAGAGCACCTGGCCGCGCTGGGCCGGCAGCAGGTCGCCGAGGAGGAGCATCGCCGACGGACGGAAGGCCGGCGTGTGGGCGAGCGCACGAATCCACTCCTGCGTCGCGCCGACGATGTCGCCTTCCACCTGCCGGAACTGCGCCAGCTCCGGCGCCAGCGCCGCGGGATGCGCGATCCGTCGCCGGCCGGTCTCGAGTGCCTCCTTCGCGGCGGTGCGATCGCGCGCCTCGAGCGCCGATTGCGCCCACTCGCGGAACGGCTCCTCCTCGCCCTCCACCAGCCGCGCCCAGCGATCCACCCACGCGCGGGTGGAGTCCATCTGGCCCAGCAGCGTGTAGGTCCTCACCCCGAGCGACAGCAGGGTGAGGTTGGTGGAATCGAGCGCGAGCGCACGGCGCAGCGGCGGCACCAGCTCGGCCCGCCGCTCCAACGGCGGCAGCACGCGCGACAGCCCCTGCAGCGCCTGCACGTCGGCCGGGTGGCCATCGAGCCATCCGAAGTAGTGCTCCGCGGCAAGCTTGAAGTCGCCGCGACGCTCGGCCGAGAGCCCGATGGCGAGCGCACCCGCCACCGGCGCACGCTGCGCGGAGAGCGCCGGCGCGGCAAGCAGCGCGGCCACCACGAACAGCCGGGAGCACCTCACCGCGGGGCTCCCTCCGTCAGGCGGCGGAAGTAGTCGAGCACCCGGCGTCGGTCGTCGGGTGAGAGCCGCTGCAGGGCCTCCCACGATGGCAAGGCGAACTCCGGGCCGCGGAGCAGGCGCGGGTCGAGCACGCCGGGCCGGGAGCGTTCGCCTGCGGTGGCGCTCTCGCCCTGCCGTTCCTTCTCCTCGTCGCGCTCGTCGCCCTGCAGCGAGCGACCCGCATCGAGCATCCGGCGGAAGAGCCGCTGCTGGCGCTCGATGGTCTCGGGGGACAGGCGCCCCTGCTCGAGTGCCCTGGCCAGCTCGCGGGCCTCCTCGCCCAGTTCGCCGGCGCCGGGCATCTGGCCCTGCGCCCGCATCCGCTCCAGTTGCTGGGCGATGGCGCGCTGCTGCATCGCCAACTGCATCATCTCCGACATCTGCGGCTGGCCGCCCTGGCTCAGCATGGACTGTCCCTGGTCGGACAGCTCGCCCTGCGCGCCGGCGGCCTGCTGCATCTGCTGCATCGCCTCCTCGAGGCCGGTTCCCGACTCGGCGTTCTCCACGTTCTGGCGCGAGCGCAGCAACGAGTAGGCCGCGAGCGCCAGCATGTCCACCGCCTCCCCGGCGCGGTCGGTGGCCGCACCCAGCGAGGGGGACACCGATGACGTGGCCTCGATGGCGCCGCGCATCCCGTCGCGGGCAGCCGCCAGGGCCGTGCTGATCCGCGGCGAGATCAAGGCGTTCTTGCCCGCGACATCAATCACCTGCTCCAGCAGCTTGCCGGTGCTTTCCTCGAGCATGCTTTCCTCGGCGCGCAGCGGACCCGCAAGCGCGCCGCGACGGAATGCCTCGGCGACGGTGTGCTGTCGCCCGAGCAGGCGGGAGGTCTCGGCCAGCAGCCGATCGAGCGCGGCGATCACCTCCTCCTTCATCGCCTCCTGGAGCTCCTCGCGCTCCTCCCGGATCTGCCGCTCGATCGGGGCCAGCGCCTCGCCGGCCGCCTGCGCCTGCTGCTGCGCACGCTGGCGCTCGCCACGCCTCGCCGACTGTGCCGCGTCGCGCATCTGCTGCGCCGCCTGCCGCGCCGACTCCGCCGTCTCCTGCAATCCCTGCTCGGCCTGGTCCGAGGGCACCTCTCCCGCGGTCTGCTCCAGGGCGGCGGCCAGCGAGTCGGTGCGCGCCGCAAGCTGTTCCTCCGCCCGCGCGCCCCCGAGCGAGTCCGTGGCCAGCTGCTCCGCGGCGCGCTGCTGCTCGGCCAGCAGCTCGCGGGCCGTCTCCGCGAGGTTGGCCAGCTCGGTCTCCATCGCGGCGCGCTGGAACAGTTCGCGCGCCCGCTCGATCGCCTCGCGCATCCGGGCCTGCTGCTGCGCCAGGTCGCGCAGCGCCCCACGGCTCCGGTCGGCATCGAGCTCCTGGAGCGCCTGCTGCAGTTCGCGCATCGCCTCGCGCAGTTCGGGCGACACTGCCCGGTGGAGCAACTCGCGGATCTCGGCCATCTGCGCCGCGAGCGCGGAATCGGCCACGCCCTCGCGCTGCGCGGTCCGCTCCAGCGCCTCGAGCTCGCGCGACAGTTCCTCCACCTGCTCCTCGATGCGCTGCTGCTGCTCGGCGGCCTGCTCGGCACGACGGGCGGCTTCGGAGGACATCGGCTCGCCGCTGCCGGTGCGACCGGACTCGGCACCGCGATCGCGCTCGCGTGCCAGGTCCTCGCTCTGGCGCTGCGCCTGTCGCGCCGCGGCCGCCAGCGAATCGAGCCCGCTGCCCGCGGCGCTGGTGGCGTCCTGCTGCGCCTGGCGCTGCTCGGCGGCGGTGGGAATCCGGAGCTGGTACTCCCGCGACCGTCCCGCCTGGCCGCCGGGTGCGTTGTCGATTGCCACGGCCACATAGAAGAGCGTGTCGCCCGCCCCGAGACCCAGCGCGGCGAGGTCGAGCGTGTGCGAGAGCAGGGCACGGTCGCCGGCGGACTCGCCGAGGGGCAGCACCACCGGCTGCACCACCCCGCGGCGGCCACGCCGCGCCTCGAGTCGCGCGGCACGAATGCCGTGGTCGTCCTCGATCGCCACCACCAGGGGCAACTGCATCGTGGCCGAGGCCACCGTGTCGGCGCCGGGCATCGGGACGGTCACCACCGGGGCGCTGTCGGCCACCACGCGGATCACCAGCGGCGGCGGCAGGCCGTCCACGATGCCACCCTGGCTGGCCTGCACCTCGAGCTGCCACGTGGCGGTCAGGCGCGGCGTGAACTCCCCGCGAAACCCGAGACCGTCGGTGGCGAGGAGGTGGACCTCGGCGTCCGAGCGGATGCGCGCCGTGTCGAGCGGGGTCGTGGCCCGCCCTGCCACCTCCAGTCGGGTGCCCTCCGGCAGGACCAGCGTGTCGCCGTCCGCCGGCAGCACCTCGTCTTCCAACCCGAGGTAGGCGGGATAGTTCGCGGTGAGCGTGAGCGCACCGAGGAACGCCGGCAGGCGGATCGCGACGCGCACCTCGCGCGAGTCGCGTCCGCCGGCGCGCACCTTGGCGACCAGCTCGTTGTCCAGCGGCGCGGTGGTCACCACCGCCCGACCCGAGGCGTCCAGCACCACCGCCTCCTCGCGCCAGGGCTCGCCAGGCGACCGGAGCATCAGCACCGCCCGCTGCTGACCGAGGGCGGTGATGGCGAAGGTGACGGTCTCGCCGCGACCCACGCGCTCGCGATCGGCGGCGAGGCGCACCGGGGCGGTCAGTGCCAGCCAGGCCTGCCACGGCTGCCAGACCATGGCCGGGGCGCCGCCCAGCGGGCGGGCGAGTCCCAGCGCCAGGAGCGCGACCGCAGTGCCCGCCACGAGGCCGCGCGAACGCCGCCTGATGTCGTGGGTCGCCGGCGCCAGCGCCTCCCGCCCGTGCGAAGCCACCCATGCCGCCTGGGCCGCGACGGCGGCCTGGTGCAGTGCCGGCGAGGTGTCGCCCGCCACCGGGGCGAGCAGGGTGCGGATCGCACCACGGCGCGTGGCGCCGAACTGTTCGATGCCCTCGGCCACCGCAACCGCGTCGAGGCGACGCAACGTGCGGCGGGCCTGCAGCGCGCCGGCCAGCACCCCGCCGCAGGCCGCCAGCCACCCCAGCAACACCGCCACGGCCGCCACGCCGAGTCCCACCGCGGCGAACCACGCCGCCACGGCGAGCACCACCATCCCCCCCAGCATCGCAGGCAGGAAGCGCTGCAGGGCGCGCGCACGCCGCCACTCGTGGCCGGCGGTGCCGAGGGCGTCGCGCAGCGTCATCAGCGACCCTGTCCCATCGCATACGCGAAGAGGTTCACGCCCATCCGGAGCGCGGCTTCCCGCAGTTCCGGCGGGTCGTGGTGGACAGCCGGGTCCTCCCACCCATCGCCCAGGTCGGTCTGGTAGCTGTAGTACACGGCGAGGCGTCCCTCGAGGAAGATCCCGAATCCCTGCGCCGGCTTGCCGTCGTGCACGTGGATCTTGGGCAGCCCCTCCGGGAAGGGATAGATCACCCGGTAGATGGGATGGTCGAGCGGCACCTCCACCAGCTCGTGTTCGGGGAACACCCGCGCGATCTCCCGGCGAAATGATTCGTCGAGTCCGTAGTTGTCGTCCACGTGCAGGAACCCGCCCCGGCTGAGCCAGCGTCGCAGGATGCCCACCTCGTCCACCGACAGCGCCAGGTTGCCGTGCCCGGTGAGGTACAGGTAGGGCAGCTGCCAGAGTTCGGGATCACCGAGTCGCACGGCGCGCTCGCGCTCCGCCACGGGGATGTTGGTGCGTTCGCGGATCGCTTCGAGCAGGTTGGGGAGCGAGGAGGGATTGGCGTACCAGTCGCCGCCGCCGTCGTAGTGCAACCGTCCGATGGTGGGCGCCCACGCCTGCGCGGAGGCCGCGGCCCGCGGCGCGGGCACGATCAGCAGGCAGAGCAGCATCCGGGGAAACCAGCGAGCGGGCATCAGGCGTCCATCACCAGGCGATAGGCGTCGTTGCGGGCGAGTCCGAACTCCTGCACCACCCTACGCACCGCGGCGCGGCGGGATTCGCCGGCCGCCAGCCATTCCGCGATGGCGGCGCGGACGACGTCGGCGTCGGGCCCGGGCTCGACCGGCGCGTCGCGGCGACCCGCCACCAGCACGGTGACCTCACCGAGCGGCAGGTGGTCACGGTAATGACGCGACAGGACACCCACCGGCGCACGGCGGATCTCCTCGTGCACCTTGGTCAGCTCGCGGGCCACCACCACCTCGTGCTCGGGGCCCAGCACCTCCGCGAGATCCTCGAGGAGCGTCGCCAGCCGGTTGGCCGCCTCGAAGAGCACCGTCGTCCACCGGTTCCGCGCCACTTCCTGCAGCACCACCTGCCGGTCCTTCCCCTTGCGGGGCGGGAAGCCCAGGAAGAGGTAGCGGTCGCTCGGGAATCCCCCGGCCGACAGGGCGGTCGCCACCGCACTGGGCCCGGGAATCGGCACCACCCGGATGCCGGCCTCGTGCGCCGCGGTCACCAGGAGGTGGCCCGGGTCGCTGATCGCCGGCGTGCCGGCGTCGGTGACCAGGGCCACGTCCTCCCCACCGGTGAGGATCTCGACCAGGGTGGCCACTCGCCGTGCATCGGCATGGGCGTGGTAGGCGATCAGCTTGCGCGGCGCGGCGCCGATCGCGGTCAACAGCCGGCGCGAGTGCCGGGTGTCCTCCGCGGCCACCACGCCCACCGTGCGCAGCGTCTCGGTGGCCCGCGCGGAGAGGTCGCCGAGGTGCCCGAGCGGCGTGGCCACCACGTAGAGCGTGCCGGAGGTCATCGGGGAAAGAAAACCCGAAGCCGCCCCCCGTGCGTGGGGACGGCTTCGGTCACCTCGGCGCGAAGTCGAGGGATCCCTCGGGCCCTCGGCCCTCGGGATGGCGGCCCGACCTCCGGTCAGGCCGCCAGGTGCTGCTGGATCTTCTGTTCGAAGGCGGCGCGAGGGTAGGCGCCGATCAGCGAGTCGACGTGACGGCCATCCTTGAAGAACAGCACCGCGGGAATCGAGCGCACGTTGAAGCGCATCGCGCTGGCCTGGTTCGCGTCCACGTCGAGCTTGGCGATCTTGGCCTTGCCCTGGTAGGCCTCGGCCAGCGCCTCGAGCGCCGGGGCGATCATCCGGCACGGCCCGCACCACGCGGCCCAGAAGTCCACCAGCACCAGTCCCTTGGCCTGCTCCACCTCGGTGCCGAAATTCGCATCGGTCACCTCGACCGTCTTTCCACTCATCGTCGCTTCGCTCCTCGCACCATCGGGTTAAGATATCCCGGCATGAACGCCACCATTGCCCACCTCGGCCTCGCCGTCGAGAGCATCGAGGCGGCCGCCCGCTTCTACCGCGAGGTGCTCGGCGTCGCGGTCCGCGGGCCCGAGCTCGCCGACGGCGCCCGGATCCTGCACCTCGACTTCGGCGACTCCGAGGTCGAGCTGCTCGAGCCCCTCGACCCCGACACGCCGATCGGCCGCTTCCTCGCCCGGCGCGGCCCCGGCATCCACCACGTCTGCTATCGCGTGGCCGATCTCGACGCGGCACTGCAGGCCGCGGAGCGCGCCGGCTACACCCTGATCGACCGCGAACCGCGCCGGGGGGCCGGCGGCTGCCGGGTGGCCTTCCTGCATCCCAAGTCCACCGACGGCATCCTGGTGGAGCTCACCGACGCCCCCGCCCCTGGGGCATGAACGCCGGATCAGTCCTGGGAGTTCCCCGAGCGCCCGGTGGCCTCACACGGCTTGTTGACGCCCTCCCAGACCGTCGGCAGGTCGAACCCCAGTACCAGCCACCCCTCGCGGGCGCGCACCGCGCGCACCGGGATCACCACCTTGCAATTGCCCCGGGCGATCTCGGTGGTCACCACCTTGCGATTGCGGTCGTCGGTGGCGGTCTCCGCGTTGGCCCGCACCGCGATCCCCGCCAGCGCGGCCTGCATGATCACCATCCGCTGCGGATAGTCGGCCGGATTGCCGGTGCGGGCCGCCGACCCCCGGTCGGTGCCGAACAGCTCGGCCATCCGGGTAAGATTGCTGTCGGAGGCGGCGCGCAGGAAACCCTCGACGGCGAGGGTGGCGGACTCGGCGCCACGAGCCGGTTCCTGTGCCACGAGCGGGGCGGTGCCGAGCAGGACCCACGCCATCACCACGTGTCGGTGCCTAACTTGCATGTCACTCCTCCGGACTGGGGCGGTACCACGGGGGAAACGTAACAACAGCGAGCAAGGGACGCGCACGGTGCGGTTGTACGTCAACATTGATCACGTGGCCACGGTGCGCGAGGCGCGCCGCACGGACCAACCCGACCCCACCGCGGCGGCGCTCGAGGCCGAGGCGGCCGGCGCCGATGGCATCACCTTCCACCTGCGCGAAGACCGTCGTCACATCCAGGACCACGATGTCCGCTCCCTCATCGCACGGATCCGGACCGTGGCCAACTTCGAGCTCGCCGCGCGCGACGAGGTGGTGGACCTGGCCGTGGCGCTGCGACCGTACCAGGCCACCCTCGTCCCCGAGCGGCGGGAGGAGGTCACCACCGAGGGGGGGCTCGACCTGTCCGCACCCGACCTCGGCATCCGCCGCAGCATCCGGCGCCTCGATGAGGCCGGCATCCGGGTGGCCCTCTTCATTGATCCCGACGAGTCCAGCATTGATCGCGCCAAGGATCTCGGGGTACCCGCCGTGGAACTGCACACCGGCCGATACTCCCACGCCTGGCCGGACGCCTCGGCGGCCCTGGAGCAGCTCCGCCGGGCAGCCGACCACGCCGCTGGAATGGGTTTGGCAGTACACGCGGGACACGGCCTCACCCTCGCCAACGTGGCGGCGGTGGCCCGGATCCCCGAGATCGAGGAGCTCAACATCGGTCACGCCATCGTGGCACGCGCCATCAGCATCGGCATCGGGGCCGCCACTCGGGAGATGCGGCAGGTGATCGCCGAGGTTCGCCCGTGAGCACCGCCAACCGCCGGGCGGAGTTCTTCGTCCTCGAAGCCAGCGAATACCTGGCCGACCTCGAGCCCGTGGCCGCGCGGCCGGATCACCCCGACCTCGAGCGGCTGGTGCGGGGCGCCCGGGCCCTCCGGGGTGCCGCCCTGATGGCCGGGCTCGGCACCTTCGCCCGTGCCGCTGCCGGCCTCGAGTCGGTGGCGCGCCAAGTCCGCGACCACGCCCTCGCCTGGGAACCCCAGGCCCGGGGCGGCTGGCGGGAGGGCCTGCAGACCCTGCGCGGCCTCGTGGCCCGCGCCACGGCCTGGGAAGCCGCCGACGATCGCCAGGCGCTGGCACTGGCCGACACCCTCGAGCGGATCGCCAGTGGCCAGGCCGGCAAGGTGCCGCCCCCGGCTCCGGCCGAGGTGGTCCCGGTGCCCCCGCTGGCGCAGCCGACCGGCCTCACCGCCGGGGTGCGTGCGTTCATTGCGCGAGAATCCGAGCTGATTGCAGGGACCCTGCTGGAAGCGGCACGGGCGCTGGCCCCGATCCCTCCGGCCGATGCCCTGGCCGGGGTGCTGGAGCGGATGCGCTCGCTGCGTGGGGTGGGAGGAGCGGGGGATCTCTCCCCCCTCCCCGAACTGCTCGACGCGATGGAGTCCACCACCCGTTCCCTGCTCAACGATCCGGCCCCGCCGCCCGACGTGGCCGGCGTCTTTGCCGATGCGGCCGACGCCCTCTCCGCCATGGCCCGCGGTGTGGCGCACGACGGCCGCGTGGTCATTCCACCGGGACTCGACCACATCGCCCGGCGACTCCTCGCCGCGTTCACCTCGGAAGCCGACGTGGTGCCCATCGAATCGCTGGCCGTGGGAGGCGCCGCGCTCGTGGTGCAGCGCGGCTCCGGTCCCGCCACCCGCACGGTGGGCGAACCGGTGCCGATCGAATTGGTGGGCGTGGGCGACCACCTCCTGCTGGTGGCCGATGCGCTCGAACAGCACGATGCGCCCGCGGCGCGCGACCTGAAGCTCTTCGTGATGCACCGCACCCTTGCCACCATGCCGGTGCGCTCGGGCACGGGACGGTTCATCGCGCCACTGGCCCGCGCCCTCTCGGAACAGATCGCCGACGGCAGCGCGTCTGCCGCCTCCGAACGGTTCATTGCCCGCCTGCGGCAGGCCGGTCGCTTCCTGCTCGAGGCGGGCGACGCCACCCGGCGGGATCCGGCACTGGCCCAGGCACGCGACCGGGTGGTCCGCGAGATCGGCGGCACCGTCCACGACGAGTCGCTCCCCGTGCCGGCCGCGCCGGTAATGCCGGAGCCCGCGGTGCAGGAGGCCACGGAGGCCGTACCGGCGGAGCCGGTGATCACTGCCCCGGCGCCGATGGATTCTGCCCCGATCGTGGCCATCGAGACCCTGGCCCCGCACGACGAGATCGCCGCACCAGCCACGGTGGAGGACGAACAGGACGTCGTCACCATCGCCTCGCTCGCGCCCGACGACGAAGCCACGCAGGAGCAGGACATCGTGCCGATCGCGGCCCTCGCGCCGGAAGGCGAACCGGGTCCGGGGCGCCTCGAGCGTGGGTACCGTCGCCGCGACCTGCTGCGGCGGGCCGCCGATGGACACGGCACCGATGCCGCGGCCGGCGACGACGACGTCCTCGACATCACCGCACTCCTCTATCGCGGCGAACGCGCGGTGGCCCGCGCCGACCAGCTCCGCGGCCAGCTCGCCGCCATCCTGGCCGACCCTTCCGTTTCGCTGGAGCGGCTGCGGCCGCTGCTCGACGAACTCCTCGACCTCGTCCCCCTCGCGCGTGACGCCGCCTGAGCATCCCGCCCGCCGCTGGCTCCAGCTGGCGGTCGGCCTCGCGGTCTCGGCCACGCTCGTCTACTTCGCGTTCCGCGGCCAGCCGTTCGGCGAGGTGTGGCAGCACGTGCAGCAGGTGCGCCTGGCGCCGCTCCTCCTGGCCATCGTGCTTGCCACCCTCTCCTTCCCCATCCGGGTCCCCCGCTGGCGGATCCTGCTCACCCGGGACGATGGCTCGCCGATCGCCTGGGGCGCCCTCTGGCATCCGGTCGCCATCGGCTTTGCCTGCAACAACGTCCTTCCCTTCCGGCTCGGCGAGGTGGTGCGCATCGGCGCCGTGTCGCGACTCGCGCCGGTGTCGGTGGCGAGCGCCCTGTCGAGCCTGGCGGTGGAACGGGTCCTCGACGGACTCACCGTGGTCGGGTTGTTCCTCCTTGCGATGGTGCTCGCCGACCTGCCTCCCGACATCGCCGTGCGCGGCGTGGCGGTGCGCGACGCGGCGCTCCGCTTCGGTGTGCTGGGCATCGTGGCCCTCGCCGCGGGACTGGCCATCACGCTGCGCCGCGGACTCGCGGTCGGGCTGGCGCAGCGACTGACGCCCGCGGGTCGCATCCGCGAGATCGCCGTGGCCTTCACCGCCCGCATCGTGGACGGGCTCGCCGCGCTGGGCGACCCCGGTCGCGCCGCGCGGGTGGTGGCCTGGTCGCTGGTGCTCTGGCTGGTGAATGCGCTGGCGTTCTGGGTGGGCTTCGCGGCATTCGGGATCGAGGTCCCCTTCGTCGGTGCGCTGCTGCTGCAGGGCATCCTCGTCTTCGCGATCGCGGTGCCGCAGGCGCCGGGGTACGTGGGAGGATTCGAGCTGGCGATCATCGGCGCGCTGGCGCTGTTCGGCGTGGACGAGCAGCTGGCGCTCGCCTACGCGGTGACCTTCCACGTCACCACCTTCGTGCCGATCACCCTGCTGGGGGCCTGGTCGCTGGTCCGCACCGGCCTCTCGGTGCGCGGGGCACGGGACGCCGCGGCATGACCGACGTGGTGCGGCGCGAGTGCCACGCCAAGATCAACCTGGTGCTCCGCGTGCTGGCGCGCGAAGCCAGCGGGATGCACGGGCTCGAGACGGTCTTCTGCCGGATCGCCCTGGCCGATTCCCTGGTGGCCGAGCGGACGGCGTCGGGGATCTCGCTCGAGGTGGAGGGCGCCGATCTCGGGCCGCCCGAGCAGAACCTGGCGTGGCGCGCCGCCGACGCGGTGCTCGCCGCCACGGGTCGGCGCTTCGGGGTGCGCCTGCAGCTCACCAAGCGGATCCCCGTGGGTGCCGGTCTCGGCGGAGGGAGCAGCGACGCGGCGGCGACCCTCGCCGCGGTCAATCAGCTGGCCGGCGACGCGGTGCCCCGCGCCGAGTTGCTGCACGCGGCGGCGCGGCTCGGGGCCGACGTCCCCTTCCTGCTCTCCGACGCGCCGCTGGCGCTGGCCTGGGGACACGGCACCCGGATGCTGGCGCTGCCGCCCCTGCCCGCTCGGCCGATGGTGCTGCTGCTGCCGCCGCTGGCCGTGTCCACCGCCGAGGCATACGCCTGGCTCGACCGGCAGCAGGGCGAGGAGGCCCCCCGGGGCAGCGTGCTGCTCGACCCGGGGGTGCTCGGCAATTGGGGCGACCTCGCGCGCCTGGGCGGCAACGACTTCGAGGCGCCGGTCTTCGCCCGGCATCCCGAACTCCGCACGGCCTTCGGCGCCCTGGCCGCCACCCAGCCGCTCCTCTGCCGGATGACCGGCAGTGGCAGTGCCCTCTTCGCCGTGTATCGGTCGGAGGCCGATCGGGACGCGGCGGTCGGGCAACTCGGCAGCCGGCACGGACGGGTGGTGACGACCAGCAACGGGTGACGGGCGACGGGGCGACCGCCACGGCCCGGATTCGTCGCGTGTCGCCCGTTGCCCGTCGCCCGCCGCGTGTCCCCTAGATTACCCGGCAGCCTGCTGCCCCGTCGTCCAATGGCAGGACTCCGGACTTTGGATCCGGCTATGGTGGTTCGAGTCCACCCGGGGCAATATCTCGCTTTTTGCGGGCCGTTCCGTTTCATTTGGGGAGCCCGCTCCCCGGGCCCCACTTCACCCGTCCATTCCACCAGGAGTGATCCACGATGTCCAGCAGCTCGTCCCCGGCGCGCGCCCTCGCGGCGTTCGCGGCCCTCGCCCTGATCGCCTGTGGTGGTGGCGGCGATGCCGAGACGACCGGCGACAGCACCGGCGCGGCCACGCCTCCGCCGGCCGTGTCGGCGGTCAACGGCGAGACCCTGTACCAGAACACCTGTGCGGTCTGCCACCAGAACGACGGACAGGGCATGGCGGGCGCCTATCCGCCGCTGGCCGGCTCGCACTACACCAATGCCGCGTCGCCCAACCGGATGATCGCCATCATCCTCAAGGGCATGACCGGCCCGATCACGGTCAAGGACGTGGAGTACAACGGCATCATGGCGGCCCACGAGGCGCTGCTCAGCGACGAGGAGATCGCCGCGATCGCGACCTACGAGCGGTCGTCGTGGGGCAACACCGGCTCGGCCGTGACCGCGGCCCAGGTGGCCGAGGTGCGCGCCGCGGTGGCCTCCCGGACCACGGCCTGGACGGTGGCCGAGCTCGAAGCCGCGGTGCCGTGATCCGGCGGTCCCTTTCGTGAAGGGTGAAGGGTGAAGCGGGGGCCTGGTGAGCCCGCTTCACCCTTCACGCTTCACGGCACCACAGCGATGACCATCCCCCGGGAGGCCCTATGAAGGACAAGCAACTCGAGGCACTGATCCGGAAGACGACCGGCAAGACAGGCTCCGGCAAGCCGGGCAAGGCCCGGTTCGTGGACCCGACCCTGGCCGCCACCCGTCGGGCCGAGGACGAGGGCAAGGACGACTCCGAGAAGCTGTTCAAGGAGATGAAGAAGCGGGAATTCTGACCCTCCGGCCGGTCCCCCATCCCCGGTTGACCTCCCCCGGCGCGGCCCGGTATCTTTCCGGGCTGTCGTCATGACGGAAATGCCCCTGGTGTCCAAGCCCATGCTCCTGATGAGCGGGTCGGCCAACCGGCCGCTCGCCGAGGAGATCGCCCGGCAGCTCGAGACCGAGCTCTGCCGGGTGACGCTGAAGCGCTTCGCCGACGGGGAGATCTTCGTCAAGATCGACGAGAACGTGCGGGGGCGGGACGTCTACATCATCCAGTCGACCAACCCCCCGGCCGAGAACCTGCTCGAGCTGCTGCTGCTGATGGACGCGGCGCGGCGGGCGAGCGCGGCCCGGATCACCGCGGTGATCCCGTACTTCGGCTACGCGCGGCAGGACCGCAAGGACCAGCCGCGGGTGGCGATCTCGGCCAAGTTGATGGCCAACATGGTGTCGGTGGCCGGTGCCGATCGCGTCCTCGCGATCGACTTCCACCAGCACCAGTTGCAGGGGTTCTTCGACCTGCCGGTCGATCACCTCTACGCCGCGCCGGTGTTCGTGCAGCACTACCGGCAGAAGAAGCTCGAGGACGTGGTGGTGGTGGCCCCCGACGTGGGGTCGGCCAAGATGGCGCGGGGGTTTGCCAAGCGGCTCAACGGCTCCCTGGCGATCATCGACAAGCGGCGCACCGGGCCCAACGTGGCCGAGGCGCTCAACGTGGTGGGCGATGTGGCCGGGAAGAACTGCATCATTCCCGACGACATGATCGACACCGGTGGCACGATGGCCGAGGCGGTCCATGCGCTCAAGCGCCTGGGCGCCCGCGACATCTTCATCTGTGCGACCCACGCCCTGCTGTCGGGGCCCGCCGTGGAGCGGCTGGCCGCGGCGCCGGTGACCGAAGTGGCGGTCACCAACACGATCAACCTGCCGCCGGAGCGGCGCTTCCCGCAGCTCACCGTGCTGTCGGTGGCGGGGCTCCTGGCCAAGGCGATCGGCTACACGCACAGTGACCAGTCGGTGAGCGCACTCTTCGACTGAACGAACGACGGAGACGGCAATGGACGCAGTGACACTCGCCGCGGCATCGCGGACCAAGGCAGGCAAGGGCGCCGCGCGCTCCCTTCGGCGCGAGGGCAAGGTGCCCGCCGTGATCTACGGCCACGGCCGCGACCCGCTCGCCCTGGCGGTGGACCAGCCGGCCGTGGCGCGGCTGCTCGAGGTGATCGGCGGCGAGACGGTGCTGATCGACGTGGCGATTGACGGCGCCGCACCGGTCAAGGCGATCGTCCGCGAGGTGCAGCGCAACCCGGTCCGCCGCCAGGACGTGATCCACCTCGACCTCTACGCCGTGGTGGCCGACGAGCCGATCGTGGTGGACGTGCCGGTGCATATCGTGGGCACCGCCGAGGGCGTCCGCAACCAGGGCGGCGTGCTCGACCACCACCTGCACCGGCTCACCATCAAGTGCCTCCCGGGCGACATCCCGGAGCACGTGGAGATCGACGTCACGGCGCTGTCCGTCGGCCAGGCGATCCACGTGGGCGACATCACGGTGCCGAAGGCCGAGCTGCAGCACGAGAGCGACGTGTCGATCGTGTCGGTGCTCGCCGCCCGGGTGGAGGAGGCCGCCGCGTCCGCCGCGCCCGCCGAGGGCGAGCCCGAGGTGATCAAGAAGGGCAAGGCCGACGAGGCCGAGGCCGGCGCCGGCGAGTAAGTGGCCAAGGCGATCGTCGGTCTCGGCAACCCGGGATCCGAGTACGAGCGCACGCGGCACAACGCCGGCTGGATCCTGCTCGACCACCTGGCCGGGCGATTCGGCCTGCCGCCCTGGCGGCGGGCCGACAAGGCAGTGAGCACCTCGGGCACGGTGGCCGGGGTGCCGGTGCGGCTGGTCAGGCCCACCACCTACATGAACCTGAGCGGGCAGGCGCTGGCCGCGCTCCGCTCGCCCAACTGGGACCCCGCCACCGACCTGCTGGTGTTGGTGGACGAGGCCGCCCTGCCGCTCGGCTCCTTCCGGTTGCGCGGGGCCGGCTCGGCAGGAGGACACAACGGCCTCCGCAGCATCGAGGCCGCGCTGGGACGCCGGGACTACGCCAGGCTGCGCATCGGCGTCGGCCCCAAGCCCCCCGGCTACGATGACCTGGCCGATTTCGTCCTCGGCCGCTTCACCCGTGAGGAACGCCGCGCGCTCGACGACCTGCTCGACCCGATGGCTGACGCGGTGGCCTGCTGGATCACCGACGGGATCGAGACCGCGATGAACCGCCACAATCACCGCAGCTGACCCCCGACCTCCCTCACCGCACGAGACTATGACCGACTCCCTGACGCTCTATGCGCTGGCCATCGGCTTCGCCGGCCTCGTCGCCACCCTGGTGACCTTCTTCGCCCTCAAGGCGCAGCCGGCCGGTTCGGCCGCCATGCAGGGCCTCGCCAGGCAGATCCAGGACGGGGCGATGGCCTTCCTGCGCCGGGAATACCTGGTGCTGCTCCCCTTCCTCGCCGTGGTCGCCGTGCTGCTCGGCCTCGCGGTCGGCACCAAGACCGGTGTCGCCTACGTGATCGGCGGGCTGGCCTCGATCGCCGCCGGCTGGATCGGCATGAAGGGCGCCACCCTGGCCAACGTCCGCACCGCGGAAGCGGCGCGCGGCAGCGGCCAGGCCGCCGCACTCCGGATCGCCTTCGGGGGTGGCTCGGTGATGGGCCTCGCCGTCGCCTCGCTCGGCCTGGCCGGCGTGGCGGTGGTGTTCCTGTTCGTCGCCCCGGGCGAGCTGGCGGCCGACACCCGCGCCTTTGCCGAGATCATCTCCGGCTTCGCGATGGGCGCGTCGTCCATCGCGCTCTTCGCCCGCGTGGGCGGCGGGATCTACACCAAGGCCGCCGACGTGGGCGCCGACCTGGTCGGCAAGGTGGAGGCCGGGATCCCCGAGGACGACCCGCGCAACCCGGCCACGATCGCCGACAACGTCGGCGACAACGTCGGGGACGTCGCCGGACTCGGCGCCGACATCTTCGAGAGCTACGTGGGCTCGGTGATCGCCACGATCGCGCTGGCGGCCACCTCGCTGCTGATCCCCGACGCCAACCGCATGACGGCGATGCTGCTGCCGCTGGCCTTCATCGGCGCCGGCCTCGTCGCCTCGCTGATCGGCGTGCTCACCATGCGGATCCTGGCCAAGGGCAACCCCGCCTCGGCGCTCCGCTACGTCACCTTCATCGCGGCCGGCCTCTTCCTGCTGTTCGCCTGGTTCCTCACCGGCATGATGCCGCTGGGCATGACCCAGGCCGACGGCACCGCGCTGCCGGCGATGGGGCCGTTCTGGGCCGTGCTGGTCGGCACCGTGAGCGGCATCGCCATCGGCCTCGTCACCGAGTACTACACGGCGATGCGCCCGGTGCACCGGATCGCGCAGTCGTCGGAGACCGGCCCGGCCACCAACATCATCGCCGGCCTCGCCGTGGGGATGGAAAGCTGCATCGTCCCGGTGCTGCTCATCTGCGGCGCCACCTGGGTGTCGTACGACGTGGCCGGCCTGTACGGCATCTCGATCGCCGCGGTGGGCATGCTCGCCACCGTCGGCGTCACGATGTCCGTGGATGCCTACGGCCCGATCG
>CAZNOJ010000054.1:0-17553 GCA_964574665.1 uncultured Gemmatimonadaceae bacterium
GCCGTCGCGCACCACCCCGACCGCCGCCATGCCGGGAAACTCGCGGTCGAGCAGCTGCGCCCACCCGGCGTGGTGCGCGAAGTGGCGCGCCACGAGCGGGATGTCGATGTCGCGGGATTCGCGGATCGGCTTGCCGTTGTCGAGCGATTCGATCACGGCAAAGAGCCGCGACCGCCGCTGGATGCCGCGCGAGATGGCGTAGAGCCACCGCGCCCGGCCGTGCCCGCCCAGCGCCTGCCACGCCGGGAGCGCGGCGCGGGCGGCGGCCACGGCGGCGTGCACGTCGGCATCGGTGCCCTGCGTGGCGAGCGCCAGTTCGCTGCCGGTGGCCGGGTCGCTCACCGTGAACGTCTCGCCCGGCGCGGTCCAGCCGCCATGCAGGTACTGCCCGAAGCGGCGACCGTGCGCGTCGAGCCACTCGCGCGCCTGCGCGGCCGACTCGGGGGCAGGGCCCCAGCTCAGGGATTCGAAGGCGGTGCGGACGTCAGTCATAGTCGATTGAGAACGGAGGGTGGCGGGTGGAGAACGGAGGTGCGCCTGGCGCCCTCCACCCTCCGTTCTCCACTCTCCGTTCTCACCCCATGGGATGTCGGTGTGCGGCCGAATACCTGCCCGTCACGTGATGTTCCAGCTGCCGCTCGATGTCGGTGAGCAGCGCGCTGGCCCCGAACCGGAACAGGTCGGGATGCGTCCAGCGGTCGCCCAGCTCCTCCTTCATCATCGCCAGCCAGTCGAGCGCCTCCTTGGCCTTGCGGATCCCGCCGGCGGGCTTGAACCCCACGAGGAAGCCGGTGCGCTCGTGGTAGGCGCGGATCATTCGCGCCATCACGATCCCCACCGGCAGCGTGGCGTTGACGGGTTCCTTGCCGGTGCTGGTCTTGATGAAGTCGGCGCCGGCCATCATCGCCACCAGCGACGCCCGTGCCACTTCGGTGAGGGTGCCCAGCTCGCCGGTCCCCAGGATCGCCTTCATGTGCGCCGGACCGCAGGCGTCGCGGAAGGCCCGCACCTCGTCGTACAGTGCCTGCCAGTTGCCGGTGAGCACGTGCGCCCGGGTGATGACGATGTCGATCTCCTCCGCCCCCGCGCCCACGCTGGCGCGGATCTCGGCGAGCCGTGTCTCCATCGGCGAGAGGCCGGCCGGGAATCCGGTCGACACCGCGGCGACGGGAATCCCGCTTCCCTCGAGCGCGTCCACCGCCGTCTCCACCATCGCGTGATAGACGCACACTGCCGCCACGTGGATCGGCACCCCGTCCATCCCCAGCGCATGCAGCAGGTCCTGCCGCACCGGGCGACGCGCCTTGGCACAGAGCCGCCGCACGCGCCCGGGGGTGTCGTCGCCCGAGAGGGTGGTGAGATCCATCAGCGTCACGGCCCGGAGGAGCCACCCCGCCTGCCACGCGGTCTTGATGCTCCGGCGCGTGGGGATCGTGGCGGCGCGGCGCTCGACCGCGCTGCGGTTCACCCGGACGCTCCTGATCCATGCGAGGTCCATCGGCATCCCGGCGTTCCTCTGCGGCGGTGAACCCTGCGGCGGTGAACCGCCGCTTGTCAAAGGCCCAGGCTCCTTGGCGCCCCATCGAGATGCCGGGCTCTTGACACGCGGGGGTTCACCCCCGCGGTCTCCGAGCCGACGCCGATCTGCGCTCATCGCGCCCATCCCTGAGCAGCCACCAAGGCCGCGCGCCGCGCAAGGAGCCGCTCGCTGCGGAACGGGAATATCAGCAGCATCCCCGCCACGAAGCCGCCCACATGGGCCCAGAACGCCACGCCGCCCACCTCGCCACCCACGCCGGTGCTCACCAGTTGCAGCACGAACCAGTAGCCCAGCATCACCCAGGCGGGCACCGCGACCCGGAAGAAGAGGATCACGAGCACCACCAGGGTGTGGATCCGGACGCGCGGAAAGAGAATCGCATAGGCCCCCATCACCCCCGAGATCGCCCCGCTGGCGCCCACCATCGGCACCGGCGACGACGGATCCACCATCACCTGGGCCGCCGCGGCCGCGACGCCGCAGAGGAGATAGAACACCGCAAACCGGCCGTGTCCCATCGAATCCTCGACGTTATTGCCGAAGACCCAGAGGAACCAGAGGTTGCCGATCAGGTGCAGCCAGCCGCCGTGGAGGAACATCGAAGTGATCAGCGTGCGCCAGGGGGTGCCCGGCTCGACCACGCAGGCCATCCGTTCGCCGAGGGGAATGGCGTACCCTTCGGGGAGCCGGCCGAGGAGGTCACCCGGAATCAGGCCCAGTTCGCAGACGGAGGTGGCCAGCGGCACCTCCGAGCCCATCCCCTGCACCACCAGCCAGACCGCCAGGTTCGCCGCGATAAGCCCCACCGTGACGAAGGGGGTGAGGACCGAGGGGTTCTCGTCGCGGTAGGGGAACATCCCCTAAGTATACGGATGGGTGGGCGCGGCTGGGGACCCGGCTGGGGACGGCCCGGCGTCGAGGTCACGGGCGGTTCACAAGCGGGCGTTGACGCCCGCGGCCTTCAAGGCCCAGCCCGGCTGCCCAGCCACGCCCGCCGGAATGCCAGCTGCGCCGGGGTCGGGCTCTCCACCGGCACGACCACCAGCCGCGGGTCGTGGCCGATGCGGATCGTGCCAGTGCGTTCGCGCCCACGCTGCAGGTAGGTGATCGGCCGCACCTCACCCGGTCGCACCGCCGCCGCCATGGCGCGCCACGCGGTGTCGCTGGTGATCGCGTGGGGGCCGATGCGCACGATCCGGTCGCCGCCGTCCACCCCCGCCTCGTAGAGCGGCGACCCAACCTGGGTGCCCTGCTGGATCAGGCCGCCCTGCGCGGTGTAGCTGCTTGGCGTGCCGCCGATCCAGGGGGCGTCGGCGTTGGCGCGCCGCACCACCAGGCCGGCCGGCGCGAGCAGCGCGGAGTAGTCTGGTGCATAGCCGCGCCGGATGTACTGCGCGAAGAAGTCGCGGGCCCAGGTGGCGTCGCCGGCATACTCGCCCAGCAACCGTTCGAGGTCGTCCACCGTGTAGGGACGCGGCACCGCATAGCGGCCGCCGGCCCCGAAGCGCTGCCACGCCGCGCGCATGTAGCCGTCGAGATCCTTGCCCGGGTAGCGCGCCCGCAGCGAGAGGTCCATCGCCAGCGCCACCCCCGCACCCCAGGTGTAGTACGAGAGGAAGATGTTGCCGAAGTTGGTGGGATCGATCGACGTGGCCGCGTCCACGAACGGGGCCCGGAGCGACATCTCCATCGGCGAGCCGTAGCGCCGCGCCGTGGTGTTGCTCACGGCGTTGACCGTGCCTCCCACGCCCGAGGCGTACTGCTCGAGCGTGGTGAGCCCGGCGCGGTGGATGTACAGCGGTCCGTAGTACTGGGTGAACCCCTCGGCGAACCAGAGCGCGTCGCTGGGATCGGCCTCGGTGAAGTCGAACGGCTCGAGCATCGCCGGCCGGATCCGCTCCACGTTCCACGAGTGGAAGAACTCGTGCGACACGGTGCCCAGCAGCCCGGCCGCCGCCTGGGCCAGCGACGCGGTGCTGGCCACGATGGTGGAGTTGCGGTGCTCCATGCCGTCGCCCGATGCCCACGGCAGATAGTCGGCGATGAAGGTGTAGGTGCCGTGGTCGTAGCGCGCCGTCTCACCGAAGGTGGCCACCTGCTCCGCCACCACCTTCTTGATCCGCTCCACGTACGCATCCACCTCCGCATCGGTGCCGAGGTGGTGGATCGCGAGGCGGATGGTGTCGACCCGACCCGCCGGGCCGGGGATCGTCCACCAGCGGAGCACGTGATCGCTCAGCTCGGTCGGGGAATCGAGGAAGTACTGCAGGTCGGGGGCGGTGAACGCGAGTGGATCGCGGGTGGGCGTGAGCTGCGTCGCCGCCCGCCAGTTGCTGCCGTCGGGCACCGTGAACCGGACGGCGATCGGCAGCCGCTCGAGTCCGGTGGCCCACGCGAACGTGGCCGGAAGGTTGAGGTGGGCGTGGGTCAGGTCCACCTGCGCGTAGGTCCCGTCGCCGCGGTCGGCGTAGAGGGTGTAGTGGAACACCACCGTGCCGTCGTGGCCGGTCACCAGCCAGCGATACGGGTCGCGCCGGATGATCGGCAGCTCGCGACCGGCCCCGTTGGTGGCCCGGACCGCATACACGTTCTTGGCAAACTCGTGCACCGCGTAGCGTCCCGGACTCGAGCGCGACATCCGGACCTCGAGGGTGTCGTGCCCTCGCGCCGGGAAGGTGACGATGACCTCCGCCTCGTGGTGGGCGGCATTCGGGAACGACGCCGCGTAGCGAACGGTGTCGGCGGCGTGCAGGGTGGCGAGCAGGGCGAGGGCGAGCATGACGGCTCCGGCGAGGGGATCGGGGACGTATGATATACGGATGAACCCACCCCTTCGGTGCCACCCGACCCGATGCGCGCTCGTCCTGGCGCTCGCCGCCGCCCCACTGGCCGCCCAGGCGGGGGGCCGCCACGATTTCACCGGGCCGTCGCCCTGGCCGGCCATCCGCCAGGAGCGGATCCGGCAGCTCCTCCCCGTCGCGATGCGCGCGGCCGACGTGGACGCCTGGGTGATCCTGGTGCGCGAGAACGCCAACGACCCGCTCGCCCTCCACGTGGGCGGCGAGAACGCGGGGGTTCCGTCGGGGATCCTCTTCCTCCGCGACGGCGACCGGGTGCGCTCGGTGATCCTCTCCGGGTTCGGCGAGGCGATCGCGCTGCGGGAGGTGGGAGTGCACGACTCGGTGGTGGTCTACACCGCGGAGAGCGGAGGACTGCTGGGCGGGCTGGCGGAGCGGTTGCGCACGGCCAACGCCCGGAGGATCGCCATCAACAGCGGCAACCTCGCCATCGCCGACGGCCTGACCCACACGCAGCGCACCGCCATGGAGGCGGCGTTCGGTCCCGAGCTGAGCGCGCGCCTGGTGTCCTCCACCCCGCTGGTGAGCGAGTGGCTCGCCGTCAAGCTTCCCGCCGAGGTGGACATCATGCGGCGCGCGGCGGAGCTCACGGCGCAGCTCGAGCATGAGGCGTACGCCACCGTGGTGGCGGGCACCACCCGCGACCGCGACATCGCCCGCTTCCTCAAGCGCCGCATGCGCGAGCTGGGCGTCACCGATGGCTGGTCACCGGCCCAGAATCCCAGCGTCAATTCAGGTCCCGATCGCGGGCACTCGCACGCGTCCGACCGCGTCATCCAGCATGGCGACGTGATCCAGATCGACTTCGGCATCCGGGTGCACGGGGTGTGGGTGACCGACATCCAGCGCTTCGCCTACGTGCTGCGCCCCGGCGAGTCGGCGGCGCCTGCCGACGTGGAGGCCAAGTGGCAGGCCGCACGCGACGGCGGCCGCGCGGCCTTCGCGGCGATGCGTCCCGGCGCCACCGGTGGCGAGGTGGACTCGGCGCAGCGGGTCCGGATGGCGGCCGCCGGGTCCGCCCAGGTGCCCTGGAGCACCGGGCACCCGGTGGGGTACTGGGCGCACGACGTGGGACCGGGGCTCGGTCGGCGTTCGCGCCGGCCATTGGCGGTGGGCAACGTCTTCGCGTTCGACGGCTTCCACGCGTGGACGCTCCCGGGTGGCGACGGCACCTGGGGCAACGGCAGCAAGACGATTTCCGTGGAAGAGATGGCGGTGATCACGTCGACCGGGGCCGAGTACCTGACTGCACCGCAGGAGCGGCTGATCCTGATCGGGCGCTGAACGTGAGGCGTGAAGGGTGAAGGGTGAAGGGTGAAGGGGCGGAACCGGTCTTCCGCTTCACCTTTCACCCTTCACCCTTCACGGTGGTGTCACCACCTCGATCCGCTGCCGCAGGAAGAGGGCACCGGACAACCCGCGCAGCTCCAGCCACCCGGAACTCCCCGGCACCGGTCGCCACAGCATGTCGGTCGTCTCGCCGATCGAGAGCGGCACGCGGGTGGGCCCCGCCCGCCGGCGCGCTGGCGGGAGGTCGAAGCCATCCTTGGCCAATGGTGTCCACGTGGCGATCCCGGAGTCGCTCGCGAACGAGATCACCAGCCCCGGGCGTTCCAGCGTGATGTTCATCATGCGGAGCCGATAGGCCTCGCCCGCGACCAGGGTGTCGGGCGGCGGCTCCGCCCGGTGGTTCAGGTGCACGTCGAGCGCCTGTGTCGCCAGGTTGATCGAAGTGTGGACCAGGTACGCGCGTTCGTGGGCGGCATCCCACGCGGACAGGTCGTCCACCACCGCAATCGGCCCCGAGAGGCCCTTCCCCTGCTGGTTGATGTCGGACATGTGCGTGTGGTACATGAACGTGCCGCTCCGCGGCACGGTCACCCGCGCCACGAACGAGTCGCCCGGCATGATCGGCGGGGTCGGCATGTGCGCGTAGCCGCCCACCCCCACCACACCGTCGGAGTAGGCGTCGATCTCGATGCCGTGCCAGTGGATGCTGGTGGCGTCCGGGGTGGTGTTGACGATCACCACGTCGGTGGGCTGGTTGCGCTGAAGGACCAGCAGGGGCGAGGGCCCGGGCTCGGCGTGGCCCGCGGGCGTGCCATCGTCGAGTCGGTAACCGTACCGCCGGGTCATCACGAGCGAATCGCCGGTGGACACCACCAGCAACCGGATGCGTCGTGCCGCAGGACCCTGCACGGGGAGCGGACCGCGCGCCGCCACCTGGGTCAGCAGCATCAGGCCCCCCATGTGGTGTTCGACATGGTGGGCCGCGTCGTCGTTGCGCGCCCCGAACACGGCGTTCATGAAGTGCGCCTCGCCACCCTGCCACTCGGTGCCTAGCGGAGCGTTCATCTGCGCATGAAAGGAGAGATGGCAGTGAAAGAGCCACCCGCCGGGCCGGTCGGGCGACCAGACCAGGAGGCGCGTGGTGCCGGGGGCCATGTTCTCGGTAACGGCCATGCGCCGCTGGCGCACCGGGAACAGCGAATCCTGCTCCCAGTCGCCGGCCGCGTCCACGCGGAAATAGAAGCCGTGGAGGTGCATCGGATGCGGCCGCTGCGATGCGTTGATCACCCGCCAGCGGACGCTGTCGCCCACCGCGTGCTGCATCCGCTCGGTGTGGGGCCACGGACGACCGTTGATGTTGAGGATGTCGCCCTTGTCCACGGGCACGCCATCCTGCATCGCCTCCTCGATGAGCACGTCGATGAGGAGGATCCGGTCACTGGGGATCGGGCCCGTCGCGGGATCGACCACGAAGGCGCCGTTGAGGAGCGCGTCATCGTAGGAGCGATCGAGCAGCGAGGTCCCGGCCCGGGCTCCCCAATAGAAGAACGTCCCCTCCAGGTCGGCGGTGAACTCGTGGCGCACGGTGGCGCCAGGGAGCACCAGCAGCGCGCCAAGCTCCTCGCCCCGGCGCACGCAGAGCCCGTGCACCTCCAGGGTGTCCGTGGTGGTGTTGCGGATCGAGGCGGTGATCCGGGTCCCCGCGCGGACGCGCACGAGCGGACCCGGCGTGGTGGCACCATGCCCCGCCTCGGCGAACGCCAGGATCGGGGTCCCGGCGCGCCCCGCCCCGTTGGGGTGCCAGCTCCCGCGCTGGATCTCGAGGTCGAGGTGGAGTGCCCCCGACGTCGCCCGGCCCGCCGGATGGAGATTGTCGTGCCAGGTGACCCGCGGCAGCGAGTCGGCGGATGGCGCGAGAAGCGACCAGAGCAGCACGGCGGACCCGAGCATCGGGCCTCCAGCCTATGGGGAGGGGACATCTGGATGGTACCGAAACGTTCCCCCGCCCGATAGGGGTGGTGGTCAGCCGTCCCGCAGGGTCACCCCCTCGAGCCCCCGGCCCCGGCGTGCCCGCAAACGCCAGATCCAGTACCCCATCACGAGCAGGACCACGAGCACCGGAGCGATCACGACCGGCGTGACCACGATGGCATCGGGGAGCACCTGAAGCACGCGTCGACGAGGCCCGAGGAAGAACGAGGCGGTCGCGATCCAGAGCGCCATGCCCATGCGCCAGAGGTGCCGGGTGAGGCGTCGCGTCCCGGTGAGCGGCGCCTGCCGCAGGATCCTCACGTCACCCCACACGGCGAGGCCCGCCACCGTGGCGAACGCGGTGAAGAAGATCACCGCCGCCGTGCTCGACGCGGACGTCGGCAATTGCGCCAGGGAGAAGGCCGCGATCCCGCCACCGGCGGCGGCCGCCACCACGAGGGCCCGCCGCCACGCGGTGGTGTCGCGCTGGACCGTGATCATTCCCGTGGCCACGAGGTAGGCGGCCAACGCACCGCCCAGCAGGCTGCCGGTGTCGCCCTCCACGAGGGCGAGGCCCACGCCGGAGAGGGCCAGCGCCAGCATGGTCGCCACGAAGGCGACGCCGACGCGCCGGTGAACCGAGCCGCCCTTGGACGCGAAGAGGACCGTGAAGCCCGTGCCGATCGCCAGGGCACCCGCTCCGGCGTGGACGAGATAGGGGAGCGACATGACCAGCCTCCAGGAGGAATGCGCGCGATCACCGCACCTACTAATTCCTTAGTTGACAACGTGCTGCGCGAGGGCGCGGACGGGTCGGTTCGCGCCACCCTCGCTACTTCGGCTTGCGGGGGGAGTCCAGGAGCTTGCGCATCCGGGCCAGCTCCTTGGCATTCGGTCGGTGATGCTCCAGCAGGTGCGCCAGCAGCTCCACGGGAGAGCCCCGATAGATCTTGTCCATCACGCGGCCGAGGGCGGTCTTCCCGGCGGTGGCGGCATCGATCCTGGGGAAGTAGCGGTGCGCCTTCCCCTCCCCGACGCGATGACCGACGAGCCCCCGGGCCTCGAGCATCCGGACCATCGTGGACACGCTGGTGTAGGCGAGGGCGGGATCAACACGATCGCGCACTTCCGCGACCGTGGCTTCGCCCAGGTCCCAGAGCACGGACATCACGTCGAGCTCGCGGCGCGTGAGCCGCACGCCGCTCATCGACCCACCGCAGGCGCCGCCGGGTGGCGTGCCGCGTGTTCCGTCGCCGTCACCGGATGCGGCGCCACCAGGAGGGATGCGAGCAGCAGGACCACGGCGACGGCGATCGCGGCGCGGATTCCCGGGCGAACCCCGGTGGGGGCAACGAGCGCACGGAGGCGGAGCTCCAACGCCCCCCCACCGAGGAGTGCCGCCTGGACGAAGGGGCGCTGCCAACCGACCTCCGCCACGCGGAGCAGCAGCGAGGCGTAGGCCTCTGGGCGGCCGAGGCGACGCACGACGCGACGATCACAATCGAGCTCCACGGCCAGGCGGAGCCGCTTCACCTGCCACCAGAGCGGCAGGGCCCATGGAATCACGATCAGCGGGATGGCGGCCAGGACCAGGAGGCCGCTGTCGCGCGCACGCCGATGTTCCTCCTCATGGCGCACCACGTAGCTGCGCTGCCACGGTGGAAGCCCCAGGACCCAGGGGGGGAGCACCACCCGCGGCCGGAACACCCCGATCGTGGCCGGACCGAGGCCCTCGACCACGTGGGCGGGCACGCCGTCAATGCGCTCGACGACGGCAGTGCGGAGGGCCCTGCCGTGCCGCCACCACGCCAGCGCGACCCAGGCGGCGAGCCCCGTCGAGACCGTGAGCCAGGCGATCGTGAACCACCGGTCGAAGGCGGGCGCGAGGAACCACGCCAGGGACGGATCGATTCCACCGTGGAGTGAACCGTCGATGGCGGCCGTGTGGACCCCGCGATAGAGGCCGGGGAGAATGAACGAGAGCGCGATCGTGCCCGTCCACACCCAGCGACGAGGGGCTCCGACCGGCAGCGCGCGCTCGACCAGCCAGCCGACCACGGCGAGCAGGGTGCCGACGGCGATCACGTATCCCACGCAGAGCAGTGCCACGACGACTCCCGGTGGATGACCGGCCAGCGTTCCAGACGTGCAACGTACAACTAAGTAATTAGAAGCTGACCTCGCCCGGGCACCCCGTCAAGGCGCCGGGTTCCGTCACCCGCTGATCGCCTCCACCGGGTCGAGCCGGGCGGCGCGGCGGGCGGGGTACCAGCCGAACAGCAGCCCCACCACAATCGCGAAGGCGAAGGCGAACACCGCCCCGGGCGGGTGCAGCGTGATCACGAACGCCTTGCCGAACTGGCTCCCGATCCACTCGGTGAGGGCGATCAGCCCCAGTCCCGCCCCGATGCCGGCCAGTGCGCCGGTCACCGCCAGCGTCAGCGACTCCGCCAAGAACAGCCGGCGAATGTCGCCGTCGTCGGCGCCCAGCGCCTTGAGGATCCCGATCTCGCGCACCCGTTCCCGCACCGAGATGAGCAGCACGGAGAACAGGCCAATGCCGCCCACCAGGATCGTCACGATCGAGATGGCGTACATCACGCCGTTCCAGCCGCCGAGGATCGAGTCGGCCATGGCGAAGTCCGACAGCACGTCGGCCGCCTCGTTGTCCACGAAGAAGTCCTCGGCCCCCTGGTGGCGCTGGCGGATCAGCAGGTTGGCCTGGCGGAGCACCGCGCCGACGTCGTGGCCCGGGGCGGCGGTCACCAGCACCTCGTCGATCCGGGTGGGCGGCCGGTGGTAGCGCTGCGCCCAGGTCCACGGCACGTAGATCCGGCGGGAGATCCACGAGAAGTCGATCGGCGCCATCTCGAAGTGCTGCGGGGCCACCACGCCGATCACCGTGAAGCGCGTGCCGTCCAGCGTGACGGTGCGACCCAGCGGCGAGGCCGCCCCGAAGAGGTCACGCACCACCTCCTCGCCGAGCACCGCCACCCGCGACACCTGTTGCACGTCGAGGGGACGAATCTCGCGCCCGGCGATCACGCGGTTGTTGCGGAAGGTGAGGTAGCCCGCAGCGATCCCCTCCACGGGTAGCGACCGGCCACCGGCGGGACCGCGCACCACCAGCGTCGGTCCCCAGATGTGCGGCATCGCGGAGGCCACCCCGGGCAGCCGCCCCAGCGCCTCGGCGTCGGCAATCCGGAGCCCGGGGTGACGGAGCGCCGCGGCGCCCACCGCATCCCCGCGCGGGCCGCGGTCCTGCACGTTGACCGACCGCGGAAAGCCGATCGACTCGAGGTCGCGATAGGCCATCTCCTTCATCGCCACCGCGATGGAGGTCATGGACACCAGCGACGCTGCGCCGAAGACGATCCCCGACAGCGTGAGCAGCGACCGCAGCGGATGCGCCAGGATCTGGCGGATGGCATCGCCGAAGAGCTCCGCGGTGGCGCCCAGGCGGCCTTGCGTGTCAGCCATACCGGAGCGCCTCCACCGGCGAGAGCCGACCGGCACGGAGCGCCGGGTAGAGGCCGGCCACCAGCCCCACCACCGCTGACGTGCCGACGGCAAGCATCGCGATCGCCGGCGTCACCACCGCGGGCAGCGCCATGAAGTGGGCCACCGTGCCGGTCAATGCGGTGCCGAGCCCGAGGCCGGCGAGGCCACCGAGCACGGTGACCACCATCGCCTCCGCCAGCACGTGGGTGAACACCCCGCCGGCGGTGGCGCCGAGGGCCATCCGGGTGCCGAACTCGCGCACCCGCTCCACCACCGACGCCAGCAGGATGTTGGCGATCACGATCCCGCCGGTGAACAGCGAAATCGTGCCCACCACGAGGAAGATGTAGTTGAACAGCAGCATGAACTGCCCGGAGTCGCTGCCGGCGCTGCCGCCAGACGGCCGGATCACGAAGTCCTCCACCCCGTGGCGGGCGTAGAGCAGCGAGCGAACCTGCCCGGTGGCGAGGGCCACGCGGCCCGGATGCGCCTTGAGCGTGAGGAAGTCGAGGTTGTCGGCGTGGCTGAACTGCGACACGGCCGTGGAGATCGGGATGTACGCGCGCTCGTTGCGGTACTCGAGCTCGTTGTCCTCCCAGGCCGCGAAGTAGAACTCCTCGCGTTCCATGACGCCCACCACCGTGAACTGCTTGCCGCCCACGTTGACCAGGCGCCCCACCGCGGCCGCCGCGTCGTCGAACAGCGAGTCGGCATACTTCCACCCCATCACCATCACGCGGGCCCGCCGCTCGACGTCGAGGTCGGAGAGCCAGCGGCCGGCCATCGGCCGGATGGCGTTGATCCGGGCGTAGTCCGGGACCGTGCCGATCACCTCGCCGGTGAAGTCGCGTTCGTTGGCGCGGTACACGAGGTTGGACTGCCAACCCGGGGAGAGCGCGGACAGGTGGGAGGCGCGCGCCTTGAGGAACTCCGCGTCGCGATAGGTGAGCCGCTTGCTGGCCAGGTCGCGGGCCCGCGGCACGAGGGCCAGGTCGCGATCGCCCACGATGATGGTGCCGACGCCACCGACCTCGTCGAGGTACTGCTGCGTGAGCGCGGCCTGCCCGCCGAACAGTGCCAGCACGGTCACGATGCTGGCGGTGCCCAGCACCACGCCCAGCACCGCGAGGATCGTCTGGCCGAGGTGGCGCCGGGCCTCGTCGAGCCCCGTGAGGACCGACTCCAGGAGGTTCACGCCACCACTCGACCGTCGGCCATGGTGATGGTGCGGCCGGCCCGTGCCGCCACCGCGGCGTCATGGGTCACCAGGATCACGGTGTGCCCCGCGGCGTGCAGCGACTCGAAGGTGCGCAGCACCTCGCCGCCGGCCTGGGAGTCGAGGTTGCCGGTGGGCTCGTCGGCCATCAGGATCGCCGGTTCACCGATCAGGGCGCGCGCGATCGCGACCCGCTGCCGTTCACCGCCGGAGAGCTCGTCGGGCTTGTGGCCGATGCGGTGGCCCAGGCCGAGCGCCTGCAACCCGGCGATCGCCCGGCGCTTCCGCTCGCGTCGCGCGATCCCGCCGCGGTACTTGAGGGGCAGCGCCACGTTCTCCTCGATGGAGAGGCGTGGCATCAGGTTGAACGTCTGGAAGACGAACCCGACCTTCCGGTTGCGCACCTGCGCCAGCCGCTTGCCGGCGAGCCCGGAGACGTCCTCGCCGTCGAGGCGATAGCGGCCGGCGGTGGCGGAGTCGAGGCAGCCGAGCAGGTGCATGAGCGTGCTCTTGCCGCTGCCGGACGGGCCCACGATCGCCACGAACTCGCCGCGCGCGATGTCGAGGTCCACGCCGCGCAGCGCGGGCACGTCCACCCGGCCGAGCCGGTAGGTCTTGGCGAGCCCGCGGCCCTCGATCAGCGCCGGCATCAGTTGCTCACGCGCGCCGCCCGCTCGGCGGCGGCCACCGGGTCCTCGAGCGCCACCGAGTCGCCCGGCGCCACGCCGCGGAGCACCTCCACGAAGGCCAGGTCGCCGAGCCCGAGTTCCACCGGGGTGCGCTCCGGCGCCCCGTTCACCAGCCGGTACACCACCGGCAGCCCCTCGGAGAGGAACACCGCCTCGACCGGGAGGCGCACCACGCCACGGCGCGCCGGACCCGCGATCCGCACGTTGGCCGTCATGCCAGGCCGCAGGATGCCGACCTCGCCCCGGACCGCGATCTCCACGTCGAAGACGCGCACCCGGTCCTGCTGGCGCGCTGCCGGGGGCACCAGGCGCACCGTCCCGAGCACGGTGTCGCCGGGGAAGGCAGCCACCGTGAGGCGCACCGCATCGCCCTGGGTCACCTTGGCGATGTCCACCTCGTTGACCGCCGCCTTGACCCGCAGCGACGACAGGTCGGCGATGGTGAACAGCTCGGTGCCGCCGCCGAAGGAGGAGGTGCCGCCCACCACCGTCTCGCCTTCCTCGACGCCGCGCACGATCACCACGCCGCCGGTGGGTGCCACGATCCGCGCCCACTGCGCCGTGTCGGCGGTGGTGACGCCGCTCCGCTCCACCAGGCGGAGCTGCTCCTCGGTGGCGGCGAGCTGGTTCTCGGACTGCTGCATCGTGGCGCGCCGCATCTCCACTTCCTCCACCGTCACGCCGCCGCGGGGGAGCAACTGCGACGCGCGCTCGTACTCGCTCCGCGCCCGGTCGCGCGCGATCCGCGCGGCCGCGATGTCGGCGCGCAGCTGGGCGAAGGCATTGGCCTGGGCGATGTCGGGGACGATCCGGGCGAGCAGCTGCCCGGGCGCCACGCGCGCGCCCTCGCGCACCATCAGGCGCTGCACCACGCCGGAGATCGGCGACTTGACGATCACCTGGCGCTCGGGCTCCACCAGGCCGGTCTCCTCCACGAACACCTGGATCTCGCCCTGGTCCACCGCCCCGACCCGGTACGGTCGCGAGGAAGCGGTGTCGGCTTCGGCGGCGCCGCAGGCCGCCACGAGGACCAGGCCGGCGAGCGGGTGGAGGACACGGAGACGGGGCATGCGGGCCTTCCGGCTGGGATGGGGATGATCGTTCCAGACGGAAACGCCGGGAATTGGTTTCAGGGAGTCCCGTCCTCGCGGAGCGAGCGGCGGGGTACTCTTTCCCCATGAAGCTGGCCTTCATCGGCACCCACGGCGTCGGCAAGACGACGCTCTGCTACGACCTCGCCTCGCGGCTCAAGCGGCAGGACCGCGTGGTGGAGCTGGTGATGGAGGTGGCGCGCAAGTCGCCGCTGCCGATCAACCGGGACACCACGGTGGCGGCGCAGTCGTGGATCCTGCACACCCAGATCGCGGAGGAGATCGCCGCCGTGGCGACCGGGGGCATCGTGATCTGCGACCGGTCGGTGCTCGACAACTATGCCTACCTGGTGCACCGCGCCGGCCGGCAACCGGCACTCGACGCCCTGGTGCAGGAGTGGGTGCGCAGCTACGCGCAGTTGTTCAAGGTGCCGATCCTGGACGTGCCGACCTTCGACGGGCGCCGCGACCTCTCGCCCGCCTTCCAGCGCGAGATTGACGAACTGATCGACGAGCTGGCGGCGGCATTCGGCGTGGCGTGCATCCCCCTCGACCCGGCCGACCGCGAGGGCTGGATCGACGCGGTGCTCAGCGCATCCGGCCTGCCCCTGGCGGCGCCCCAGACCGAATTGCGCCTGTAGGGGCGACGCCCCTACGGCGCTGGTCGCGGCGTGGCGCGAAGGTTGGCGGTGCGGATCTCCTGTCCCCCGTCGGCCCGGTCGAACGTGGCGATCAGGTTGCCCTCGAGCACGTCCCCGCGGCGCACCGTCGCGGTGCGCACCTGCGCCACGGCGTTGGGCACCACCACGGCGGTGAACTTGTCGGAAACGAGGATCAGCGAGTCGCCCTTGAGCGACACGGTGGACATCCGCACCACCTGGTCGCCCGGGTTGCGCATCACCCAATCGTCGGCGGCGGCGCTGCCGGAGAGCTGCGCCCGCACGGTGTCGCCGGTGGCGGGGAAGGCCACCACCAGGTCCCAGGATCCGGCAAAGTCGGCCACGGTGGGGTTGGCGACGGTCGGCTCGACCTCGTCGGCATCCGCGCCACAGCCGAGCACGACGATGGCGGCGGCAAGCAGGGTGTGGTGGCGCATCGTGGTGCTCCGATCGGGAGTGGGGCCGCGGGGAACCCCTGCAAGGTAGGCCGATGGGCCGGCACTCGACAGCGGACCGGGGTCATCCTTGAGGGGAACGGCGCCGATCGGTAGACTCAACCGTTCCCGATGCCACTCACCCCCGCCTGGAGGGCGCTGCCGATGTCCCGGTCTCCGTGCCGACTGCGCACCTGCCTGCCCGCGATCCTCCTGGCCGCCGTCACGCTGGCCGGCTGTGCCGCACCCGAACCGGGCGCCGCACCGTCATGGGACCGCGACGCCGCCACCGCCGCGGTGTCCGGGGTGCTCGACTCGCTGCACCACCACGCCGCCACGGCCAACGAGGACGCCTATTTCGCGCTGTTCGCGCCGGAGGGGGTGTTCCACGGCACCGACGCCACCGAGCGATGGAGCGTGGAGGCATTCCGCGCCTACGCCCATCCCGCGTTCTCGCAGGGTCGCGGCTGGACCTATGTGCTCCGCGCGGGCAGCCGGCACATCGACTTCGCGCCGGAGGGGACCGTGGCATGGTTCGACGAGCTGCTCGACAACGCCAACTACGGCGAGACGCGCGGCACCGGGGCGCTCCGGCTGGTTGACGGCGCGTGGAAGATCACGCAGTACCACCTCACCATCCCGGTGCCCAACGCCCTCGCCGACACGGTGGTCGCGATGATCCGTGCCGCCGCCCGGTGAGGCCGGGCGGGGGATGCCCCGCCCCATCGGCGCGCCCGGCTAGCGATACCGCTCCATGAGCCGATCCAGCGCCGCGCTTCCCGGGCAGAGCCGTTCGTAGGGCACCTCCACCAGCGGCTCCGGCGGCAGCCGGAGCGCCTCGCACATCTCGCGGCCATCCTCCTGCACGAAGAGCAGCCCGGTGGCGATTTCGCCGCGCGCCTGGCAGGCGCGCACGTGTGCATACGCCGAGGCGCGGTCGGTCGGGTCGTAGTCGGCCTCGGTGGGGCGGAGCCGCACCACGCTGCCGTCGTGCATCGGCACCTCGACCACCCGCGCGTCGGTCTCCGGCATGGTGATCTCGCGCCGGAGCGGCACGAAGTCGGCCGCCACCGCCTCCACCTCGTGCTCGCGCGTGTAGGCGTAGCTCTTGGTGCTGCCCTCGTGGTCGTTGAAGGTGACGCAGGGCGAGATCACGTCGATCAGCGCCAGGCCCTTGTGGGTGATCCCGGCCTTGAGGATCGGCACCAGTTGCTGCTTGTCGCCCGAGAACGACCGGGCCACGAAGGTGGCGCCCAGCGTGAGCCCCAGCAGCACCGGATCAATCGGTGCCTGCTCGTTCGCCTCGCCCTTCTTGCTCTTCGACCCGACGTCGGCCGAGGCGGAGAACTGCCCCTTGGTGAGGCCGTAGACGCCGTTGTTGTCGATCACGTACAGCATGTTCACGTTGCGCCGGATCGCGTGGCTCATCTGGCCCAGGCCGATCGAGAGCGAATCGCCGTCACCGGAGATGCCGATGCAGATCAGCCTCCGATTGGCCGCCGCGGCCCCGGAGGTGACCGACGGCATCCGGCCGTGCACCGAGTTGAAGCCGTGCGACTGCTTCATGAAATAGGCGGTCGTCTTGGCCGAGCAGCCGATGCCGCTCATCTTGGCGGCCATGTGCGGTGGCAGCGCCAATTCCCACGCGGCCTGCACCAGGGCCGCGGTCACCGAGTCGTGTCCGCAGCCGGCGCAGAGGGTGGACATGCCGCCCTCGTAGTCCCGCAGGGTGAACCCGAGGGCGTTGCTCCGGGCGCTCGGGTGCTTGACCGGCGGCTTCGCGATCGAGGTCATGCGGGCACCCCCGCGTGGGCCTGCCGCACGGCGTCCACCACCACCCGGGCCGTGAGCGGCAGCCCGCCGTAGTCGAGGATCGACGTCATGGCGTCGCGGGGCACGCCGAGTTCGATGGCCAGCAGCGAGCGGAGCTGGGCGTCGCGGTTCTGCTCCACCACGAAGGTGGCCTCGTGCCGGCCGAGGAAGTCACGGACCTCGTCGTTGAACGGGAAGCCGCGGATCCGCATGATGTCCACCAGGATGCCCTCGGCGCGGAGCAGGTCGGCCGCCTCGCGGACCGCGGCGTCGCACCCGCCGATCGTGACCAGCCCCGCCGTGGCCCCGTCCTGGAGGGTGAACACGGGCCGGGGCATGGCGCCGGCCGCATGCTCGAACTTCCGCTTGAGCCGGTCCACCACTTCCTGATACGCCGCGGCGTCCTCGGTGTAGCCGGCGTGCTTGTCGTGGCCCGCGCCGCGGACGATGTAGGCGCCCTTGGCGCCCACGCCGGGGAGGGTCCGGGCCGCG
>CAZNOJ010000055.1:0-17339 GCA_964574665.1 uncultured Gemmatimonadaceae bacterium
TGCACCAGCTCCACCGCCTTGGCCGCCTGGCGGGCACCCATGGTGTAGAAGTCGCCGATCGGCAGGAACAGGATCGTCGGTCGGTACAACTCGGCGATCAGCGCCATGTCGCCGAAGACGCCGGTGTCGCCGGTGTTGTAGAGCACCGGGCCCTGGTCCACCGCCACGACCGCCCCGCACGCGGTGCCGATCTGCCCCAGCGGCCCGTCGGCGGTGTCCTGGGACGACGAGTGCATCGCCTGCACCAGCGTGACCATGAGGCCGTTGGCCCGTGCGGTGCCGCCGATGTTGAACCCGATCGCCCGCGGGGCGGGCAGGCCACCGCTCACGAGGTGGTTGGCCACCTCCACCTGCGCCAGCACCGTGGCGCCGAGCCGCGTCGCGAGGGCGACGGCATCACCGGCGTGGTCGGCGTGGCGATGGGTGAGGATGATGGTGCGCGCATCGCCCACGATCGTGGCCGCATGCGCCGGCGCGCGGGGATTGCCGAGCCACGGGTCAAACAGGAAGGGCGTGGCGCCCGCCGGTGCCAGGTGGAACGCCGAGTGGCCGAGCCAGGTGATCGCGATGCGGGGCGACGCCACGGGTGATCTCCGAGGTCGGGGCCGGACGTTGTGTTCGGCCGGATCTCCAGTAGGATACCCGGGGCGTCGCCTGCCGGAACCCCCCGGCATCGGTTCGCCCCGCCGCTTCAGGAGATCTCGCCATGTGCAGTGCCCGCCGGTTGCTCGGCCTCGCCCTCGTCGTCGTCGTGCCGGCCACCGTGGCCGCCCAGGACCGCTACCGGGATCCGCCGGCGGTGATCGCCGCGATGCTCGACGCGCGGCCGACGCCGACCCTGTCGCTCTCCCCGCGGCGCGACTGGTTCGTGCTGCTGGATCGCCGCGGCCTGCCCACCATCGCGGAGGTCGCCGAGCCGCACCTCAAGCTGGCGGGCTCGCGCATCAATCCGCGCACCAACGGCGCGGCCGGCACGGGCGGCTTCGAGGGATTCACCCTGCAGCGGGTGCAGGGTGGACACCGCGTGGTGGTGCAGGTGCCGGCTGGCGGTCGCCTCTCCGCCCCGGACTGGGCGCCCGACGGCTCGCGCTTCGTGTTCACCCAGACCACCGATGCGGGGATCGCGCTCTACCTCGGCGACACCACCGGCACCGTTCGGCAGCTGCATCCGGCCACGCTCAACGGGACGCACGGCGCGCCGTGCCAGTGGCTCGATCACGGCACCGAGCTGCTCTGTGCCGCGATTCCTGCGGGTCGGGGTGCCGCACCCGAGGCGCCGCTGGCCCCGATCGGGCCGGCGATCCAGGAGAGCCAGGGACGCACCGCCCCCGAGCGCACCTATCAGGACCTGCTCACCTCGCCGTTCGACGAGGCGCTGTTCGCCCATTACTTCGCCACGCAGAACATCATCCTCGGCGTTGACGGGCGCGTGACGCCGCTCGGCGCCCCGGGGCTCACCCTGAGCGTGAATCCCTCGCCCGATGGCCGCTGGTTCATCGTCAACACGATCCGCGAGCCGTTCTCCTATCAGGTGCCGTGGTCGCGGTTCCCCTCGCGCACCGCGGTGTGGGACCGCAGCGGGCGCGAGGTGCGCCTGCTCAAGGACGTGCCCGAGGTGGAGGTCACCCCGGTGGCGCGCGGCGCCGTGCTGCCCGGCCCGCGTGCCTGGCGCTGGCGCGGCGACGCCCCGGCCACGCTGATGTGGACCGAGGCGCTCGACGAGGGCGATCCCTCGCGGACGGTGCCGAAGCGCGACCGGATCCTGGTGCTCGATGCCCCGTTCACCGGCACGGCGAGCACCTTTGCCGAGACCGAGTGGCGCGCGGGCGGCATCACCTGGGGCCGGGACAACCTGGCGCTGATGTCGGAGTCGTGGGCGCCCACGCGGATGACCCGCACCTGGATTATTGACCCGTCGCAGCCGGGCCTGGCGCCGCGACTGCTCTGGGAGCGCCTCCAGGATGACGCGTACGGCAACCCGGGCTCGCCGGTGATGCGGCAGACGCCCGACGGGCGCTCGCTGCTGCAGTTCTCCCGCGACGGGCGTTCGCTCTGGCTGACGGGGGCGGGCTCCTCACCCGAGGGCGACCGCCCGTTCCTCGACCGGCTCGACCTGGCCACCGGACGGAGCACGCGGCTGTGGCAGTCCGCGGCGCCGTACTACGAGACGATCGTCGCGGCGATTGACGCCGATCGCGGCACCTGGATCACGCGTCGCGAGTCGAAGACGGAGCCGGGCGACTACTGGCAGCGCGACCTCATCCTGCGACGCGCCCCGATGCGGCTCAGCGAGACGCCCGATCCCGCCCCGGCGTTCGCCGGCGTCACGTCGGAGATGCTCACGTACACGCGCTCCGACGGGGTCAAGCTTTCCGGCACGCTGTACTTGCCACCGGGGTATGATCGCGCCCGCGACGGCCGGTTGCCGTTCCTGCTGTGGGTCTACCCGGCGGAGTTCGCCACGGCGGAAGTCGCTTCGCAGGTGCGCGGCTCGCCCTACCGCTTCACGCGGCCCGGCGGGGCGTCGCACCTCTTCCTGCTGACGCAGGGCTACGGCATCCTCGACAACCCCACCTTCCCGATCGTGGGCGAGGGCGACACGCCCAACGACACGTACGTGCAGCAGCTCGAACAGTCGGCCCGTGCGGCGATTGACACGCTGGTGGCCATGGGCGTGGCCGATCGCGACCGGATCGCGGTGGGTGGCCATTCGTATGGGGCCTTCACCACCGCAAACCTCCTGGCCCACACCCGGCTGTTCAAGGCCGGCATCGCCCGCAGCGGCGCGTACAACCGCACCCTGACCCCGTTCGGCTTCCAGAACGAGCGGCGCACCTACTGGGAGGCGGAGTCGGTGTACCGCAACATGTCGCCGTTCACCTACGCCAACACCATCAAGGACCCCATCCTCTTCATCCACGGCACCGACGACAACAACTCGGGCACCTTCCCGATCCAGTCGGAACGGATGTATGCCGCGGTGAAGGGGCACGGCGGCATCACCCGCCTGGTGATGCTGCCGCACGAGTCGCATGGCTACGCGGCCCGGGAGTCCATCGGCCAGACGCTGGCCGAGATGACGGAATGGCTCGACCGCCACCTCAAGGCGAGTCGCAACCCGGTGCCCTAGCGGCCGGGCACGCCGGGGCCGCCGCCATGTCCAACCTCGAGCCTTCCGTGGCCCCGGCCCTCTGCGGCGCACGCTTGCGGGGGAGTGCGATGCGCTGGGCCGGCGGCCTCGTGCTGACCATGCTCCTGCCGCTTGCGCTCGCGGCCCAGGGCGTCGGCTCGATGTCCACGGTGCGGGGCGAACTTGCCTTCGACGGCAAGGCCACCCTGGGTGATTTCACCGGTACCACCACCACGCTCACCGGCCGGCTGATCGGGGCCGACGACGTGGAGGCGGTGCGGGGATGGGTCGAGGCGCCGTCGGCCTCGCTCCACACCGGCAACGGACGGCGGGACCGCGACATGCGCGCCTCGCTGGAGACGGCGCGCTACCCGGCGCTGCGGTTCGACCTCGACGCGGTGGCACTCGGCCCGCGCGACGGCGACTCGAGCCGGGTCACCCTCCGCGGCCGCTTCACCATTCACGGTGTCACGAGGGAAGCCGCCGTCCCGGGATGGGTGTGGCTGGCCCCGGACAGGATCCGCTTCCGTGGCACCCTGCCGATGGACCTCCGCGACTACCGCATCGGCGGGCTCTCCAAGATGCTCGGCGTGCTGCGCATGAATCCCGAGATCGTGGTACGGGTGGACGTGGTGTTCTCTGCGTGACGAGCGACGGGCGACGGGCTACGTCGCCCCTCAGTCGTACAGCAGGTTGAACACGAACCGATACGTCCCCACCGGCTGCGCCCGGAAGAGCACCTCGGGACCATAGAGGTACACGGTGCCGCGCCCCACCGGCGCCGAGAGCATCGTGACGCCGTTTTCGAGATAGCCCTCGCCGTGCGCCCAGCCGGAGCGGAGCGGCGTGGCGGAGTCGAACCAGGCGATCGGCTTGATGCCGCGCGCGGCCGCGTCGGGCGGCAGGCGGAACACGGGGGAGTTGTCGAACATCACCGTCGCGTGCGGGCCGGCGCCGCGCGCCGCCGGATGACTGCCATCCACGGCCACCTCGAGCAGGGAACCGGGGATGTAGTACCGGTCGCGCGACAGCGGCGCAGTGCTGCCATCCGGCCGCCGCTCGGTGAGGTGCGACTCGAGCGGGATGCCGAGGTGCTCGGCCAGCGACGTGGACGAGCCGATCGTGATGATCCGGCCACCCGCCTCCGCGAAGGCCTTGAGCGCAGGGATCGTGGCCTCGGCCGTGATCCGGCCGAACTGGTCACGATACTCCGCCGGGAGGTTCGCCGGAGGATTGCCCCCGCCACCCGGCCCGCCGCCGCCCGGCCCTCCGGGGCCGCGGCGCACGGCGGGAATCGCCCCGTCCACGAAGACCAGCACGTCGTAATCCGCGATCAGGTTGCCGCGGTCCAGGCGCGGCGCGAAGACGCGGGAGAACGGGACGCCGTACTGCTCGAAGATCCAGCGCGTCCAGCCGCTGGGCATCGAGCCGCCGTAGCTGTCCCAGAGCCCCACCCGGAGCGCGCGAATCGGCGTGCCGCGGAGTGCACCGGCCGGCTGGGTGGGCAGGGCGCGGCTGCCGGCGAGGGCGCGCAGCACCGTGGCGGCCTGGTTGCCTCGCACCACGAAGCGACCGTCGCCCAGCCGCTCCACGCGCCCTCCGGCGGCCAGCACCTGGTTGACCGCGCGGAAGGCGTCGGTGGCCTCCGGCGACAACACCCACGCGCCGGCGCGGGCATCGAACGGCGCCGCCATCGGCGAGATCCCCGATCCCTCGACCGGGGTCGTGGGCAGGGCCGCATCCTCGAGGTGGCGGTCGAAGCGGAACCCCATCTGCATCGCCAGGGTCCAGCCCGCGTTGTCGTACGGCGCGATCGGGGGACCGCCGGGATACTGCAGGTCGGTGGGGTGATCCTGCGGCTCGAACATGTCGAGCAGGTGCGGGCGGAACGCCTGGTCGGCGCGCAACACGAACGAGCCCGCCGGGTAGCGGCGGTCGCCGACGGTGGCGGCCGCGGTGGTCCGCGCGATCTCGATCCCCGACACGCGCAGTGCCTCGAGGAAGTCGAGGGCGGTGCCGATTTCCGGTTGGTCGGCGGGGATCACCCAGAGCCGCGGGTCGCGCCGGGCGGGGTCGCGCAGCACGGCCTCGCTCGCGGCGCTCGCGTCGCGCCCGCTCTTGCCCTCGGCGGCGGCGCGCGCCGCCTCGATCAGATCGGGATCGTGGGTCCAGGTGTCGCGCTGGCCCCGTTCGATCGAGTTGCGGCCCATCCGCCAGATGTTGAACAGCAGCGACTCGCGGTAGCGCGAGGCAAGGTCGAGCACCGCGCGGTTGGCCGTCATCGAGTAGTCCACCGACTGGCGGAACTTCCACTCGCCCCACTGAACCGGCATCGCCTGGCCGCCGGCCGGGAGCTGGCGACCCAGCACCAGCGGCACGGACATCGGCGTGGGCGAGCCGATCGTCTCGGTGAGCAGGCCGATGATGTTGTGGAAGTACGCCGTGGTGCGGAGGCCGCCGTTCCACCAGGTGGAGTAGTTTGCCGCGTTGCGCGACACCGTGCCGCCCTTGCCCTCCTCGGTGAACCGGCGGTGCATCGCCGCGCCCACGAAGTCGAGGCCGGTGGGGATCATCGGGTCGTACACGTAGTTGAACGGATCGCGGAACGGCGGCGCGAACATCACCGCGCCTGCCGGCCCGGTCTGGTGGTGGTTGTACATGACCTGCGGGTACCAGCGGGTGTACATCGCCGCGCTCATGTTGCGCGACTCGGCCATCGCGTTGCGGTAGAAGTCGCGATTGTTGTCGTGGCCGATGTACTTCTGGTAGAGGCGGGGCAGGCCGCCGGTGGTGCGCGCCTGCAGCGAGTCGTGCCGCATGTACCACGAGGAGACCAGGTCCATCCCGTCGGGGTTGGCGTGCACCGCCAGGATGATCACGTCGTCGAGGATCCGCCGGGTCTCGGGGTCGTCCTGCGAGACGAACTGCCAGACCAGCTCCATCAGCTGGGTGGCCCCCAGCACCTCGTTGGCGTGGAGCCCGCCGTCAATCCAGATGATGGCCTTGCCCTGGGCCGCCAGCCGCCTGGCCTCGGCCTCGTCCACGCGGCCGCGAGCGAGCGACTCACTGATGCGCCGGTACTCCTCCTGCCGTGCCAGGTTGGCCGGGGAGGAGAGGATGGCCATCACCTGCGGCCGGCCCTCCTCGGTCATCCCGATCGTGTCCAGCTCCATCCGCGGCGACTCGGCAGCCAGCCGCTCCCACCAGCGGTGCAGTTGCTGGTAGGTGGCCAGGTGGTAGTCGGCGCCGACCCCGAAGCCCAGGGCCTGCTCCGGCGTGGTGAGGGTCGCCTGCGCGGTGAGGGGCGCGGCCAGGACGAACGAGGCGATCAGAAGGGAAGGGCGCATGATCCGAAGATTGAAGGATGGAATGTCTGAAAGATTGAACGCGAGCACGCGGGAAAGCGATCGCCCATCGACCATCAGCCACCGACGCGCGCCGCTCCGAGCCCTGCCAGCCGTCCCGTCACCCAGGCCCACGTGAAATTGTACCCTCCGATCGGCCCGAACGCATCCAGCAGCTCGCCGGCGAGGTACAGCCCGGGATGGAGCCGGCTTTCGAGCGTCGCGGGCCGCACCTCGCCCAGGGCCACGCCGCCGCCCGTCACTTCCGCCTTGCGGTATCCCTCATCCGAGGTCCACGGCAGCTCGAACGCGGTGAGCACCTCCACGAGTCGCCGCCGCGCGTCGCGCGTGAGCTGCGACAGTGCGGTCGTCGGCTCCACCGCAGCCACCGCGAGGAGTCGGTCGGCGAGACGGTCGGGGAGGGCGCGGCGCACCACCGTGACCACCTGTCCGGGTGCCGGCTGCAGCTCGCGCTCCCACCAGCGGGCGTCGTGGCCCTGCCACGCCACGCGCAGCGTGGCCCGGGGGCGCCGCGCCAGGCGCGCCCGCACCGCGACGTGCGACACGTCGAGCACGGCAGGCCCCGAGAAGCCACGGTGCGTGAACAGGAAACCGCCGATGGCGGTGCGCCGCTCCTCGACGCTCGACGCCTCGATTCGCACCGGCAGCGAGACCCCGGCGAGATCGCCGAGGACCGGCGGATCGGACGTGAGCGGCGTCAGCGCGGGATAGGTGGCATGGATGGTGTGACCCAGCGCTCCGAGTGCCGCCAGGCCGAAGCCATCGGACCCGGTGCTGGGCACCGAGAGTCCACCCGTGGCCACGATCACCGCCGTGGCCTCGATCGGCGGGGCCTCGTGCAGCGTCACGCGCCAGCCACCCGTGATCGGGGCGAACCCGGTCACGCGACACCCGGTGCGGAGCACCGCCCCGGAGCGCACCGCCAGGTCGCGCAGCGCGTCGCGCACGGCACGCGACCGGTTGGCCACCGGGAAGAGCTTCCCGGTCTCGGGCTCCAGCACCAGCGGGAGGGAGGCGTCGCGTTCGAAGAACTCGCGCATGGCGTCGAGCGGCCACGAGCGGAGGATGTTGCGGAGGATGTGGGGGGAGGAGGCGGTGACGAAGCGGGCGGGGTCGAGGTCGGCAGGGAGCACGTTGCAGCGCCCGCCACCCGAGATCAGGATCTTGCGCCCCCCGTCCGCGGTGCGCTCCAGCACCGTCACCGCGGCGCCGCCGCGGGCGGCATGCACCGCGGCCACCAGGCCGGCCGCGCCGGCGCCGATGACCGCGACGTGGGGCTTCACCCCGGGAACGTAATCCCGGGGCGGGTCAATTGCAGGTCAGGACGCCGTTGTTCTTGTTGGTGCCGCCGTAGATGTACGTGCACTTGCTCGGCCCCGACGTGATGGCCGCATTCTGCACCGTGGCGGTGAACGTCTTGGCGTTGCCGGTGATGGTGGCGGTGTTGTCGTCGGAGAGCACCAGCTTGGTGCGGTTCTTCAGCTGGTTGAGGTTGCCGTACTGGTTCCAGACCGAGTAGTGCGCCTCCTGCGACACCTGGATGTTGTGGATGTCGCTCTTGATGGAGGCGAGCCGGGCCTTGTTCCGGGTGGAGGAGAACTTGGGCAGCGCGATCGCCACCAGGATGCCAAGGATCAGGACCACCACCATCAGCTCGATCAGGGTGAAGCCATTGCGTCGACCGGTCACGGGACTCCTCCTTTCGGGATCTGGGTCGGCTCGTTGCCACGAGGCCACCCCTCCCTCCAGCAACCAGAGTGCCACGCCGGGCACTGGTCGGCGGGACGGGCCCTAACGCCACCTCCCGCAAGGGGTTAGCTTCTCCGCCATGACCACTCCCGCCGCCACGGTCTCGCCCGATCCCGCCCCGCTCCGGCCCTCGCCCCCGGTTGATGTGCCCGGACTCCGGGCACTCCTCGACGGCAGCCAGCACGGCGTGCGCGACTTCGTGCGGCAGCGGCTCAGCGAGCCGTCGTTCGCCTATCGGTTCGGCCTGCCGAGCGGGGAGTATCGCGAGCAGGTGCTGGCGTGGCTCCGCGCCCTGGCGGCCGACGGCCTCGGCGCCCTCGGCGTCCCGGCGGAGCACGGCGGCAGGGGCGACGCCCGCGCCTTCATGGCCGCCTTCGAGACGCTCGCCTATCACGACCTCTCGCTCACCATCAAGTTCGGGGTGCAGTTCGGGCTCTTTCAGGGCAGCGTGCAGCTCCTCGGCACCGACTGGCACCACCGCACCTTCCTCCCGGGGATCTCCCGCGGCGAGATCCTGGGTGCCTTCGCGATGAGCGAGCTCGGCAGCGGGTCCAACGTGCGCGACCTGGAGACCACCGCCACGTACGATCCCGCGACCGAGGAGTTCGAGATCCACACGCCGCACCCGGGCGCGCACAAGGAGTGGATCGGCAATGTCGCGGCGCACGGACGCATGGCCACCGTCTTCGCGCAGCTCGTCACCCGCGGCGAACACCACGGGGTGCACGCCTTCCTGGTCCGGATTCGCGAGGAGGACGGCTCCCCGGCGCCCGGCGTCACGATTGGCGACACCGGCCTCAAGGAGGGGCTCAACGGGGTGGACAACGGGCGGCTCTGGTTCGACCGGGTGCGCATCCCGCGTGCGCACCTGCTCAACCGCTTCGGCGACGTGACGCCCGACGGCCGCTACACGTCACCGATCGCGAGCGACGCCAAGCGCTTCTTCACGATGCTCGGCACGCTGGTGGGCGGACGGATCACGATCGGCCTCTCGGCGCTGTCGGCGGCCAAGACCGCGCTCACGGTGGCGATCCGCTACGGCAACCGCCGCCGGCAGTTCGGCCCGGAGGGCGGCAACACCACCCCGCTGCTCGACTACCGCACCCACCAGCGGCGCCTGCTGCCGGCGCTCGCCACGTCAGTGGTGCTCGACCTGGCACTGTCGCGGCTGGTGGACGGCTTCGTGGCCCACGAGGGCGAGAGTGACCGCGAGCTGGAGGGGCTGGCGGCGGGGCTCAAGGCGTACACGGCGTGGTTCGCCCAGGACGCGGTGACGCAGGCGCGCGAGTGCTGTGGCGGCCAGGGATACCTGGCGGCCAACCGGATCGCGGTGATCCGCGGCGACATCGACGTGTGGACCACCTTCGAGGGCGACAACACCGTGCTGTACCAGTTGCTCGCCAAGGCGCTGCTGTCGGGGTACCAGCAGGAGTTCGCCGAGATCGGGGTGATCCGGTTGCTGGGCCGGCGCGCGAAGCGGGCGCTCAAGGCGATGAACCCGGTCACGGCGCGGCGTGATGACGAGGACCACCTCCGCGACCCGGCTCAGCAGCTGGCACTGCTCCGCTACCGCGAGGAGCGGATGCTCGATGCCGCCGCGCGCCGGCTTCGGGCCGGCCTCAAGAAGGACCCGTTGCAGGCGATGCACGAGGTGGCCGACCACCTGATGCACCTGGCGCAGAGCCACGTGGAGCGGGTGGCATTCGAGGCGGTGCAGGAGGAGGTGGAGCGGGCGGGCCCGACGCTCGCGCCGCTGCTGGCGCTGCTCCGCGACACCTTCTGGGCCACGCGGGTCGAGGCCGACCTGGGCTGGTTCCTGATGAATGGGGTGGTGGAGACGCCCAAGGCCAAGGCGATCCGCTACCTGGCCAACAAGTGCTGCCTGGAGCTCCGGCCGATCGCGGAGCAGGTCACCGAGGGGTTCGGGATTCCGGAGGCGGTGCTGGCGGCGCCGATCGCGACGTAGTCGCGGGTCGTGGGGGGTGAGTCGCGGGAGGGCCCTCTCGCGACCCACGACTCACGACCCGCCTCCCTCCCGCAGCATCGCCGACGCCGCGCGCGCATGCGGCACCAGCCGCAACACCTGGCCCTTGTCGAGGTGGAGCTGCCCGGTGAGGGCGGCCGTGACCAGTTCGATCCGGCCTGCAGCCAGCCCGTCCCACACCTCGCCCGACGCGCGCAGCACGAACTCCGCCGCGTCGTGATCGGTCGCCTCGGCGGAACGCGCGGCAGTGAGCGTGCCGGCGTTCACGGCGAGGAATGTGGCGCGAGGCTCGGTGCCGTGTTCCTCCACGAGCAGCACGGTGCCCGTCCAGCCGCGCGCCGCGTCGCGGAAGTGGTCGGAGGCGTCGAGCCGCGCGCGCCACGCGGCGATCCCGGCAGGGGAGAAGAGGTCGGGCACGCGGGGAAGATTAGCGAGCGACGCGCGAAAGGCCACAAGCGACGAGCGACTGGCGACGAGGGATCGGGCGCACCACGTCCCGAACGGAGTGAGGGAGCTCCAGCCCCAGGCAGCCCGGGGGAAGGTCCCTCGCTCCGCTCGGGACGAGCAACCTCGCCCCTGCGTCCTGGTTCGTCCCTTGTCCCTGGTATCTCGTCCCTCGTCACTGCCGGCGCAGCCGGATCGCGCCGTTCACCGTCTCCAGCGACAGGGTGCGGCCACCGCCGCTGCCGATGGTGCCGCGGAACGACTTGGGCCCCCAGCGGCCCTCGATCGTGATCGGGAAGTCGCTGCTCACGCCGCCGTTGACCGTCTCGCCCCGCACGTCGGCGGAGAAGCTGGCGGGCAGGGTGAGGTCAATGGACCCGTTCACCGTCTCGATGTCGAGCGTGCCCTGCCAGGTGGCACTCGTGAGCCGCGCCCGGATCTGGCCGTTCACCGTCTCCAGTCGGTGCGCCCCCGCGGCCTCGAACTCGATGCTGCCGTTGACGGTCTCCACCGAGGCGGGCGTGTCGAGGCCCCGCAGCACGACCCCGCCGTTGACGGTCTCCACCTCGATCGCCACGCCGGTGGGCACCCGCACCACGTAGCGCATCTCGACGTTGAGCCGGTTGCGGCGCCCCTCGCCCCAGTTGCTGCTGTTGTCGCCGCTGCAGCTGGTGCGGTTGGGGTCCCGGGTGAGGTAGATGGTGCATACCCGCATCAACCCGGCCCCCTCCTCCATCACCGCCTTGACCAGGTTGCCGTCGCCTTCCTTGACCGTCTTGGTCACCTCCACCACCGCGGTGCGGCCGGTGCCCTGGGACACCTCCACCTCGCCGTTGATGTTGGCGATCTCGATCCGCTCCCCGGCGCGGAGCTCCTTGGTGAAGCGCTGCTCCTGCGCCGCCACCGGCGCCGCCACCGCCACCATCGCCAATCCCCACAGTGTCTTCCGCATCTGCAGCCTCTCCCTGTTGTCGGTTCGCTGTTCGCTGCCTGTCCCGCCCTGCGAAGCAGCGGCGGGATTCGCCGTTCGCCGGTCGCCTTCAGCGCCGCCGGATCATCACGTCGCCATCCACCGTGGTCACCCGGATCGCGGTGCGCCCGTCGCCCACCCGCCCGCGCAGCGAACGGGGGCCCCAGCGGCCCTGCACCGTGAGCGGGAAGTCGCTCTCGAGCGCCCCGTCGAGGGTGCTGGCGTGCACGTCGAATCCGCTGCCCTCGGGCAACCGCAGCAGCACCGAGCCGTCCACGGTGTTGAGTCGCATCTCCGCCGGCAGGCCGCCCTCGGCCTCCAGCTCGATGTCCCCGTCCACCGTGGTGATCCGGTCGGGGGCGCGCCCGGTCACCCGCACCGAGCCGTCCACCGTGGTGATGCGCGCCGGTGCGGCCAACCCGGTCACGGTCACGTCGCCACCCACCGCGGCCACGGAGAGCTCCACGCCGGCGGGCAGGCGCACCTCGTACGTCATCTCCACCTCGAGCGGCTCGCGCCGACGCCAGCCATCGTGGTTCGACTCCCCGCTACACCGCTCGCGGCGTTCCGCCGCGTCGCGCAGGTAGATCGTGCACACGGTGACCTGGTCGCCCGACTCCTCGAGGATGGCGCGCACCAGGTCGCCGTCGCCGCGGATCACGCGCTTGGTCACCACCACCTCGGCGGTGCCGCCCGCGGCGCGGGTCACGGTCACCGCGCCGTCAATGTTGGCGATCGCCAGGGTCTGGCCGGCCCGCATGGCGCGGCTGAAGCGGTATTCGGGGTCGGTGCCGGGGAGGGTTCCCACCGGGGTCATCGGCAGGAACGCCACCGCGGCGGCCATCAGGGGCTGGGTCACGAGCATGGTCCGGCATCCTCCGTGGGCTGGGTCAGGGGCCAACCGGTAAGACGCCACGCTCGGGGCCAAGGGTTGCAGGGAGGGTGCACCTAGCTGTCGCCCACCCGGAGCACCCGGACATTGCCGTTGAACGTCTCCACCTCGACCCGCGCCGTTCCGTTGCCGTAGGTCACCGTGAACTCCCGGGGCGCGAAGCCCATCCCGCCCCGACCCTTGGGGTCGCCCTGCACCCTGCCCTCGATCCGGGTGTCGAACTCGCCCATCACGGTGCTCACCTGGAGCCGCGCCTGCACGGTCGCGGACAGCCGGAGCGTGACGTTGCCGTTGTGCGATTCGAACACGTACCGGCCGCCATCAACCAGCGGCCCGCTCCAGTCGATGTGCCCGTTGACCGAGCCCGCCTCGACCGAACCCGAGCGGATGTTGCGCAGCAGGATCCCCTCGTTGATGCTGCTCACGATGATGGTGCCGGTCGCCCCGTCAATCTCGACGCCGCGGGTGAGGGCATCCACCTCGAGGCGCTTCCCGGTGAAGCCGCGCACCACGATGCGGCCGTTCATGCTGGTGAGCACCATGGTGCCGGTGCCGCCGTGCACCACGAGGTCGCCATTGATGGCCGTGGCCTCGAGGTCCTCCGGGGCGCGCACCACCTCGAGCGGCCCGCCGATGGTGGTCACGATCACCCGGGCCCACGCAGGAACCGTCACCCGGAACGGTCCGTCCCCGGCGCGTGGCCGCAGGAAGGATCCGGCCGTCACGGCCAGGGTGCCACCCTCGAGGGTGGCGCGGCCACCGGCCACGATCACCTGGTCGCCACTGCCCACGTCGAGCTGCACCGCGCGCATCCCGCCGTCAATCTCCACCGTGGTACCCCTGGCGAGACGGAGCGTCGTGTCCTGCGTGGCGGTCGCCGGACTCGCGACCAGGAGCAGCAGCGTGGCGACGATCACGATGCCCTCGCCATGGTGGCGGCGGTGCGCAGCACGTGCAGCTTGCGCTGCATGGTGCGGGTGAGGTAGCGCGCCGCGGCCAGGTCGTCGGGCGTGGCCCCCGCGCGGGTGCGCGCCTCGCCGATGGCGCTGTCGAGCACCGCCAGGGAACGCGCGATCGAGGTGCGCACGGCCGGGTCGAGCTCGGCCGCCTCGGCCAGGTACACCCGCTCCAGCTCGGCGATGGCGTCGGCCAGCGTCGCCTCCGCCCGGTCGAATCCAGCCGGCAGCACGGGGGCGACGCCGACCGGGGCGCTGTCCACCACCGCCACCACGGCGGGCGCGTCGCGCCGCATCAACTGCAAGGTGGCCAGCGAGCCGGCCGCCACCAGCACGGCGGCGGCGGCCGCGGCCAGCGGCCAGCGGAGCACCACCGTGCCCGGGCGGCGGGCGGTGATGCGGCGCGCCACGCCCGGCCACAGGTCGGCCTCCGGTTCGCGGTCACGGAGGCCCGCGATCGCGGCGGCGAGCCGCGGATCGAGTTCCTCGGGTGACAACGGTTCAGTAGCCATCGAGCATCCTCCTCAGGGCCGCGCGGGCCCGCGACAACTGCGACTTCGAGGTCCCGGGGACCAGCCCCAGCTGGGCGGCGATCTCCTCGTGGGTCCACCCCTCCACATCGTGCAGCACGAACACCTGCCGGGCACCTTCGGGGAGGCGTCCGATCGCGGCCTCCAGGTCGACCGCCGCCCAGCTCGCCCTGGGCCGCGTTCCCACCTCGGCCAGTGCGGTGTCATCGCCGGTCAACCACCCCCGCTCGCTCCGGTCGCTCCGGCGGCGCGACAGCACCACGTTGACCGCCAGGCGGTGCAGCCAGGTGCCGAAGGCGGCATCGCCGCGAAAGGTGGCCAGCTTGGTCCAAGCCCGGACGAAGACGTCCTGGGTCACCTCGTCGGCCACCTGCCCGTCGGCCATCCGGCGGACCAGGGTGTGGATCCGCGCCACGTGCCGGCGGTAGAGCCCCTCGAACGCCCCCTCGTCGCCCGCCACCGCGCGCCGGACCAGCTGGGCCTCGAGGTCAAGGACAGGGGTCCCGGCGGCCGGGGTGGGAAGCGCCATGGCGGGGTTCACGATTCCTTGGATGGGGGCGCGGGTGAAACGGTTGCAACGTCCGAACCATGCGCCGGGCGACGGGCGACGCGTTCGCTCCGACACCTGTAGTCGCCTGTCAGTCGCGCGAGGGCGTGCCTCGTTGCTGGTCGCCCGTCGCCCGTCGTCGCCCCGTCTCCGGCCACTGCTGGCTCAGGCAGTGAAAGGCACCGAGTCCCCAGATCAGGGCGGTGCAGTCGATCACCACCGCGCGACGGGTGGGGAAGAGCTCCTGCAGCGTGGTGCGGGCGACCTCGTCTCGCTCCGGGTCGTAGCCCGGGATCAGCACCACCTCGTTGCCGATGTAGAAGTTGGCGTACGAGGCCGGCAGTCGCTGCCCTTCGTACTCCACCGGGCGCGGCATCGGCAGGGTCACGATGCGGAAGGGCTCGCCATCCTGGTCGCGCATCGTGCGGAGCCGCGCGAGGTTGTCGGCCAGGAGCCGGTGATTGGCGTCGGCCGGGTCGTCCTCCACCATCGTGACGATGGTTCGTTCATCGGTGAAGCGGGTGATGTCGTCAATGTGCCCGTCGGTGTCGTCGCCCACGATCCCCTCGCCGAGCCAGAGGATGTGGTGCACGCCGAGATGGTCGCGGAGTCGCTGCTCGATATCGTGGCGGGTGAGGTCGGGGTTGCGATTGGGGTGCAGCAGGCACTGCTCGGTGGTGAGCAGCGTGCCGCGTCCGTTGACGTCGATCGAGCCGCCCTCGAGGATCATCCCCGGCGTGACCACTTCCAGCCCCAGTTCCGCCGCCACCAGTCGGGGGATCTGGTCGTCGAGGTCGAACGGCGGATACTTGCCGCCCCAGGCGTTGTATCCCCAGTCGAGGATCAGCTCGTCGCGGGTGCCGTCGCCGCGGTCGCGCTGCACGAAGCAGGGGCCGTGGTCGCGGCACCACGCGTCATTGGTGGGGAGGTGATGGAAGAACAGGTTGGCCGGCGCTGCGCCGACGCGGCGGATCTCGGTGCGCGCGGCGTGCTCCATCGCTTCGTCGGCCACGTTGATGTGGACTTCCTCTCCCACGGCGAGTTCGCGCACCATCGCCGCCACCACGGCGGGCACCGGTGCGAAGTTGCCCGGCCACGACGACTCGCGGTGCGGCCACGACAGCCAGGTGCCGCGGTGCGGGGCCCACTCGGCGGGCATGGCGTACCCGCGCTGGGCCGGGGTCTGTCGTGCGGACGCCGAGGGGGCCCCGCCGCCCGACCCGCGGTCGGGGGCGGGGTCAGTCATCGAGATACCGCTGGGTGATGTCGCCGTAGGCATCAATCCGGCGGTCGCGAAGGAACGGCCAGTGGGTGCGCACCACGTCCACGGCGCCGAGGTCGCAGTCGGCGACCAGCACCTGTTCGTCCTGCCCGGCCTTGGCGATCACGCGGCCGTTGGGGTCGGCGATGAATGAACCGCCCCAGAACTCGATGCCGGGTGCACCGGGTTCGCTTCCCGGCAGGACTTCGTGCCCGGTGCGGTTGACGGCGCACACGAACACGCCGTTCGCCACCGCGTGGGAGCGCTGGATGGTTTCCCACGCGGCCTGCTGGCGCTCGCCGTACTCCGCCTTTTCGGGCGGGAGCCAGCCGATCGCCGTGGGATAGAAGAGGATCTCGGCTCCCGTGAGCGAGGTGAGCCGTGCCGCCTCGGGGTACCACTGGTCCCAGCAGATCAGCACGCCGATGCGCCCGTGCTTCGTGTCCCAGCGGCGGAAGCCGAGGTCGCCGGGTGCGAAGTAGAACTTCTCGTAGAACTGCGGGTCGTCGGGGATGTGCATCTTGCGGTACTTGCCGAGGTAGGACCCATCGGCATCAATGACCGCGGCGGTGTTGTGGTAGAGCCCGTGGGCGCGCTTCTCGAACAACGAGGCCACGATGACGACCTCGAGCTCCCGCGCCACGGCCTGGAGTCGCTCGGTGCTCGGCCCGGGGATCGGCTCGGCGAGGCGGAAGAAGTCGTGGTCCTCGCGCTGGCAGAAGTAGTACCAGCCGAAGAGCTCCTGGAGGCAGACGATCCGGGCCCCCTGGGCGGCGGCGGCGCGGATCCCCTCGATGGCATGGTCGAGGTTGGCAGCGGCATCGGGCCCGACCCGCTGCTGGACGAGCCCGACCCGGACGGTGCGTGGGGTGGCATTCATCCCGGAAAGTTAGCGCCACCGGACCACCGGGCGGCCGAGAGCCCTTGCCGGGGCGGCGTGCGGCGGCATAATTCAGGCCTGCCCCCGACACGAGGACCCATGAACGACCTCCGCCCGCGACTCGAGCAGGCGCTCAGCGGCACGTATGCCTTCGAGCGCGAGCTCGGCGGCGGCGGGATGTCGAAGACCTACCTCGTCCGCGAGGTGGCGCTCGACCGCCAGGTGGTCCTCAAGGTGCTCGCGCCGGAACTGCTGGCGGGAATCTCCGTCGAGCGGTTCCGGCGCGAGGTGCTGATGGCCGCTCGGCTGCAGCACCCGCACGTGGTGCCGGTGCTCGCCAGTGGCGAGGTGGACGGCATCCCGTGGTTCACGATGCCGTACGTCGACGGCGACTCGCTCCGCCATCGCCTTGGCCAGGGATCGGTCCGCATCGGCGAGGCGGTGTCCATCCTCCGGGACGTGGCGCGGGCACTCGCCTACGCGCACGAGCACGGGATCGTCCACCGCGACATCAAGCCTGACAACGTGCTCCTCTCGCGTGGCGCGGCGACCGTCACCGACTTCGGGATCGCCAAGGCGATCAGTGCCGCGCGGACCAGTCCCGGCGACATGCACGCCACGCTCACGCAGG
>CAZNOJ010000056.1:0-17301 GCA_964574665.1 uncultured Gemmatimonadaceae bacterium
CCGCGCTCGAGCGCGAACCGCACCCGGTGGAGGAAGGCGCCGTGCGTGTCGCTCAGCCAGCCGTCACCCGCGAGCCCGGCCGCCACCAGGGCCAGCGGGGCCACCACGGCGAGCGCCAGCAGCAGCCGGACCCAGGTCCGGGCGCGCGGCTCAGCCGGTGGTGCCGTGGCGGGTGAGGCCATGGACGGTCTTCTCCCAGTAGTACGGACGGGTGAACAGCTGCGCCAGCGCCTTGAAGGACGCGGCACTGTGCAGCAGCCAGTAGGCGGGGTTGAGCAGCGCGAACGGCACGAGCACGTGGAGTCGTCGCTTGAACACCGCGAACATGTTCACGTAGATCGCCAGCGCGTTGCCGATCAGCAGGTTGAAGAGCGACAGGTAGAGGAGCCAGGGAGGGAAGAGCGGCTCCAGCACCTGGGTGCGGGTCACCAGCCAGGTGAGCGTGAGGGCGATCGCCACGGGCTGCGCGAGGAAGATCAGCGGGGTGCCCGCCACGAGCAGCACGAAGCCGAGGGTCTGCCGCACCCCGGCGCGCCGCACCAGGCCGACGGGGTCGCGCGAGAACACCAGTGCCGTCTGCATGTACCCCTTGATCCACCGGGAGCGCTGCCGGATCCAGTTGCCGACGTGCTTGTTGGCTTCCTCGAAGGTGGTGGAGTTGATGATCCCGACGCGGTAGCCGTGCATCGCGGCACGGATGCCGAGGTCGGCATCCTCGGTGACGTTGAAGGGGTCCCACCCGCCCAGTTCGCGCAGCACGTCGGTGCGGAAGTGGTTGCTGGTGCCGCCGAGCGGGATCGGCAGCCGGAGGCGGTCGAGGCCGGGCAGCAGGTAGTCGAACCAGAACGAGTACTCGAGGGTGAACATCCGGGTCAGGAAGTTCTCGTTCCAGTTGTAGTAGTTGAGCGCCGCCTGCACGCAGGCGAGCCGGTCGGGTCCGTGCCGGAAGGCCAGCACCGCCTTGCGCAGCTGGTCGGGGTCGGGGCGGTCCTCGGCGTCGTAGACCACGAGGTGGTCGCCCTGCGCATAGAGGAGCCCGACGTTGCAGGCCTTGGGCTTGGTCTGCGGCTCGCCAGCCGGCACGATCAGGAAGCGGACGTTGGCCCCGGGCGCGGCCGCCTTGGCCGCCTCGAGGGTCTCGGGGTCGTTCTCCTCGAACAGGATGATGATGTCGAGCTTGTCGCGCGGATAGTCGAGGGCAGCCAGCGAGGCGAGCAGCGTCCTGATGACCCGCCGCTCCTGGTACACCGGCACGAGGATCGTGTAGGTGGGGAGCGTGCGCGGGTCGATGGCCCGCACCTCCGCCTCGGTGAAGGAGATCGCGGTCTCGGCGCTGGCGCCGGACACGCCGACCCAGGTGCGGAACACCACCACGGCCAGGAAGAAGAAGGTGACCGGCACGTTGAGCAGCAGCAGGGTGGTGATCGGCGAGGCCCAGAGCGCGGCCAGCAGGCCCAGCACCAGCAGGGCGAACGTCAGGTACTGCGGCAGCGTGAAGACGGTGAAGGCGCTCTCCGCCTGGTCGCGGAAGTAGAGGCCGTAGATCGAGGCGTCCACCACCTTGCGACGGTGGGCGAGCGCGATGGCGCGGTCGATGTCCCAGTCCGTGGTGATTCGGAGGTCCACCTCGCGACCGGGGTACACCACCGCCAGGGTGTCCCGCAGCTCGTCGGATGGTGCCTCCGACGTGGCCACCGTGAGGACGCCGTTGCGATCGGCCAGCGGCACGGCACGCAGCCGCAGGGTGGCCTCGAGCGGGAAGCGGTGCGCCGCCGCCGCATCGACCACGCCGGGCTCCACCAGCACGAACGGCCGTCCCCAGCGATCGGCGAGGGCCTGGCCCAGGTCCACGCGCTTGACGTGCCCTAGCGTGAGCAGCACGCGGCCCAGCCGTTCGCCGGTGCGACGCTGCTGCTCGAGGGCGACATCCAGCTGCCGTGCGGTGATCAGGCCGCGCGACAGCAGGAGTTCACCCAGTCGGATCGAGCTCACGACGGACCACGCGCGGGTAGAGCCAGATCAGCAGGCCGAGCAGCAGCAGGGCGGCCCCGAAGAAGATGCCGCTCCGCCAGCGTGCCAGGGCCGAGGCGCCCTCCGGCTCCAGCGGCTCGATGCGCCAGCCCGACGACGCCACGCGCAGCGTGGTGGAAGGGCCCGCCGGCCCGCGCAGCGCCAGGTCGCCGTGCACGCCGAACCACTGGTAGGGCGCCAGCGTCTCGCGGACGAGGTCGGCCAGCGGCTGGCCATCGGCGCCGGTGTGATGCAGCAGGAGCACGTCGCGGCCGTCCCGCGCGAAGGCCTGCATGGCGCCGTACGACTCGCTGGGTCGGTACTCGTCCCAGACCCTCCCGGTCACGTCGCGGAGGCGGAAGCCGTCGGTGCTGAGTGGCGCCGACAGCTGCTCGGCGGTGTTGCTGGTGCCCACCGCGAGGACCGCCCCGCGGAGCTCGGTGGCATCGCGCACCAGGAACGGTTGCAGCGCCGTGGCGGTGGTGCCCTGCATGGCGTGCACCATGGTCGCGGCGAGTTCCACCCGGTACCGGTCGCGCGGCTCGAGCAGCACGGAGAATGCCGGCACCAGGGTCGACGGGAAGCGGTCGAATGACGGCGGCATGGGGTTGCGACCACCCAGCAGCAGGGCCGACTCGCCATCCACGGTGGCGGTGAAGACCGGGGCCCCGAGCCGGCACTCACCCTCGAAGAGCCGCAGGGTGAAGCGCACCTCCAGCCGGTTGTCGCGTTCCTGCAGGCGCTCCGGCAATCCGATGGTGGCGTCGATCGCCGTCCCGTCGGCCGCGCGTGACCACACCAGCGCGCCGTTCAGCAGCACGGCCACCTCGCCGGTGGCGCCGGCGGGGAGGGCGGTGTGGGTGGCCACGAGGCGGAAGGCACGCGGCGCGCCGGCGGTGCCGAGGTCGGCGAGCGCGTAGGGGTAGGTGGTGGCGGCAATGACGTTGCCCGTGAGCGTGCGCGTGCCGGCACCGAGCTCGTGCAGCGACACCGCGTCGCCGTTGCCGTCGTCGAGCCGCACCGTGCTGGCGGCGAACCCGCCGGTCGGCACCATGCGGTGGCCATCGGCGAGGGTGAACAGCTGGCGGGCGTCGGTGCGCGAGGCGATCGCCAGCGTGGTGCCGCGGCCGCCCTCGGGGCGCAGGATGCGAGTCGGGCCGTCGGTGGCCCACACCAGCGCCCGCTCATCCCACGACGGCTCGGCAATGCCGGCGCTGTCGGCCGGCATCGGCAGGATCGCGAAGGTGGTGGCGGTGCCGCGGTAGCGCCGACCCACGAACGCCGCGGCATCCAGCGCGGCCTGCGCCGCGTCGAGCGAGGGTTGTTCCGGCAGGTAGAAGACCACTCGCCGGAGCAGCGGTGGGAAGAAACCGCTGATTGCGCCGATCGGCTCCGAGCTGCCGCCGTACTCGACGGTGCCACTGGGCAGCACCACGGTCCGGTAGAAGAGCGGGGCCTCGCAGGCGTCCCGGCCGGGGACGTAGCTGGCCAGCGAGAGGATGCCGTGCCCCTCGGAGATGATGGCGTCGGCGAGTGGGAAGGTCACCTCGCGGGTGGTGTCGGTCAGGAGCCGCTGGCCGAGGATGCGGTCGCCCTGGCGCAGCACCAGCGTGGCGTCGGGCATGCGCGGTGTCGGTTCCAGCCGAAGGACGAGCCGATCGGCGTGGCGGCCCCGGTTGACCGGCACCGTGAGCGTGGCCTGGTCCGCCGACCCGACCAGGGTGAGGCCGTCGCGCAGCCCCAGTTCCGCGAGGGTGGCATGGCTGCGTTCGGCCTCGGCCGGCGTGGCGAGGACGACCGGCGCGGCGGCGGGTTCGCCCGGCGTGCCGGCGAGCATCGAGTCCATCGCCTCGCGCGAGATCGCCCCGGGGGCGTCGTCGGGCGCGGCGGGTTCGGTGGGCCCGCACGCGGCGAGCAGCACCAGGACAAGCGCGGGAATCTCACGGGACATGCGCACGGTCATTCCTCCACGGACGCGATTAACGACGCTGCCAGATCTCGAGGGTCTCCCGTTCGAAGACCCGGATGAACCGCCGCGGGAAGGCGGTGTCTGCCTGCACGGCCACGGTGACCGGGTCGTCGGGACGCCGACGGTCCACGATCACCCAATCCACCACCTCGGCCGGGTGGGCGAGCGCGGAATCGCCCAGTTGCCAGCTCCAGGGGTAGACACGATCCCGCATCGCGATCCGGGTGCGCGGTGACACATTCACCGCCGGCGCCACCAGCACCCGTCCGCGATCATAGTGACTCGCCAGCCAGCGCGAGGCGTCCATCTGCACCCGGTCACCGTCGCGGATCGCCAGTCCCTCGCGGAGCGCCCCGACCCCATCGGGCCAGCGCCACCCCCAGGTCGCGAACTGCGCCACCAGCAACGCGGCCGCCACGCCGACGCTGGCGCGGGATGCCCCGCGGCGCGCCAGCACGCCGGCGCCGAGCGCGAGGAATGGCAGCAGCATCACGCCGTAGCGCACATTCATCACGCCGCGGGGCTCCATCCATGGCAGTGCGATGGCGCTCTGGCCGGCCAGCAGGGCCAGCACGTTGAACACCAGGGCGGAGCCCAGCATCACGAGGGCGGGCCGTGCCGGCGTCCGCACCCCCGCCATCGCACCCACCGCGCCGACGGCGGTCACGATCGCGCCGCAACTCAGCACCACGGCGCCCAGGTAGGTCACCAGGGATCGCAGCGGCGCGCCACGGGTCGGCAGCAAGCCCTGCTCGGCGAGCACGGCTTGCTGCGCTGCCGCCGACCACGCGCCGCGCTGGAACTCCAGGGGGTCGCCGAAGTAGTGCCAGTTGAAGCCGAGCCAGAGGGCCACCATCACGGCGGGTGCCAGGGCGAACCGGAGTGCGTCGCCGATGCGCCGACTGCGCCACCACACCATCGGGACCGCGACGGCCACGAAGAACCAGCCGTCATAGCGCGAGCCCACGGCCAGCGCCGCCGCGACGCCACCGAGAACCACCAGGCGTCGCTGGTCGGGCTCCTGCCACCAGCGGTCGAGGAGGGCCACGGCGCTGGTCAGGAAGGCGACCAGCAACGGCTCGCTCATCGCGGTCACCTGCAGGTAGAGCAGCGACGGCGCCAGCAGCACGATACCGGTGGTGACCCACGTGGGCCAGCCGGGTCCGAGACGACGCCGGGCAAGGTCGTGCATCGCCAGCACGGTGACCAGGTACGCGGCGAGTCCGACGATGCCCCCGGCGAGGCCATTCCACCACCAGGGATCCACCATCACGAGCGGGAGGTAGAGCAGGTGCGGCACCGGCAGCCACACCGTGCCGAGCATCTGCAGTCCGGGCGTGGTGGCATCGGTGACGCGCCGCGCGATGTCGAGGTGCGCCTGTGCGTCCCAGAAGGCCAGCACCACGTCGTGCCGGTGTGCCAGCACCTGGACGATGAGCCCCACCAGCAACGCAACGAGGCCGACCCTCAGGGCCGGCCTCTCGATGCCGCGCACCTAGCGCGACCTCAGCGAGCGCGACGGCGTCACGCGCCGGGCGACACCCGTCGCCGCCGCGCCGCCGCAAGGCCGGCCAGGCCGGTGCCCAGGAGCGCCAGCGTGGCCGGCTCGGGCACGACCTCGGGTTGGTGCACGGCGAAGAGCAGGTTGTCGAAGTCCCAGTCCGAGTGCTGGTAGGTCACGTCCTCGAACCCGTACAACAGCAACCCCGCGGTCTGGGGGACCACGCCGATCCCCTGGTTGCCCGGCACGCCCTGCGGGAAGAACACCGGATCGAAGTAGGCCAGGTGCGCCAGTCCGTCGTTGTTCCGGCTGGGATCCCCCGAGAAGAACCAGGAGAAGCCGTCGACCTGGTCCACGCCAATGGCGAGGATCAGTTCGGAGGCGGTGGACCAGTTGAACGACGTGGTGAAGGGCCCGAGGGCTCCGCCGGGCAAGTATGGCGACACGCCGGCCCCCTGCGGCTTGCTGGCGATGCTGTGGCCGGCAATGCCAGGACAGGTGGGTGCGGGATTCCAGTCGAAGCATCCGGCGCCGAGGTTGGCGAGGTAGTCCGCGGTGGTGAACGCCCACAGCGTGTGCCCGAACGTCGTGGTCTCCTCCCAGCCGTAGTACGAGATGGTGATCGTGCCGCTCAGCACATAGATCGGCGCCTCGACCCCGAAGTCGGGCGCGAACGCCTTCGGGGGGTCGTCGGCATGCAGTGTCGCCGCAGGCAGTGCGGTGGCGGCGATCATCAGGGCGAGGGTGCGAGTCACGATCCATCCCGGCGTCGGGGTGCGGCGCCGCCCACGGGGGGCAGGCCGATGGCGATACTTCACGCAACCCGGGTGCCCCGGCGTGGTGCATCGCTGCAACCCCTTGATTCCGGATGACTTACCGGGCCTGAACGTGGCTCGGTCGGGGCCGAGACGTTCTCCCGGTGCGGCGGCTATGCCACAAGTCTGCCACCCCGTGGTGGGCCGGCGCAACAGCCGACGCGCTCACGCAATGGCGCGGCGCACGGCCTCCAGGGTGGCCGCGATCGGCACCGGTCGGTTGGGGGAGGAAACCAGCCCCGGGTCGCCGTGCATCTTGGTCACCACCTCCGGATCCTTGAGCAGGTGCCCCGTGAGCACCGCGACCACGGTGGCGTCGGGCGAAATCCGTCCCCGGGTCCGCAGCGCCCGCGCCCCTGCGACCGCGGCGGCGCTGGCCGGCTCGGCGCCGACGCCCGCCGCGTCCACCACGGCCTTGGCCTCGAGGATCTCGGCATCGGTCACGGCCAGCACCACGCCATCGGTCTCACGGATGGCCTCCACCGCCCGGGAATACGAGGCCGGGGCCCCGATCCGGATCGCGGTGGCGATCGTCTCGGCGCGCACCGGTTCGAGGCGATCGAAGCCGCGGTCGAAGGCCGCCGCGAACGGTGCCGCCCCGGCCGCCTGCACGGCCGCGATGCGCGGCACCCGGTCGATCAGTCCCCACGCGCGCGCCTCGCGAAGCGCCTTGCCGAACGCGGAGACGTTGCCGAGGTTGCCGGCCGGCACCACGATCCAGTCGGGTGCCTGCCAGTGCAGTTGCTGGAGCATCTCGAGCACGATCGTCTTCTGCCCCTCGATGCGAAACGGATTGATGGAGTTGACGAGGTAGATCCCCAGCTCGTCGCCAGCCTGCTGGACGAGGCGGAGGCAGTCATCGAAGTCGCCGTCCACCAGCAGCGTGCGTGCCCCGTAGGCGAGCGCCTGGGCCATCTTGCCGAGGGCCACGTTGCCGGCCGGCACGAAGACGAGGGCGGGGAGGCCGGCGTGGGCGGCGTAGGCCGCGAGCGAGGCCGAGGTGTTGCCGGTGGAGGCGCATGCCACGGCACGGGCGCCGGTGCGCACCGCCTGCGTCACGGCGACGGTCATGCCGCGGTCCTTGAACGAACCGGTGGGGTTGTGCCCCTCGTGCTTGAGCAGCCGCTGCTCCACCCCGGTGACTCGCGCGCGGGCGGGGCGCGCGAGCAGGGGTGTGTTGCCCTCGGGGTGCGACACGGCCGAATCGGTGGCTGACGGGTGCACCACGGCCGCGAATCGCCACACCCCGGACAGGATGGCGGACGCCTCCGGCGCGAGGGCGGCGCGGAGCGCCGCTCCGTGCGCCGCCGGCTCGTGGACCACCGAGAGGAGACCGCCGCACTCGCAGCGCGAACGTGACGTGAGGTCCGACGTCACGGCGCCACACGTCGCGCAGGTGACCCGCGTGCCCGTGGTGGTCATGCGAGCGCCCTCGCCCCGAGGCGATCCACTCCGGCCACGCGTGCGGATGCCTCAAGCCCGGCCGCGCCGTAGGCGCGCACCATGGCGTCCGCAACCTGGCCGGCCGTGGTCGGGTCATCGGTCAGCGCGAAGGCCGTGGGTCCGGCGCCGCTGATCGAGCATCCCAGGGCGCCTGCCGCGAGCGCCGCCGCCTTGGCCTCGGCGAAACCGGGCAACAAGGGTTGGCGCGCGGGCTCCGCGATCCGGTCCTCCACTCCACGACCCATCAAGCGCAAGTCGCCCAACAGCGCACCGGCCACGATCGCTGCCATGTTGCCACCCTGGGCGAGTGCCACGTCGCGCGGCACCATCGCGGGGAGGATGGCGCGCGCCTCGCGCGTGGCCAGGCGCTGGTCCGGTTGGACCAGCACCACCTGCAACGCCAACGGCACCGGAATCACCACGAAGTCGATCGGCTCCACGGAGCGGACCAGCACCAATCCCCCCAGCAGCGACGGCGCGAGGTTGTCGAGGTGCTTTCCGGCGACGGCCGATTCGGCTTCGAGGGCACAGGCGAGCAGGGCGCGGTGGTCGAGGTCACCGCCGGCCAGGCGATTGGCGGCCACGGCGCCGGCGACGGCGCTCGCGGCGCTGCCGCCCTGGCCACCCGAAAGCGGCAGCCCCTTGGTGACCCGCAACCGGGAGCCGACGGGCCGACCGAGGTGCCGGAACACGGCCACGGCCGCGATCGCCGCGGTGTTCGCCGCGGGGTCGCGCGGCAGCGTGGGGTGACCGGGGTCATCCACGATCACCGCGGGGCCGTCCTCGCGGGTGAGTTCCACGATGTCGCCGGCACCCTCGATCGCCAGGCCCAGGACGTCGAGCCCGGCCCCCACGTTCCCGACCGATCCGGGGGCATAGATGCGCACGCGATCGCTCATCGGGCCCCCGTGAGCGAGAGGAGGTCGGCCAGGACCGCGGTGGCCGTCACCTCCGGCCCGGCGCCGGGCCCGGTGATCACCAGGGGCGACTCGTGGTAGCGACCCGAGGTGATCATCAGGCGGTTGGCACTGCCGCGGAGCTGGCCGAGTGGGTGGTCGCGCGGCACCACGCGCAGCCCGGTGGTCACGGCGCTCGGGGTCACGGTGGCCACGAATCGGAGCACGCCGCCGGCGTCGCGAGCCCGCGTCGCGCGGTCGCGCCACCAGCGATCCTGGCGGGGCAGTTCCCGGAGCCAGCGCTGCACGCTGCCTTGACGCACTCCACGCAGCAGTGAGCCGCGCTGCACCTCGGACATCTCGCGACGCTGCCCGAGCAGCCGCGCGAGGATGAGGGCCTTGCGCGCCACGTCCACCCCTTCCAGGTCGTCACGCGGATCCGGCTCGGTCATTCCCGCGCGCCGCGCCGCGTGTAGTGCCTCGGAGAACGGCACGTCGTCGTCGAGCGCCGAGAGCACGGCGGCCAGCGTACCCGACAGCACGCCTTCGAGGCGCAGCACGCGGTCGCCGGTCTCCAGCAGCTGCCGAACGGCCAGCACCACCGGGAGGCCGGCCCCGACCGTCGCCTCGGAGCGGAGCCGGCCGCCATGTCGGCCCAGTGCGGCCTCGAGCGCGGCGTAGCGGGACCACGGCGCGGTGAGCGGGCGCTTGTTGGCCAGGACGATGTCGGCGCCGTTCGCGGCGGCGTCGGTGAGCGACGCAATGGTGTCCTCGGCGGTCAGGTCAACCACTGCCGGCCGGATCAAGGCGTGATCGGCGAGCATGCGCACCGCCAGTTCGGGGGCGAGGCGTTCACCGCCGTCGAGCGCGGCGAGTGACGTGCCTCGCGCCTTCGCGGCGGCAATCGCCCGCAATTGCTCGGGTTCCATCCCGGCGAGGTTGCGCACCACTCCCCGCCGGTCAATCACGGCCACCACCCGGAGCGGGGCCAGTCGCGTCGGATGGTCGGCCAGCAGCGTGAGCACCGCGCGCCCGATGGTCCCGGCGCCCAGCAGGATCACGTCCTTGCCGGTGCGCCGGCGGGGTCGGCCGCCGCCGGCCTTGCCGAGCTGGAACGCGGCGTGGATCTGCCGGAGCGCTGCCGGCACGTCGCGTTCTGCCACCACCACGGAAATGTTGTGTTCTGCCGAACCCTGCGCGATCGCGATGACGTTGACCGCGGCATCCTCGAGGGCCTCGAACACGCGCGCGGCGATGCCCGGGTAGCCCGCCATGCGCAGCCCCACCACGGCGATGATCGCCACGTGCGCACGGGCGCGCACGGCCTCGATCTCGCCCTGCCGGATCTCCTCGCGGAAGGCGTGCCGCAGCACCGTCACGGCGCGGTCGGCCTGGCCCGCCGGCACCGTGAAGTCGATCGTGTGTTCGGAACTCGCCTGCGCGATGAACGACACCGAGATGGTGGCCTCCTGCAGCGCCCCGAAGGCCCGGGCCGACATGCCCGGCACGCCGAGGATTCCGGAGCCGGCCACCGTGACGAGGGCCTCCGAGGCAATGGCGGTGAGGGACCGCACCGGCGGCGCGTGGCTCTCGCGACGGGTGGAGATCTCGGTGCCCGCGGCCGTGGGGTCGGCGAACGGCCGCACCCAGAGCGCGGCACGCCCGCCGGCCAGCGGGAGCAGGGCGCGGGGGTGGAGCACCTTGGCGCCGTAATAGGCGAGTTCGGCGGCCTCGTTGGGGTGCACCAGCGGCAGCAGGCGGGCATCGGGCACCACCCGGGGATCGGCGGTGAGCAGCCCCGGCACGTCCTTCCAGAGCGTGACCCGGGTGGCGTCGAGGGCCCGGGCCAAGGTGGTGGCCGTGAGGTCGGAGCCGCCCCGGCCCAGGGTGGCGGTGCCGCCGTCCGGGGCCCGACCCAGATACCCGGGCACCACCACCACGTCGCCCCGCGCCAGGGCCGGGGTGATCACACGGCGGGCCGCCAGGCGGGTGGCCGCGAGGTTGGGTGAGGCACCACCATAGGGACCGTCGGTGATGATCGCTTCGGCGGGATCCACCAGTCGCGCGCGACGGCGCCGCTGGAGCAGGGCGGCCGTGACGAGGTGGGCGCTGAGTCGCTCGCCGCGCGCCACCACGTGGTCGCGCAGCCGCGGGGAGGCCTCCCGTAGCACCGCCAGTGCGCCGGCCACGGCGGCGAGTTCATCGCTCGCGGCGTCCACCTCCGCCAGGACGTGGCGACGGGGGCCGGCAGGCAGCAACGCCCGCGCCACGGCATGGTGACGGGCCCGGAAGGTGGCGGCTGCCGCCTCCGCGCCCGGGAGGTCGCCCGCTTCGGCGCGCGTCAGCAGGTCGAGCAACAGGTCGGTCATCCCGGCCAGTGCACTCACCACCACCACGCGGCGGCCGCGATGGGCGAGGATGAGGTCCACGACCCGCGCGATGGCAGGGGCGTCGGCCAGCGACGCCCCGCCGAACTTGTGCACGTCGGGGCGCGTGGCGCGTGGCGGCATCGGGCTACGCTATCATCCCCCGCGTTGAAAGTCCACCGATCGTCCGGTACCTTCGCTGGCAGGTCATGTCCGCGGTGCCGTACCGCGATGCCGCCCTCCGGGAGCCAGATCGATGCGCATTGGGGTCCTCAAGGAAACCGCGCCGCGCGAACGTCGCGTCGCCCTCACCCCCGACACCGTGGCCCGACTGGTGAAGCGGGGCGACCAGGTGGTGGTGGAGCAGGGCGCCGGCGAGGCCGCCTTCTTCGACGACGAGGCCTACCGCGCCGCCGGGGCCACGGTGGCCGACGCCGCGACCGCCGGGGCAGCCGACTTGGTGGCCCTGGTGCGGCGGCCCTCGCCCGAAGCCGCACGGCTCATTGCCGAGGGGTCCGTGGTGGTGGCGCTCCTGGGGAGCGATAGCGGCGACAGCGTGGAAGCACTGGCCCGGCGTCGGGTGAGCGTGCTGGCCCTCGAGCGCGTGCCGCGGATCACCCGCGCCCAGGCGATGGACGTGCTCTCGTCGCAGGCCACGGTCGCCGGCTACCAGGCGGTGCTGCTGGGCACCCAGCACCTGCCCCGGTTCCTGCCGATGCTCACCACCGCCGCGGGGTCGATCCCCCCCGGGCGGACGCTGGTGCTCGGTGCCGGCGTGGCCGGCCTGCAGGCGATCGCCACCGCGCGCCGACTCGGCGCGATCGTCTCGGGCTTCGACGTCCGCGCCGCGGCCGCGGAACAGGTCCAGTCGCTCGGCGCCACCTTCATCGCCCCCGGGGCGCTCGCCGAGAACGCCGAGACCGCCGGTGGCTATGCCCGCGAGCTGGCGAGCGACCAGCAGCAACGGGTGCTCGACGCGGTGGCCGGGGCGCTCGGGGCGATGGATCTCGTGGTGGCCACGGCCGCCATCCCGGGGAAGCCGGCACCGCGCCTCATCACCCGGGAGATGGTGGAGGCGATGAAGCCGGGCGCCGTGATCGTGGACGTCTCGGCGGAAACCGGCGGCAACTGCGAGCTGACCCGTCCTGGCGAGGTGGTGGTGCACGGCCCGGTCACCATCGTGGGGCCGCTCAACCTGCCGTCCACCATGCCGCAGCACGCCTCGCAGATGTTCAGCCGCAACGTGCAGACCCTGGTCGAGCACCTCGCGCCGAAGGGGAGCCTGGTGCTCGACCTCGACGACGAGATCACCGGCGCCATGTGCGTCGCACACGACGGCGCCACGCGCCAGCGGGAGGCCTGATGGGGGAGGCGATCATCGTGGGCGTGGTGATCTTCACGCTCGCCACCTTCCTGGGGTTCGAGCTGATCCAGCGGGTGCCGCCGACGCTGCACACCCCGCTCATGTCGGGCGCCAACGCCATCAGCGGCATCACCGTGGTGGGGGCCCTGGTGGTGGCCGGGGGCGGGTACGGCTGGATCTCCACGGTGTTCGGCATCGGCGCCGTCGCCTTTGCCATGATGAACGTGGTCGGCGGCTACGCGGTGACGGACCGGATGCTGAAGATGTTCCGCAAGGACGGAGGCGCGCCGTGATGCCGCACTTCGTCGCCGAGCTCGGCTACCTGGTCGCCTCGGCCTTCTTCATCGTCGGCCTCAAGTGGCTCGGCTCGCCCGCCACCGCGCCGGCCGGCAACCGGCTCTCGGCGTGGGGCATGCTGCTCGCGATCGTGGTCACGCTGCTGGACGCGCGCCTGGCCTCGTGGATGGAAGTGGTGGTCGGCATGGTGGTGGGCAGCGGCCTCGGGCTCTGGATGGCCCGCACCGTCCAGATGACGTCCATGCCGCAGATGGTCGCGCTGCTCAACGGCTTCGGCGGGGCCGCGTCGCTCCTGGTGGGCGGCGCCGAGTTCCTCAAGGCCGAACTCGCCGGCGAGGTGATCCCGACCGAAACGGGCGTCACCATCCAGCTCTCGATCCTGATCGGTGCGGTGACGCTGAGCGGCTCGCTGGTGGCCTGGGCCAAGCTGCAGGAGGTGATGACCGGCAAGCCGATCACCTACCCGCTGCAGAAGGCGCTCAACGCCGGGCTCTTCCTCGCCGTGGTGGGCCTGGGCGCCTACCAGGTGATGACCCCCGAGTCGTTCCTCGGGCCGTTCTACGCGGTCATCGGCATCTCCCTGCTGCTCGGCGTGCTGCTGGTGATCCCCATCGGCGGCGCCGACATGCCGGTCGTCATCTCGCTGCTCAACTCGTACTCGGGCATCGCCGCGGCAATGACCGGGTTCGTGATCGACAACCACGTGCTCATCATCGCCGGCGCCCTGGTGGGATCGAGCGGCATCATCCTCACCCGGATCATGTGCAAGGCGATGAACCGGTCCCTCGCCAACGTGCTGTTCGGCGCGTTCGGCGGGGCGACCGCGGGCGGGGCCACCAAGTCGTCCGCCGGCCTCACGGTCCGGAGCGTCACCCCGGAGGACGCGGCGGTGCAGCTGGCCTATGCCCGCAACGTGATCGTGGTGCCCGGGTACGGGCTGGCCGTGGCGCAGGCCCAGCACGTGGTGCGGGAACTGGCCGAGCTGATCGAGAAGAACGGTGGCGCGGTCAAGTACGCAATCCATCCCGTGGCGGGCCGGATGCCGGGCCACATGAACGTGCTGCTGGCGGAGGCCAACGTCCCGTACGACCGGCTGTACGACATGGACCAGATCAACGACCAGTTCGAGCAGGCCGACGTCGCCCTGGTGATCGGCGCCAACGACGTGGTCAACCCGGCGGCCCGGAGCGACACCGCCTCGCCGATCTACGGGATGCCGATCCTCGACGTGGACAAGGCCAAGGCAGTCATCGTCCTCAAGCGGGGCATGAACCCCGGGTTCGCCGGCATCGAGAACGAACTCTTCTACCACCCCCGGACCGCCATGCTGTTCGGGGACGCCAAGGCCTCCCTCACCCGGCTGGTGACCGAGGTCAAGGCGCTCTAACTCGTTGTGGATGTGAGCGAAGCGACGGTCCGGGCGTCTCCAAGGCGGCACCGGACCGTCGTGCATCCCCCCCACAGGGCCGGTGGCACGGAACCGTTTCACGGGGCGGCGCGTATCACAAGAGCTTGTTCCACAAGTTGTTGCGACACGAATTGCAGAATCGCCGCCAAGTTGTTATGTTTCCGGACTTTGTTTGGCTACTTGAGCCCTGGTCGGCCCCCGGCACTGGTGGGGGCACCCGGGTGGGGCCCGAGGGGATAGGAGTCGGTGTGACGATGCGTGCCCGCGGCAAGCGGCGTTCGCTCCGTCCGGCGCAGATCGCGCGGGCGGTGGACGAGGGACGGGAGAGCCTGGATCTCTATCTGGACGAGATCTCCAGGGTGCCGTTGCTCAACCGCGACGAGGAAATGGAACTCGCCCGGAAGGCGTTCAAGGGCGACGTGCTGGCCCAGGAGCGCCTGGCCCGGCACAACGTCCGTTTCGTGGTCTCGGTGGCCAAGAAGTTCCAGAACCGGGGCGTCCCGCTCGTCGACCTGATCGGCGAGGGCAACCTCGGCCTGATGACGGCGGCCCGGAAGTTCGACCCCGACCGCGGGGTCAAGTTCATTTCGTACGCGGTGTGGTGGATCCGGCAGGCGGTGCAGGCGGCGATCGCGCGCCACGGCCGCCCGGTGCGGGTACCCCTCAACCGAACCGCCGACCTCTCGCGCCTGGGCAAGACGACCACGCTGCTCAAGGAGCGGCTGGGCCGGATGCCCACGGTGGAGGAGCTGGCGCGCGCGACCGGCCTGACCGAGGAGGCGGTGCGCTCGCTCTCGTCGCTCAACACCGAGGCGGTGCGGCTCGACCACCCCACCCGCGAGGGCGACGGCAACGAGCGGATGGAGCGCTTCGCGCTGGCCGAGCAGGAGGGGACCGACGCGCACACGATGGCCAACTCGCAGAGCGCCGACATCGAGGCCGCCCTCGATTCGCTGCCGCCGCGCGACGCCAAGGTGCTGCGGCTCTACTTCGGCCTCGATGACGGGCAGCCGCGCACCCTGGAGGAGATCGGCCGGATGATGGGCGTCACCCGCGAGCGGATTCGCCAGCTGCGCGACCGGGCGCTCATCCGCCTGCGCGAGGGCGAGACGGGGGAGCGGCTCAAGGACCTGGTGGCGTAGTCGCGGGTCGCGAGGCATGCGAGAACACGGGCCGGCTTCCTGTTGCAGGGGCCGGCCTTTGATTTCACACGACTCACGACCCGCGACCCGCGACCCGCTTCACCCACTCCCGGATCCCCGACACCACCGACTTCCGCTCCGGCCAGATCCCCTCGCGATACTGGCGGATCTGCTTCCGCGCGTGCGGGAGGATCTGGTCGAGGTCCTGTCGCGTGAAGGCGTGGAAGGGCGCGAACGGGAAGGGGTGGTCCTTCACCTGCTGGCGGAACGCCGAGATGTCGCCCCACGCGGCGGAGACATCGGGCATCAGGGCCAGGGTGGCCTGCAGCACGGTGCGCGGGGAGAGCGCCTCGCCGAACGAGTACGAGAGGTAGCGCTCCTCCACCAGCTGCCAGAAGGTGCTGGTGGCCTCGGTGACGTCCACGGCATCGTATTCGAGCGCGGTGCAGATGATCCCCCACAGCACGTGCAGCTCGCGCCCCTCGAGGTTGCGCGTCGGCGAGTCGGGGGCCTCCTCCCAGTGGCGCAGGAAGCCGCCGCCCATGGCGTACCCGGTCGGGAACCCGAGGCGCCAAAGCCGCAGGTTGAGCTCGGTCCATTCGCCCCAGAACCGGCGTCGCGCGTTGAAGCCGCCCGCGTCGCGGAAGAGGTGGGTGTAGCCGGCGGCAAACAGCCCCTGCACCACGGTCCAGCGGAGGGTGCCGTCGAGGATGTGCGGCGTGTTGTCGCGCGGCTTGAAGCGCTCCTCGCTGTCGTTGCGCAGCGACGGGAGCCCCACGATCGCGACCGGCCGGCTGCGGAGCGCCTCCTCCGCCGTCTCGAGCACCGGGCCCTCGAAGGAGACGTCGTCGTCCACGAAGCAGACCAGCGGCGTCTTGACGAGGTTGAGCTGGAAGTTGCGGCCGCCGCTGATGGTGGGATCGCCGCTGTTGAAGTACACCTCGACGGCGCGCGCCGGCGCCCACGAGCGCAGCCGGCGCTCGATCTCGGCGAGCTGCTCGCGGACCGGGCGGTTGTACACCAGCTGCACCACGGGCCGGGTGGCCCCCAGCCCGTCGAGCGAGGCGAGCAGGCGCTGCAGGTACTCCTCGCGACCCGGGATGGTGAGGATCGAGATCGTCCACTGCGGTGGGGCCACGCGATCACCTCCGGGTCAGGGCGTGCCGGCCTCGAGGCGCAGCAGCATTTCTGGCCAGCCCGCGGGTCCCGGCTCGCGGAGCAGCACGGCGCCGGGCACGGCCGCGAGCTGCGGATGGTGGCCTGCCGGATTGCGGATCACGAAGGCCTGGCTCGCCGCGGCGAGCAGCGGCAGGTCGTTGGCGTCGTTGCCGATGGCCACCCAGTCGGTGACGTGCCGGCCGGCGGCAATGACACCGGCCCCGCGTCCCTTGTCCGCCCCGCCGGTGAGGGTGGCCCAGCGGCCGCCGACGGTGAGGTCCAGGCCGCGGTCACGGCAGGCGTCCACCACCGCGGGCGTGGCCACCGCGCGCGGGAGGAGCAGCGAGGCGAGGCGCAGCGCGTCGGTGGGGTGCGAGGTGACGGCGAGGGGCTGCAGCACGGGCGCCGCGAGGCGCCGCAACTCCGCGATGGGCACGCCGAGGATCCGCATCGCCCCGTCGCGTTCCACCACCACCGCGCCGTCCTCGGCCACGAGGGCGCCCTGCCACCCCCAGTCCCGCTGCATCGCCTGCAACTCGGGGACGGCGCGGCTCGACGCCATCACGATCTCGTGCCGCGCGTGGGCTGCCGTGACCGCCGCCGGTGGCACCGCCGGGTGCTCGGCGTTGATCAGCGTGCCATCGACGTCGGTGAAGATCAGCGTCATCTGCGAAGATAGTCGAGCGGAGCGAGAACGCGAGACAGCGAGAAGGCGAGACAACTCGTCCCGAACACAGTGAGGGACCTCCTGCCCTGTACCCGGCAACGAGGTCCCTCGCTTCGCTCGGGACGAGGTTCTCCACCCCTCCCGCGTTCTCGCGTGCTCGCCCTATTCGTTGAACATCCTGAGCACGCGCTGCAGGATCCCGCCGTGCGCGAGGTACTCGAGCTCCACCGGCGAGTTGAGGCGCACCACGGCCTGGAACGTGGTGC
>CAZNOJ010000057.1:0-16590 GCA_964574665.1 uncultured Gemmatimonadaceae bacterium
GCAACATCCGCGCGTTCGAGCTGGCCACCGGGGTGGACGTGATCATCGACGACACGCCCGATACGGTGGTGGTGTCGTGCTTCGACCCGATCCGCCGCGAGGTGGCGCGCCGCTCGCTCGAACTGCTGGTGGCCGATGGCCGGATCCACCCGGGGCGGATCGAGGACGTGGTCACCAAGGCCCGCGCCGAGCTGGAGGTCCAGCTCGGCGAGCTGGGCGAGCGGGCCGCCTACGACTGCGACGTGCACGGCCTCCATCCCGAACTGCTCAAGCTGGTGGGACGGATGCGGTACCGCACCTCGTACGGGCAGAACCTCTACGAGCACAGCAAGGAAGTCGCCTGGCTCGCGGGGATGATGGCCGCGGAGCTCAAGCTCGACCCCGCGCTGGCGCGCCGGGGCGGATTGCTGCACGACGTGGGGAAGGTCCTCACCCACGAGCACGAGGGGACCCATGTGCAGCTCGGCGTCGAGGTGGCGCGGCGCTACGGGGAGTCGGCGCCGGTGATCAACGCCATCGAGGCGCATCACGACGACGTCCCCCACGGCTCGGCGGAGTCGGTGCTGGTGCAGGCCGCCGACGCCATCTCGGGCTCGCGGCCCGGGGCGCGGCGCGAGGCCTTCGAGAGCTACATGAAGCGCCTCACCCGCCTGGAGGAGATCGCCGGCGAGCATCGCGGCGTGGAGAAGACCACCGTCATCCAGGCCGGCCGGGAGGTGCGCGTGATCGTCAAGCCCGAGCAGGTGGATGACGCCGGCGCGCAGGCGCTGTCGGAGGCGATCGCACGGCGCATCGAGGCCGAGCTGCAGTACCCGGGCCAGATCCGCGTCACGGTGATCCGGGAAACCCGTGCCACGGAGGTGGCCAAGTGACCGCGCGACTGCTCGACGGCAAGGCGATCGCCGCCACGATCCGCGGCGAGGTGCAGGAGCGCACCCGGGCACTGGCCCGCCGCGGCGTGGTGCCCGGGCTCGCCGTGGTGCTGGTGGGCGAGGACCCGCCCTCGCAGATGTACGTGCGCTCCAAGGGGGCCGCGTGCCGCGAGGCCGGGATGCACTCGGAGACGATCCTGCTCCCCACCGCCACGCCATCGGACGACCTGTTGGCGGTGATCGACCGACTCAATGCGGATCCGGCCATCCACGGCATCCTGGTGCAGACGCCGCTGCCGCCGCAGATCGACCCCGACACCGTGATGCGCCGGATCGACCCGCTCAAGGACGTGGACGGCTTCCATCCCATGAACGTGGGCAAGCTGGTGCTCGGCGACCCCACCGCGTTCCGGCCCGCCACGCCGTACGGAATCCAGGAGATCCTGCTCCGCTCGGGCATCACCACCCGGGGCGCCCATGCCGTGGTGGTGGGCCGCTCGACCATCGTCGGTCGGCCGATGGCCAACCTGCTGATGCAGCCGGGACCGGCCGGCGACGCCACGGTGACGGTCTGCCACTCCCGCACCCGGGACCTCGCCGCCACCTGTCGCGACGCCGACATCCTGATCGTGGCGATCGGCCGTGCCAACCTGATCGGGGCCGACGCGGTCAAGCCTGGCGCGGTGATCATTGACGTCGGCATCAATCGCGTGGACGACCCGGCCTCGCCCAAGGGCTACCGCGTCGTGGGCGACGTGGACTTCGACGCGGTTCGCGAGCGGGCCAGCGCCATCACGCCGGTGCCGGGCGGCGTGGGGCCGATGACCATCGCGATGGTGCTCTCCAACACGCTGCAGGCCGCGCTGATGCGGCACGGTGGCGAGTGAGCGCGCCGGACGAGGCCTGGTCGGTGTCGCAACTGGCGCGCACCCTCAAGGGCCGCGTCGAGGAGGGCTTTCCCCCGGTGTGGGTCCGCGGCGAACTGGTGGGCGTCAAGCGCTATCCCAGCGGGCACTGGTACTTCGGCCTCCGCGACCCGGTGGCCAAGGTGGATTGCACGATGTGGAAGGGCGCCGCCTCCCGGCTCCGCCAGCCACTCGAGGAGGGCACCGAGGTCTTCGCCCTCGGCACCGCCAGCGTGTGGGAGGAGCGCACTGCGCTGCGCTTCAACGTGTCGCAGGTGCTGCCCACCGCGGCGGTCGGGGCCGCGGCGCAGCAGGTGGAGCGCACCCGCCAGCGCCTCCTCGCCGACGGGCTGCTCGATCCGGCCCGCAAGCGCCCGCTGCCGGAGTTTCCGGCCCGCATCGCGGTGATCACCTCGGTCGCCGGGGCGGCGGTGCGCGACATCATCACCGTCGCCTCGCGACGCTGGCCCGGCGTGGAGCTGGTGGTGATCGGCGCGGCGGTGCAGGGGGAGCAGGCGCCCGCCGAACTCACCGCCGCGCTCGCGCTGCTGCCGCGCCTCGGCCCGCTCGACTGCTGCATCATCGGCCGCGGCGGCGGCGCCCGCGAAGACCTGGCCGCGTTCAACGACGAGGCGCTCTGCCGCGCGATTGCGGCGAGCCCGGTCCCGGTGATTTCGGCCGTGGGGCACGAGGTGGACATCACCCTGGCCGACCTGGTGGCCGACGTGCGCGCGGCCACGCCCTCGCAGGCGGCCGAGTTCGCGCTGCCCGATCGCGCCGAGGTGCTGCACCGGGTCGGGGCCCAGCGCGACCGACTGCTCGGCGCGATGCAGGCGCTGGTGCGGCGGCGGCACGACCGGCTCGAGCGGACCCGCGATCGGCTGGCCGGCGCCCTGCTGCAACAGCTGCGCGACAGCGAGCGGCGCGTGGTGCGGGTGGCCACCGCGCTCCCCGGCGCACTGGAGCGCTCGCTGCGACCCCCGCGCGAGCGGATCGGCCGCCTCGCCACGCGCCTGGTGCCGGCCGTGTCCCGCCAACTCGCCGGGCACCGCGCCACGCTGGAGCGCCTCGCCGCCGCGCTCGAGGCGCTGTCGCCGGTGGCGGTGCTGGCGCGGGGCTATGCCGTGCCCCGGGATCCCGACGGACGGGTGCTTCGCACCGTCGCCGACTTCCGACCCGGGCAACCCTTCACCCTGCGCGTCACCGATGGTGACGTGACTGCGCGGACCGAGGCGTCATGAGCGACACACCAACCCTGGGCGAGGACATCCGCCGACTGGAGGAGATCGTCCGCCGCCTGGAGGGAGAGGAGCTGGCCATCGAGGAGGCCTTGCGCCTCTTCGAAGAGGGCGTCGGTCGGCTGCGGGCCGCGCGCACTCGTCTCACCGAAGCCGAAACGCGCGTGCAGCAGGTGCTCAAGGACACCGGCGACGACACCGAGCTCCGACTGGCCCCCCTTGATCCCTGACGGGCCCGGGGCCGATGGGCTCGCCGTGCTCGATTCGGCGCGACAGCAGGTGGACGCCCGCCTCGAGGAGGTCGCCCTCCGCATGGAGGCGGAGGTGCCGGGACGCCTGGGCCAGGCCCTGGCCTACGCGTTGCGATCGCCGGGCAAGCGGGTGCGACCGGCACTGCTGCTGGCGGGCTATCACGCCTGCGGCGGGCGCAGTGCGGCCGTGGCGGGTCTCGCCGCCGCCGTCGAGGTGGTGCACACCTACTCCCTGGTGCACGACGACCTCCCCTGCATGGACGACGACCAGCTCCGGCGGGGCCGCCCCACCACCCACGTGGCGTTCGACCTCGCGACGGCCACCCGCGTGGGATACCTGCTGGTGCCGGTGGCGGCGGAAGTCCTGGTTGCCGCGGCGCGGGCGATGCACCTCCGCGAGGCGGTGATCGGCGCCATCGCCGCCGAGTTGTTCGAGGCCGGCGGGATCCGCGGCATGGTGGGTGGACAATGGCTCGATCTGGAGGCCGAGGGCCGTCAACTCGACCTGCCAGCGCTCACGGCTGTGCACCGCGGCAAGACCGGGGCGCTCATCGCCGCCGCCGTGCGCATCGGTGGCCTGGCGGCCGGTGCCGGGCCCGAGGTGCTCCGTGGTCTCGCCGGGTTCGGCGCCGAGATCGGGCTGGCGTTCCAGGTGGCCGACGACGTGCTCGACGCGACTGCCTCCTCGCGAGTCCTCGGCAAGACGGCCGGCAAGGACGCCGAGGACGCCAAGAGCACCTTTGTCGGCCTGCTCGGCGTGGAGGGCGCCCGCCGCGAAGCCGAGCGCCACTGCGCACTCGCGCTGGGAGAACTGGCCACCGCCGGCCTCCCGGAGGGGACCCTGGGCCCGCTGGCACGATATATTGTGACCAGGACGTCCTGACCCGTTTCTCCCCCGATCGTGGAGCCCTGATGTCCCTCCTGGACCAGATTGCCGGTCCGCACGACCTGAAGCAGCTGCGCCGCGACCAGCTTCCCCTGCTGGCGCAGGAGCTGCGCACCCGGCTGATCGACTGCTGCTCGATCACCGGCGGACACATCGGGGCGTCGCTCGGCGTGGTGGAACTCGCGATCGCGCTGCTCTACGAGTTCGACTCGCCCACCGACAAGATCCTCTGGGACGTGGGACACCAGGCCTACGCGTGGAAGCTGCTGACGGGCCGCAACGAGCGGTTCGGCACCCTGCGCACCGAGGGCGGGCTCTCGGGGTTCCTCAAGCGCGACGAGTCGGAGCACGACCAGTTCGGCGCGGGCCACGCGGGCACGGCGATGTCCGCCGCCCTCGGCATGGCCACGGCGCGCGACCTCAAGGGCGAGCAGTTCAAGGTGGTGGCGGTGGTGGGCGACGGCGCGCTCACCTGCGGGCTGTCGTACGAGGGCATGAACAATGCCGGCCATTCCGACCGCGACATCCTGCTGATCCTCAACGACAACGGCATGAGCATCTCGCCCAACGTGGGCGCGATCGCCAAGCTGCTCGGGGGCATCGTCGCCGACCCCCGCACCGACCGGCTGCGCGAACGGGTCAAGAAGGTCACCCTCAAGCTGGGCGACGTGTTCGGCGAGGGCGTGGTCAAGGCCGCCAAGAACGTCGAGGAGTCGGTCAAGAATCTCTTCTCCGAGGGGATGCTCTTCGAGGAGCTCGGCTTCCGCTACTTCGGGCCGATTGACGGCCACGACCTCGACAAGCTCTGCCACACGCTGGCCCATGTCCGCTCGCTCAAGGGGCCGAGGGTGCTGCACGTGCTCACCGAGAAGGGGAAGGGCTTCTCCTTCGCGGAGGCCAATCGCGAGAAGTGGCATGGCCTCGCGGCGTACGATCCCTCCACCGGCGAGGCGCGCAAGGCCCCGACCGGTCCGCCCACCTGGACCCAGGCGTTCGGCGACGCGCTCACGGCGCTCGGCGAGGAGCGCGACGACTTCGTCGCGATCACGGCGGCCATGCCGAGCGGCTCGGGCACGGCGATCTTCGAGAAGCGGTTCCCGGCGCGGTTCTTCGATGTCGGCATCGCCGAGGGACACGCCGTGACGTTTGCCGGCGGGCTCGCCACCCAGGGGATTCGTCCGGTGGTGGCGATCTACTCCACGTTCCTGCAGCGGGCCTACGACAACATCATTCACGACATCGCGGTGCAGGGGCTGCCGGTCACCTTCTGCCTCGACCGGGCCGGCCTCGTGGGCGAGGACGGGCAGACCCACATGGGGCTGTACGACATCCCGTACCTGCTCGCGGTGCCGGGCATGACGGTGACCGCGCCCAAGGATGCCGACGAGCTGGTGGGACTGCTGCGCACGGCGCTCGACCACGACGGGCCGTTCAGCACCCGTTATCCACGGGACAAGACGCCCGGCGACCCGAATCCCGTGGCGTCGGTGCCGGCGGTTCCGTATGCCACGTGGGAGGCGCTGCGGCCGGGCAGCGAGGTCGCGATCCTCGGCGTGGGCACCATGGCGCTTCCGGCCCTCGATGCGGCGCAGCTGCTTGCTGCCGAGGGCATCGACGCCGCCGCCATCAACGCACGGTTTCTCAAGCCGCTCGACGAGGCGATGCTCGGCGAGCTGCTCGCCACCTGCCGCCTGGTGGTCACCGTGGAGGAAGGCGCCGTGATCAACGGCTTCGGGGCGATGCTCGCGGCGCGACTGGAACGGTCGCATCCGGCCGTGCGCACCCTCGCCCTCGGCGTCCCCGACGAGCTGATGGCCCAGGCCCCGCGGGCGCGCCAGCTCGAGCACTACGGCCTCACGGCCACCGGCATCGCCGAGGCAGTGCGTGCGGCCCTGCGCGAACCCGCCGTGCCCTGAGGATCGCCTGCGCGTCGGCCTGATCGCCAACACCCGCTACCCCGATCTCGGGCAGATCCTCTCGACCGCGGTGCGTGCGCTGCACGACCGCGGCTGGCACCTCTCGGCCGATGAAGAATTGCTCCCCTTCCTGCCACGGGGCGCCGAACCGCTCGACCCGACCCACCTCGACCTGCTCCTCACCTTCGGCGGCGACGGCACCCTGCTGCGCGGCGCCCGGCGGCTCGAAGGGCGGCCGGTCCCGGTGCTCGGCATCAACTTCGGCCGCATCGGGTTCCTCACCGCCGTCTCGCGCGACGACGTGTCGAAGGCCCTCGATGCCTTCGCCGCCGGACGGCACGTGCTCTCCTCGCGGGCCACGTTGCTGGGACGCGTGGAGGGCGACCCGGACGGTGAGGTCACGCCCCCGGTGGCGGCCCTCAACGACGTGGTGCTCCACAAGGGCGGCGTGGCGCGCGTGGTGCGCTACAACCTCAGCGTGGATGGCGAACTCGTCGGTGCGGTCTCCGCCGACGGACTGGTGGTGGCGTCGCCCACGGGATCCACGGCCTACTCGCTGAGCGCCGGCGGTCCGGTGGTGGCCCCCACGATTGACGCGATGATTCTCACGCCGATCTGTCCCCACTCCCTCAGCGTCCGGCCGATCGTCGTCCCCGGCGGCTCGACGGTGACGGTGGTGCCGCTGGAGCCGCGACTCGACGACCTGCTGGTGTCCTTCGATGGCCAGCAGACTAGTCGGCTGCCGCCCGGCGCGGCGCTCACGGTTCGGATCGCGGCCGAGCGGGTGGTGCTGGTGCGGTTCCCGGGATTCGGGTTCTTTGCCCGCCTGCGCGAGAAGCTGAACTGGGGAGACCTCTCGGGGCGCGGCTGATGCTCACCTCCCTGCGCATCCGCGACCTGGCCACCGTCGCCGACGTGACCATCGAGCTTGGCGACGGGCTCAACGTCCTCACCGGCGAGACCGGCGCCGGCAAGTCCATGCTGGTGGACGGGCTGGCACTCCTGCTCGGCGACCGCGCGGACCGCGCCGCGATCCGGCCCGGGGCCACGCGCCTCGTGGTGGAGGGGGCGTTCGCGCCGCTCAACGACGCCACCCGGATCCGGCTGGCGGAGGTGGGGCTCGACGCCGAGGAGCCACTCGTGATCCGGCGCGAGGTGGCCGCGGACGGTCGCTCGCGTGCCTGGGTCAACGGCTCGCCCACCACCATCGGCGTGCTGAAGGAGCTCGCGACCTCGCTGGTGGACCTGCACGGCCAGCACCAGACGATCGAGCTGGCGCGCACCACGACCCAGCGCGACCTGCTCGATGCGCACGCCGGGGCCGGCTCACTGCGCGAGGCACTGGCCGAGCGCGTCCGCCTCCGGGACGCGGCCCAGGATGCCCTCGCGGCACTCCAGGCTCGGCGCGACGCGGCCGTGCAGCGCGCCGACTGGCTCCGCCACGTGGTGGCCGAGATCGACGCGGCGCGCATCCGCCCGGGCGAGCTCGAGGCGGTGCTGCAGGAGGCCGCGCGGCTCGGGCAGGCCTCCTCGCTCGGGGAGTCGGCCCGCGCGATCGGTGACCTCCTCGATGGCGAGGGCCGTGGCGTGCGCGACCAGCTGGCGCGACTGGCCCGCGCGATTGACCAGCTCGCGCGACTCGATCCGACGGTGCAGGGGTGGCGCGACCTGCTCGATGCAGGATGGAGCCAGCTGGACGAGTTGTCGCGCGCGGTCGCCGACTACCAGCAGGGCGTGACCGAGGATCCCGATCGCCTCGACCGACTCGAGCGCCGTCGCGAGGAACTCGCCGCCCTGGCGCGCAAGCACGGCGGTACCCTCGAGGCCGTGCTGCGCGTGCGCACCGAAGCCGGCGACGAACTCGACCTGATTGATCGCGCCGACCTCGACCTGCGGGTCCTGGAGCAACAGCTCCAGGACGCGCAGCACGCGGTCGCCGAGGCGGCGCGCGTCCTCACCACCCGACGGGAGGTCGCCGCCGAGTCGCTCGGCGCCGAAGTCAGTCGGCTCCTGCCTGGGCTGGGACTCGGTGGCGGACGCTTCGTGGTCACGCTGGTGCCGCGCGACGTGGCCGAGGCCGACGGGGCGGAGGCGGTGCAATTCACCGCTGCGCTCAATGCCGGCATGGAGCCGCGGCCGATCGCCACGGCCACGTCCGGCGGTGAACTGTCACGCCTGATGCTGGCGCTCAAGGTCGCGGTGGCGCGGCATGACGCGACCGGCACGCTCGTCTTCGACGAGATCGACCAGGGAATCGGCGGTGAGACCGGGCGCCGCGTGGGTGCGGCGCTGGCGAGCGTGGCACGCCGTCACCAGGTGCTGGTGATCACCCACCTGCCGCAGATCGCCGCGCGGGCCGACCGTCACCTCGTCGTCGCCAAGGGCACGCGGCACGGGGTGGCGACCAGCGACGTGTCGGTGCGGCACGGCGAGGATCGCATCGGCGAGCTGGCCCGGATGCTCGGCAAGCCCGACGATCCCGATGCGCGACGCCTGGCGGCTTCCATGCTGCAGGACGACAGCGACGCCTACCAGAGCCGCGCGTAGACCCGGAACCAGAGGCGTGTGGTCAGGGGCCGGGCCACGAGGCCCTCGCCACTCGCCACCGTGCGCTCGAGGGACAACCCCGCCTCGACCGGCATGCGCGTGACACCATCCACGTGGGTGCCCGCATGCGCATAGGCGAGTCCCGCCCCCAGGCGGAGCGCGTTCGCGGCCGTGCCGTCTCCCATGCGGGTGACCTCGGAGTCCGGGTCGCCCGACTCCGCACGCCAGGCATCGCGTCCCCGCTGCCACCAGGTGAGGCTGCCGCTGAGGGCGAGGCGATCGGCGAGGCGGACGAACGGCTGGGCCGTCACGGTCACCTCGTCGCCGGGATCCCAACGCAGCGTCGCGACGCGCGTCACCGGGACGAGGAATTCGTCGCGATCGGCCACCCGTGCCACCCGCTCGCCTTCCATCTGGCGGCGGTAGCGACCCTCGGCCCGCAACCCGAAGCGCCCGGACCCCACCTCCACGACCGCGCCCAGGGTGACATCCATCTGCCCGTCCCCGGTGCCCAGGTCGCGGAGCCGGTCGTGGCGCGGAGGCGTGCCGGTCGGCGCGGTCACGCCGCCTTGCAGCCACGCGCCGAACCAGCGCCGAGTGCTGCTGTCGTGCCGGGCCACGAGGAGGTAGTTCGCCTCCAGTTCCACGTCACCGAGGGCCACCAACGGTATCTCGTCGGGCGGTAGGAGGCCGAACCCGCTCGCGCCGGTCAGCAGCGCGGCGATGTCCTCGGTCGTCACCGGCGCCACGGGGAGCGTCGGCAGCGCCGTGAATCCCTCGATGCCGAGCGGACCGGTCAGCTGATCGCGCCACGCCGTGGCCTGCGCCAGGAGTTCGCTGCCGTCGGGGGAGAGCGCGAGCGGCAGCGCCAGTTCCGCCGTGGATGGGGTCACCACCGTGGCCACGAACCGGGCCCGCCAGACCGGCGCATCGGCGAGGACCGCGTCGGCCAGCGCCTGCAGGGCCGGATCGGAGGCATAGTCGCCGGCGTCACGCCGGGTCCGGAGCAGGCCCAGTGCGGCGTCGAACTGGTCGGCGAACAGCTGCGACCCCGGGTCGCCTCGCAGGGCAGGGTTGAGTCCCAGCGTGGCCCCTTCGCCATCGTGATCAACCGCCCATTCGGTCCGGATCGAGACGATCGGGATCCGCGCCGACAGGGACAGCCGGCTGCTCACCCCGACCCCGAGCCCAATGGTGCCGATGCCACGCTGTTGCATCAGGTCGGCAGTCAGGGTCCCGGACGTGCCGCCGCTCGCGGGACGCCCGAGCAGGGCGGTGAGGCGGCTGGCCAGGGTGGTCCCGAAGAGCGGGGACGCCGCGATGGGGTCACCGAGGCGGCGGAGGTCGCCGTCCGCAAACTCTTGTGTGACAGGGAGAAAGGCCCCGCCCAGCTCGATGCGCAGGGCGCCGGTGGGGACCGTCTGGTAGGGCAGTTGGGCCCGGGTGGGAGGGGCGAGGCCGGCCGCGGCGAGGAGCAGGAGGAGGGGGCGCTTCATGGGCAGGAATACTAGTCCGGACCGGCTTCGGGGAGCGGCGCGGGGCTTGCTTCCCCATTATCCTGCCTGCCAGCCCGGGTGGCGGAATGGCAGACGCAGGGGTCTTAAACACCCCAGGGGGCAACCCCGTGCGGGTTCGAGTCCCGCCCCGAGCACTTTCGCACCGAGGTGTGCCATGCGATCCGACCGACGCGGTTTCACCCTGATCGAACTGATTGTGGTGGTCAGCATCATCGGGTTGCTGGCCTCGATCGCCGTGCCGCGGTACAGCGTGCTCAAGCAGCGCGCCATCGTGGCCTCGATGATCTCCGACCTGCGCAACCTCCTCACGGCGCAGGAGGCGTTCATCTCGGCGCACGGCGACTATGCGGGCGGGATCACCGGCGGCAACGAGATCCCGGGCACGGGTGGGGCCGGCCGCGCCGCGCTGCAACTGAGCGACGGCGTCCAGCTCCAGCTCAACTACCGGAGCAATCCGGCCACGGGCGAAGGCTGGAGCGCCGTCGCCACGCACCCTGCCGTCACCGACCCGAGCACCAACGAGTGCGGCATCTTCGTCGGCGCACCGGCCTACTCCCCGTCGGTGGACGTGACGGTGCCCGGCGCGATCGTCTGCTACTAGCGGCGCTTGGGCGCCTGCAGCAGGTCGAGGGAACGACCCAGGAAGGAATCGGCGTTCATGGTGTTGGCGAGTCGGAGCGTGGTCTCGCCGACCTGCCCCACCAGTTCGTAACCTTGCAGCGTGGGTCGCATCGCCACGCCACCCTCCACACGACCGACATCCGCCAGGTCGGCCGGGAGCCGGCCGCGCTGGCTGCGGTAGGCGTCGATTCGCCCCTTCATCAGGTACAGCGCGAAGCGCATCCTCGCCTCCGCCACCTCGGCGGACGGCGGCGGGGGAGGACGCCGACCGAACGCCCACTCCGGCCGCGCCATCCAGAACCAGCCGAGCAGGATCCAGGTCCCCACCAGCACGACGACCAGCGTGGTCTTGCGGTTGGCCGACGCCGCCCGCGCGGACATCCGCGCCTCAGCCGGGGTCGGGGTCCGCTCCTTGACCGCCTCGCGGACCGCCTCCTCGAGCTGGCGCAGGCGCTCCCGTTCATCCATGGGGGTGGTCGCTCCGGGTGTGGGACGCCCGGCGGGGCGGCCAGGCGGCGGGAGGGCCATCAGGCCTGGCGGGGCGCGTTGCCAGCCAGGGCATCGGTCACCTGTTCCGGAAACAGCCGGATGTCGATCGGCTTGGTGATGTAGCCGTCGAAGCCGGCCGCCAGCGCCTTGTCGCGGTCACCGGCCATGGCATGCGCCGTCAGCGCGACCACGGTCAGGTCGCGGTGTTCCGAGGCCCGCAGCTCGGCGAGCAGCGCGAAGCCGTCCTTGCCCGGCATCTGGATGTCCATCAGCACCAGGTCGGGTCGCCGCTCGGCCAGCAGCGAGAATAGCTCCTCGCCGCCGGGAAGGCCCATCACCGCGTGACCCTTCAGCTCGAGCAGGGTGCGGAAGAGCTTCATGTTGTCGGGCGAGTCCTCGACGATCAGGATCGTGGCCATCGTCACTCCATCCCGGCGCGCTTGAGCACGGCGCGAACCCGCGCCACCAGGGAACGCGGCTGCACAGGCTTGGTGAGGAAGTCCTGGGCGCCGAGCTCGAGCGCCTCCAGCTCGGTGTCATCGGTGCGCGCGGTCAGCATGATCACGGGAATCGACGCGGTGCTCACGCGGGCGCGCAGCTCCTCGAGCACCCCGAGCCCCGTCAGGTTGGGCATGTCATGGTCGAGGATCACCAGGTCGGCCTGGCCCGCCTCGATCGCGTCGAGGGTCTCGAGCCCGTCGAGCGCCTCGTGCACCTCGTAGCCCTCGCGCTCGAGGACCTTGCGGAGGAGCTTGCGCATCGACGCGTCGTCATCGGCGAGCAGCACCCGGAGCGGACCCTCGCCGCGCACCCGCGAGACCGCCGCCTCGCCACCGTCCGGGCGGGCGGCCTGCTCGGTCGCCTGGCCCTCGCCCAGCACCCGCCGGACCTCGTCCCACGAGGTGAGGCCGCGCCAGAAGCGGTCGAGCCCGCTGCGCCACAGGGTGACCATGCCGGCCGCCTTGGCGGCGCGCACCACCTCGGACAGCGGCGCGCCGGTCTCGATCAGCCGGGCCACCTCCTGTTCCACCGGCAGCAGCTCCATCACCGCAATGCGGCCCTTGTAGCCGGTCCCGCCACACGCCTTGCAACCCGGCGCCTTCCGCGGTGTGACCTCGCCGTGGCCGGCCGGCGGTCGTGCCGCCTCCTCGAGCTCCTCGAGCGGCACCGGCACCGCGCAGCGCTCGCAGAGCCGCCGCACCAGGCGCTGGGCCAGGATCCCCTTGACGACCGACCCGACCTTGAACGAGTCCACGCCCATGTCGCGCAACCGGGTCACGGCCGACGCCGCGTCGTTGGTGTGCAGCGTGGAGAACACGAAGTGCCCGGTGAGGCCGGCCTGGATCGCGATCGTCGCAGTCTCGAGGTCGCGGATCTCGCCGACCAGCACGATGTCGGGGTCCTGGCGCAGCACCGACCGGAGCGCCGTGGCGAAGGTGAAGCCCTGCGCCTCGTTCACCTGCAGCTGCGAGATCCCGTCCACGTCGTACTCGACCGGGTCCTCGACCGTGACGATGTTCACCTTGCCGGTCTTGAGGTGGTTCAGCACCGCATACAGCGTGGTCGTCTTGCCGGAGCCGGTGGGACCGGTCACCAGCAGCATCCCCTCACGGTGTCCCAGCATCTGCATCAGCAGGCGCTCTTCCTCGGCCGGCAGCGCGAGGTCGGGAATCGACGATTTCAGGTTGGTCTTGTTGAGCAGCCGGATCACCAGCTTCTCGCCCCGACGCGCCACCGGCGCCGTGGCCACGCGGAGGTCCACCACGTTGCCGTCCACCCGCGCGGTGGAACGCCCGTCCTGGGGCGTCATCGAGGAGGTCACGTCGAGGCCTGCGACGATCTTGACGCGCCGCACCAGGGAAGGGCCCGCCGCCTCCGGGAGCCGCATCACCTCGCGCAGGATGCCGTCCACCCGGTAGCGGACCACCACCTCGCCGCCCTCCAGCTCGGCGTGGATGTCGCTGGCGCCGGCCCGCACCGAGTCGGTGATCAGGGCGTCCACCAGCTTGGCCATCGGGGCGTCGAACGCCGGATCGCGATCCGGCGCCGGCGCGGTCTCGATCTCGACCTCGAGCGCCGCGGGGGCCAGCCCCGCGAGCAACCGGTTGATGCGGTTCTCCGGCCGGTACAGCTCCTCCAGTCGCGACGCGATCTCCGAGGGCGCCGCAACCTGGAAGACCAGCTTGCGGCTGGTGACGAACTCGAGCTCCTGCTCGGCGGCGATGTCGCGCGGATCGGACGTGGCGATCGTCACCGACTTCTCGTCGAGCGCAAGCGGGGCCACGTGGTGCTTGCGGGCCACGGCCTCGGGCACCACCGCGGCGGCCCGGCGATCCGGCTCGGCGCTGCCCGCCGGGCTGAGCCGGTAGCGCTCCGCGACCAGCTTCACCAGGTCGGCATCGGTGGTGAGCCCCGCCTGGACCACCGAATCCCAGAGCCGGCCGTTGGGCGACACCGAGAAACCGTCGATCCGGGCTTCGTCGGCGATCCCGGCCTCGATCAGGTGGGGCACAAGCCAGGCGTCGCGCGCGGGCGTGCTGCGGGGTGAGGTCATCGTCATCCGGTCAGGCGGTCGGAGGCGCGGCGAGCAGGGTGCCGGTCGCCGTTGTTGGTTGCAGTCGGGAAAGATACGATTCCACGCAGCAAATGCACCGCGTCCCCCTGCGTTGGAGTCTTCACTGATGTCATCCGGCAGGCGCCACTCGCGCGACGACATCGTGGTGCCCGGGGACAAGTCCATCAGTCATCGGGCGCTGATGCTCGCCGCCGTGGCACGAGGCACCTCGCGAGTGGGTCTCCCCCTCGCCTCCCTCGACGTCCGCTCCACCGCCCGGGTGCTGCGACAGCTGGGCACCCCGGTGTCCCCCGTGCGTCCCGGCGCCACGGTGGAGATTCGGGGCGGCGCCACCTGGCGCTCCCCGGGAGACCCCCTCCACTGTGGCAATTCCGGGACCACCGCCCGGTTGCTGCTGGGCCTGGTGGCCGGCCACCCGCTGGAGGCGCGGTTCACCGGCGATCGGTCGCTCCGCCGGCGCCCGATGCGGCGGGTCACCGAGCCCCTGGCCGCCATGGGCGCCCGCTTCCCGGACGGGGCCGAATGCCTGCCGATTCGCATCCTGGGCGGGACCCTCCAGCCCGTGCAGTGGTCGTCGCCGGTGGCCTCCGCCCAGGTCAAGAGCGCCATCCTGCTGGCCGGCCTCGCCGGTGGCGTCGGCGTCACGGTCTCGGAGCCCGCCCGCTCCCGCGACCACACCGAGCGGATGCTGCGCGGACTGGGGTGTGACGTCCAGGTGGACGGCACCACGGTCAACTACCGTCCCGGGGCACCGATCCCCGGCTTCGAATGGCGCGTTCCCGGCGACCCATCGTCCGCGGCGTTCATGGTGGCCGCCGCGGTGCTGGGCCGTCGCGGCGCGATCCGTTGCGTGGACGTGGGCGTCAATCCCACCCGCACCGGGTTCTTCGAGGCGCTCGCCCGCATGGGAGCGGTGTGCGGCAGGGAAGGCTCCAGGGAACTCGCCGGCGAGCCGGTTGCCGACCTCGTGGCCGCTCCGGCTGCCCTGCGTGCGATCACGGTGTCGGAGGGCGAGATTCCCGCCATGATTGACGAGATCCCCATGCTCGCCTGTCTCGCGGCCCGCGCCGAGGGCCGCTCCACGTTCCGGGGGCTGGCGGAATTGCGCGTCAAGGAGAGTGACCGGCTCGCCTTGCTCGCGCAGAATCTCGGCGCGATCGGCGTGGCCGTTGCTGTCGACGGGGACACGCTGCACGTGACAGGGACCGAACGACCCCTCGCCGGGCCGGTGCGCACCGCGGGCGACCACCGCATCGCCATGGCGTTCTCGGTGCTCGACACCGAGGGAACCCTGGCGATCGACGACCTCGACTGCGCCGACGTGTCGTTCCCCGGATTCGCCCGGATGCTCGCCCAGGTGCGCCGGCAGGTCGGGTGAGCGCGCCGCGCGTGGTGGCGATCGACGGACCGGCCGCGTCCGGCAAGTCGAGCACCGCCCGGGCCGTCGCCGAGCGGCTCGGCTGGGTGCACCTCGACTCAGGCGCACTCTACCGGGTGGCCACCTGGATCGCCCAGCGCGAGGGGCTGCGCGACGGGACGGCCATCGCGACGCGCGCCGGTCAACTCGGGGTGACCTTGTCTCCCGACGACACCGCCCTCCGCGTCGAGGTGGGGGGACGGCCGGTGGCTGCCGCGATCCGGAGCCCCGAGGTCACGGCGGGGGTCTCCGAGGTCGCCGCGCTCCCGGCGGTCCGCGACTGGGTGAATCACCTGTTGCGGGAGGCGGTCGCCCAGGGGGGCGGCACGGTGCTCGACGGTCGGGACATCGGCACGGCCGTCTTCCCCGATGCGCCCCTCAAGGTCTTCCTGACCGCCTCCCCCGAGGCGAGGGCCGCCCGCCGGCTGCTGCAGGTCGGGGCGGCCGTCACGGCGGCGGAGGTGGCGGCGGAGGCCGCCCGGCTTGCCGAGCGCGACCGCCTCGATGCCGCCCGCGCGGTGGCCCCCCTCCGGCAGGCGGGGGATGCCGAGGTGCTCGACACCACCGCCCTGGCGTTTGCCGAGCAGGTGGAGCGGATCGTGGCCTGGGCCCGGGCCAAAGGGTTGATGGCCGGCGCCTGAGGCGGTATTTTGCAAGGCTGGCCCACAATGGGGTGGGCGGCACCGAGGAGTCTCCCTCAACCCGTCCGCAGGGGATCGCGGCGGCCCGGAATTCACGGCAGGATACCCACCCGCATGTCCGACCTCGACCAGACCACCGACACCACCACCGCCCCCGCCCAGGATGGCGGCTTCGCCATGGCCACCGTGCCGGGGATGCCGTTCGCCACCACCACCGGCCTGCGCGTCCGCCCCGACCTCTACGACGACGAGTACTCCGACGACCAGTACGAGGAGATGCTCGAGCTGTACGAGGGGACGATGTCGCAGATCGCCGAGGGCGAGATCGTCAAGTCCAAGGTGCTGCGCGTCACGGACAACGCCGTCATCCTCGACGTCGGCTTCAAGTCGGAAGGGTCGGTCCCGCTCGACGAGTTCAAGGATCCGCAGAACCTCCAGGTCGGCGACGAGGTCGAGGTCTTCCTCGAGCACCTCGAGGACCAGGAGGGTGCGGTCGTCCTCTCGAAGAAGAAGGCCGACTTCATGCGGGTGTGGGAGAAGATCCGCCAGGCCCACGAGACCGACCAGCCGGTCGAGGGCACCCTGATGAAGAAGATCAAGGGTGGCGTGGTGGTGAACCTGATGGGGGTGGATGCCTTCCTGCCGGGGTCGCAGATCGCGCTCCGCCGGGTGCCCAACATCGACGAGCTGCTGGGGCACACCTACGAGTTCAAGA
>CAZNOJ010000057.1:16600-16855 GCA_964574665.1 uncultured Gemmatimonadaceae bacterium
TCGACGGCCTGCTGCACATCACCGACATGTCGTACGGCCGGGTGTCGCACCCGAGCGAGCTGGTGGCGATCGGCCGCGAGGTCGAGGTCAAGATCCTCGACATCGACTGGGAGCGCGAGCGCATCTCGCTGGGCATGAAGCAGCTGCAGAGCTACCCGTGGCAGAACGTGGCCGAGAAGTACCCGGTCGGCGCCCGGGTGCAGGGCAAGGTGGTCTCGATCACCAACTACGGCGCCTTCGTGGAGCTGGAGCCGG
>CAZNOJ010000058.1:0-16368 GCA_964574665.1 uncultured Gemmatimonadaceae bacterium
ATGCCCTGGCGCGGATTCGAACCGCGACGCCTTTCGGCACTACCCCCTCAAGATAGCGTGTCTACCAGTTTCACCACCAGGGCGCGGCGGGCGAAAACATAGCCGCCGCGCCCCCGGGGGTCAACGCCGCCGCCCGCCGGTCTGGAAGGTGATCTGCCCGCCGATATTGAGCACCCGCTCGGTCAGGGTGGGCTCGCCGCGCCGGGAGAACGACCCCTGGTACAGCTCGACCGACGGCCCGATCGCCAGCGACCGCGACAACTGGATCTCGTAGCCCGCGCCCACCGACCAGGCGAAGCCCGACTCACTGGTGTCGAAGAAGTCGGGGTCGTAGAAGTCCACCGCGCTCTCCGCGTAGCCGCCGCCCGCCTTGAGCCAGAGCCCGCCGTCGCGGAGCGGATAGAACTGCACCACGCCGAGCACCGCCGCGAAGGTCTCCTCGCCCTCGTCCGTCTCCGCGCCCCAGCCGAACAGCTCGCCACCGACCCGGACGTAGGGGTCAGGCGTGCCGCCCAGGCGGAGCGTGATGGTGGGCTTGGTGAGCGGCTCGGTGAACTCGTCCTCGTCGGAGAACTTGTACTGCTCCCGTCCGGCGCCGATCCCGCCCGAGAGATAGAACCCGCCGCGGAGCGACGGCTCCGCCAGTTCCACCAGCCCGCGGTCGCGATCCCGACGCTGCTGGGCGTGGGCCGTCGAGGTGGCGCCAAGCGCGAGGGCGGCCAAGGCGGTGGTGAAGCCGAGAATGCGACGCATGGAACGATCTCCTGTGGACCGCGAGTGTGCCGAGGCAAGCGAGAATCGCCCCGGTTCGGCCCCGATCACGTGCAGGCCCCGTACCACGACGATATCTTGAAGAACGACAAGCAGTTGGCTCAGGTTCCCCCGACCGCGGCCCGAGCCGAGTGTCCACTGGGAGGGTCACAAGTGTCCCGATTTCGGCGCCAGCTCCTCGGCTTGGTTGCCCTGGTGCTGGCCGCGATTGCCATCCGGCTCGGCGTGTGGCAGCTCGACCGCCTGGGGGAGCGCCGGGATCGCAACGCCGTCCTGGCCGCCGCTCGAGCCCTGCCAACGCTCCAGTGGGGCGACACCGCGACGGCAGGACTTCCGGCACCCGGGCGCCGACTCCAGGCGCGAGGCCGCTTCCTCGAGGCGGGAGAGGTGATCCTCCGGAGCAGGGTCCACCGCGAGGCCCCTGGGGTTCACGTGGTGACGCGCTTCGAGGTGGCCAATGGCGGAGGGACGCTCTGGGTCCTTCGCGGATTCGCGGCGGCGGCCGATGGGGTGCATCCGGGGCCGATCCCGGCACCGGTGCCAGGCACGGTGATCGTGGCTGGGGAGCTGCAGGCGCTGCCCACCACGTCGGACGGCGGGCAGCCGCTGGTGGCTGGCGGTGACACCACCTGGCGCCGGTTCGATTCGACCCTTGCCCGGCGACGCGACCCGGCGGCCGCCCCGTTGCTGCTGTACCTGGAGGGCGGCGTGGATGGGCCGGGGCAACTCCCTGCGGTGGAGCCCCCCGCGCTCGACGAGGGGCCCCACCTGTCCTACGCGCTGCAATGGTTCGGTATCGCGCTCGCGATCCTCGCCTTCGCCTTCGTCATTGCCCTGCGGCGGCCATCCGATCGCGGACCGCTTCGGCCTGGCGCAGCACCCTGAGCATGTTGCCGTCGGCGAGCTTCCGCAGGTCGGTGTCGTTCCATCCCCGGCGCATCAACTCCGCGAAGAGAAGCGGGTAGCCCGACACGTCCTCCATGCCGGCGGGCAGGTCGCTGGTGCCGTCGTAGTCGCCGCCCAGTCCCACGTGATCCACTCCTGCCACCCGCACGACGTGCTCCACATGGTCGGCGAGCTCCGCCACGGTGGCGCGGGGCCGCGGGTTGGCCTGACGGTAGCGGTCGGCCGCCTCGCGCCGCGCCGCCGCGTCGGTGATCTTCGCCATCGAGTCGCTGAAGGCCTGCGTCCACGCCCGCTGGCCCGGTGAGATGAAGCCGGCCACGAAGGTGACCATCACCACGCCGCCGTTGGCCTTGAGCTTGACCAGCACGTCGTCGGGAACGTTGCGCGGGTGATCCAGCACCGCGCGCGCCGATGAATGGGAGAACATGACCGGTGCCGCCGACACCTCGAGCGCGTCGTGCATCGTGGCCGGCGAGACGTGGCTCAGGTCCACGATCATGCCGAGCCGGTTCATCTCGTGCACCACCTCGCGCCCGAACTCGGTGAGGCCATCGTACCGCGCGATGTCCGAGGCGGCGTCCGCCCAGTTGAGCGTGACGTTGTGGGTCAGCGTCATGTAGCGCACCCCGAGGGCGTGGTACATGCGCAGCGCGCCGAGGGAATTCTCGATGGCGTGGCCGCCCTCCATGCCCAGCAGCGAGGCCACCTTCCCGGCGGCACGGATCCGCTCCACGTCGGCCGTCGTGAGCGCCAGCTCGAGCTGGTCGGGATACATCGCGATCAACCGGCGCGCAATGTCGATCTGCTCCAGCTGCATGCGGGCGTAGCCGGAGTCGGGGAACTCCCCGGGGATGTAGACCGACCAGAACTGCGCGCCCACGCCGCCCTGGCGCAGGCGGGCAAAGTCGGTCTGGCCCGGGGCTCGGGTGCGGAGCGGGTACTTGGCCACGTCCATCCGCGACACCGGGTTGACCCGGATCTCCCAGGGCAGGTCGTTGTGCCCGTCGAAGATCGGCTGGGAGGCGAGGAACCGACGAGCCCGGGCGAGGGCGGGGTCATCCTGGGCCGACACCGCAACCGGGAGGAGCAACAGGACCAGGGCGAGCAGGCGACGCGACATCTCAGGGCCTCCGCGGCGGGACGAGTTCAGGCAAGGGACGACCATCGAGCGGTTCGGTGGGGGCGATCCCCAGGAGCGCCGCCAGCGTGGGGCCGATGTCCACCACGCCCACCGGGCGCTCGATCCGCCTGGGGGCCACTCCGGGGACGCGGAAGATGATCGGCACCCGCACGTCGAGGAGGTTGGTGGTGCCGTGGGTGGTGTAGTTGGCGTTGTCGGTCCACATCCACCCCGGTTCGAGCGCCACGGCCACCAGCCAGTCGGCGTCGGGCGCGATCTGCCGGCGCCACATCATGGACTCGGCGTCGCCCGTGGCGGCCAATGACGCGGGGGTGAAGACGCGGCGGACGCCCGGACGCGCGGCGATCACCGCGGCCAGCGAGTCGGCGAGCCGGCCGACCTGCACACCACGCGCCGTCAGGGCCCGGGTCTCGGCAAGCATCAAGCCGCTCTCGAGTCCGATGTCGAGGTCGACCTGGTACCGGGCGCGCGCCCACTCGGTGAGGGCGCGCGCATCGGGCGTGAGGGTGGCACGCCCGCCGGTGCCGGCCTCGGGAAACTCCTGCACCCCGTGGTCCGACGTGAGGGAGATCAGCACCTGGTCGAGCGGCACCAGGGTGGCCAACGAGTCGAGGAAGGCACCCAGGTAGCGATCGAGTCGCAACACCTGGTCGTGCAGCTCGAGCGAACCGGGCCCCCAGGTGTGTCCCACGGCATCGGTGGTGGAAAGCGAGATCGCGAGGAGGTCGGTGCCGGCTCGCTGGCCGAGCTGCAAGGCGCGCACGCCGTGCCAGGCGAAGTCGAGGGTGAGCGAGTCCATCACCGGCATCGAGGTGATCTCTCCCGCCGCCGTGGCACGATCCTGGGAGAGCTGGTGCGGAAAGCTCACCCGGCGACCGCCGTCCTCGTAGGGCCGCTGGTCGGGCTCCTCGTAGCGGATGCCGGGCAGCGGCGTCCAGGCGGTGCCCTTCAGCCGTTCGGCGGGATCGCGGGCATTCCACGCCTTCACCCAGTCGGGAAGCTGGGTGGCATACCATCGCGAGGTGGTGAACTGTCCGCGCGCATACCAATACACGGGGACCACGGCGCGACCGACGGGCAGGATGGCGCCGCGATCCTTGCGCGACACGGAGAGCACCCGCGTCTCCGGATCGGCCACCCGCATCCAGTCGAAGAGCGCAGTACCCCGGAAGCGGTGGGGCGAGGCACCGGCGCCCGTCACCTCCAGCAGCGCCGAGCCGGGATCGGAGACCCCGCGATCATTGGAGACGATGCCGGTGCGGGTGGGCCAGCGACCGGAGAGCATCGAGGCGTGCCCCGGCGCCGTCTCGGTCACGGCATGGTCTTGCTCGCCGGCCGGGTAGAACACCCCTTCCCGCATCAGGCGCCCGAGGCCCCCGCTGAGTTGCCGCTCCCAGCGGAGCAGGTAGTCGGGACGCAGTTGATCCACCGCGAAGTGCACCACGAGGCGAGGGCGCGGTGCCGTGGCAGGCCCCTGGGCGACGGTACACGCGGGCACCCCCGCCAGCAGCGCTGCCAGCCACCACCACCGCGACCGATTGAACGTGCCCATCAGGGCTCCAGGAGGAGGGAGGGAGCGGGTCAGGTTACTATTCTACCCTGTTCCCCACGATCCCGGATCCCGATGCAGCGCAACACCAGGCAACGCGGCGCCATCCGTCGCGCGTTCCAGCGGGCCGCCCGGCCGCTCTCGCCGTCCGAGGTGCACGCCCTCGCCCGGCAGGACGTGGCGGGGCTCGGTGTGGCCACGGTGTACCGCAGCATCCGCCGCCTGCTCGACGAGGGCTGGCTCGTGACGGTGATGTTGCCGGGCGAGTCGAGTCGTTACGAGATCGCCGGGCAGCCGCACCACCACCATTTCCGTTGCGAGCGTTGCCACCGGGTCTTCGACATTCCCTGCGGCGGACCGGGGGCAGTGGACGACGCCCCCCAGGGCTTCACCGTGCACCAGCACGACGTGGTGCTGCTCGGCACCTGCCCCGATTGCGATGGATGAGACCCTGATCGGCGCGGTGTATCCCGCGGTGCGCGGCCTGCTGCTCGCCACGCTGCTGCTGCTTGGCGGCACGGCACTGGCGACCGTCCTCGCCGGGCGCGCGGGCGCGGACCGGCAGGTGAGTGGCCCGGTGATCCGCGGCTGGCTCAACCGACTGCCCGGCCTGCTGGCCTGGTTCCTGTTGACGCTCTCGCTCGGACGCGGGGCGCTGCAGGTGCACGCCTTCCACGATCCCGGCGCGCCGATCGACCCCGAACTGGCCCGCGCGGTGCTGGGCACCGGCTCGTGGGGCGCCGGCTGGATGGTGCAGACCCTGGGAGCGTTCGCCCTGCTGGGTCTCACGTGGCTCCTCCGCGAGCACGCGGCGTGGCGGACCCGGGCCGTGGTGCTGTTCACGATCGCGTTCCTGGTGGCGCAGGCCGGAATGGGGCACGGGGCCGACGCACTCTGGCACCCGGTGATCGTCGGCCGGTTGGTGCACCTTGCCCACCTGCTCGGCGGCACCATCTGGCTCGGCACGCTCGCCATCCTGGCGCTCGCCGTGTTCCCCTCCCTGACCAGCTCGTCGGATCGCCCGGTGCTCGGCCACCTGCTGGAGCAGTTCTCGGTGCTGGCGCGCCTGGGTGCCGCACTGCTGCTGGTGAGCGGGGTAGTGGCCACGTTCCGGTACACGGCGTCCCTCGGCGACCTCTTGACCACGGGATGGGGACAGCTGCTGTTGGTCAAGGTGGGGTTGTTCGTGGCCGTGGGCGCCACGGGGTGGTGGAACTGGAAGGTGGTGACCCCGCGACTCACCCACGATCCCGAGACGCCAGTGTCGGCACTCCGCCGTGCGGTGACGGTGGAGTTGCTGCTCGGGGCAGCGGTGCTGGCGGCCACGGCGCTGCTGGTGGCCGGCGCACTGCCGGTGGACGGGTGAGCGGAGCGCCGCGCTCAACCGGCCCAGCGGCTCCCGCCGAGCCGGCGCACGCGGTGCTCGTCTTTGCCCGGCAGTTGCGGGCGCGGCACGCGGCCCTGCTGGCGCCGCACGGGCTGCACCCCGGACAGGACGCGCTGCTCATGGAGCTGTGGCGCGAGCCCGGGCTCCGGCAAGCCGACCTGGCGGCGCGCCTTGGAATTGAGGCGCCCACCGTGACGCGGATGGTGCAGCGCCTGGAACGTGGCGGCCTGGTGGACCGCCGCCCCGACGCCGACGACGCCCGCGCCATGCGCATTCATCCCACGCCGCGCGCGCGCCTGCTCGAGGCGGTGATTCGCCGGGTGTGGGTCGAGCTTGACGCGATGCTCGTGGCGGCCGTCGGCCGGCTCGAGGCCGAGCGCCTCGGTCGGCTGGCGGCGGCGGTGGTCAGGGAGTGGGAGGATCCGCGGGCGTGAGTTCGGGGATCGCCCGGCTCCACGGGCCCACGCCGGGGAGTCCGAGCGGCGGCCGCACCGCGTTGGGGCGCCAACCGAACAACGTGGCGCAGGCAGGACCGCAGACCTGACCCTGGCAGGCACCCATGCCGACCCGAGTCCACAGCTTGCCCTGTCGCTGGGTCCACGACCGATCAATCGCGCCCACCGGCACATCCTCGCAGCGGCAGAGCACGGTCTCCTTGGTGACCCGCTCGCGCAGTTCGGCGCGCGGCGCGAAGCACTCGCGCAGGAGCGCCTCGAACCGGCGGTGCCGTTCGCGGAGCCGGAGGAGGCGCGCCGGCACCTCACTCCGCGCCGCCGCGTACCCCGCGATGCGGCCGTCGATCACCGCCGCGGCATCACCCTTCACGCCGGCACATTCGCCGGCGGCGTACACGCCGGCCACGCTGGATTCCTGGTGGCGGTTCACCACGACTCCGTCCTCGGTGGTGGCGCAGCCGAGCAGTTCGGCGAGTTCCGTGCGTGGCACCAATCCCGCCGACGTGGCCAGCCACTGACACTCGTAGCTGCGCTCCGTGCCGCCCACCGCCATCACCACCCGCTCCAGGCGATCGCGTCCCTCCGCCCTGACCACCCAGGCGTCGGTCCGGTAGGGAATCCCGCGGGTCTGCCATCGCAGCCGGATGGCAGCACCGAGTCGCCCCGACGAGCGGAGCGCCCGTGCCGCGAACCGTCGCACGGACCGCGCCGACGCCTGTTCGGCCAGCAGCAGCACCGCGGCTCCGCGCTGCCGCAACGTGGCGGCCACCGGAAGGCCGAGCGGACCGCTGCCCGCCACCACCACGCGCGCGCCCGCCACGCCGAGGCCGGACTTGCAGAGGGCCTGCAGGCCGCCGATGCCGAGCACGCCGGGCAGCGTCCACCCCGGGAACGGGAGCAGGCGCTCGAGGGCGCCGGTGGCCAGCACGACGGCATCCGTCTCGACGGTGGCCAGGCGGCCACCGAACGACACGAGCAGTTGCTTCGGCGTCGGGGCGTCCACCACGGTGGCCCGGTGGGCGATCGCCACCCGGGGCGGTTGCACGTGTGCCAGCAGGTGGCGCGCGGTCGCTGGCAGCAGATCGCCTTCGCGGTGACGCCAGATCTGGCCACCGAGTCGGAGGCCATGATCGAGCAGCAGCACCCGCTTGCCGAGCTCCGCGAGGGTGTCCGCCGCGGCCAGGCCGGCGGGTCCGCCGCCCACCACCACCACGTCCACCGGTCGAGCGCGGCTCATCCGCCGGTCTCCACGCGCATGCCGTTGCGCACCGGTTCGAGGCAGGCGCGCACGCCCGGCTGGCCATCCAGCGTGACACGACACTCCTGGCACGAACCGATACCGCACACCGGGCCGCGTCCGCTGCCATCGCCCGCGCGGCGAAAGACATCCTCGCCCAGCGTGAGCAGCGCCGCCGCGAGCGTGGTGCCATGCTCCACCCGACGCGGCACGTCGTTCACCAGGATCGTCACGTCACGCATGGGCGGCCCCCCAGGGTGGCATCGTGCGGTCCGGCCGATACGGTGCGGGATCCAGCGGTGGCGGCTGTTGCAGCAGGTCGGCGACGATCAACTCGGCTGTCACGGGTGCCATGGTGATGCCGAGCCCCTCGTGGCCGGTGGCCACCCAGGTGCGCGGCAGGGCCGGCCACCGACCGATCAGCGGCAACGCATCGGGCGAGGCGGGCCGGAACCCGACCCAGGTGCGCGACACAGGCGCACGCTCGAGCCCCGGCACGAAGCGGGTTGCGCGCTGCAGCATGTCGCCCACCAGCTGTCGGTTGATCGTCGGGTCGAAGCCGACGAGTTCGCGGGAGGAGCCGATCAGCAGTTGTCCGGTGCGTCGCGGCTGGATGTTGAACGCCACCGAGGCTCCCCCCAGCGTGTGGGCGGTATGCAGGTACCCCAGTTCCACCAGCTGGTGCCGGATGCCGAACGGCAGCCGGTCGGTGATCACCAGGTGTCCCCGTCGCGGCACCAGGGGCAGGCCCGGCAGGAGCTCGGCGCTGTGCGCACCCGCCGCCACCACGATCGCGTCGCCGTCGAGTCGCTGGCCTTGGTCGAGCACCACGCCGTCCGGCGTGATGGCCCGGGCGGCCGCGCGCACCAGGGTGGCGCCATGCGTCGCGGCGCGCTCGAGCAGGCGGCGGGCGATCGCGGGAGGATAGCAGATCATGTCATCGGGGACGCGGAGCCCACCGATCAGTCCGGGAGCGAGCGCCGGTTCCACCTGCCGCAGCTCCTCGCCCGAGAGCAGTTCCGTGGCGATGCCCTCCTGGCGGAAGCGGCCCACCTTGCGGCCGGCCTCTTCCATCTCGGCCTCGGTCGCCGCGATCCAGAGCGTCCCGCTGCGCGTGAACTCGGTGTCGTCGGACAGGTCGCGCTGCAGCGTGTCCCATCGCAACCGCGACAGGTGACAGAGCGCCAACTGGGCCGGCGAATCGTCCATCACCACCAGGTGCCCCATGGCGGCCCCGGTACTGCCCGCCCCGGCGAACTCCTGCTCCACCACCGTCACCGCCACGCCGGCGCGCGCCAGCAGGTCGGCGAGCATGGCGCCCACCACCCCTGCACCGACGATCACCACCCGGGCCGTCGTCACCCGAGTCCGTGGCGGTACGGGTCGGCAGGATCGAGCAGCAGGATGGCCTCAGAGGTCATCCACGCGCTGCCGCGGATGTGCGGCACCAGGTCGTGGCCCACCTGCTCGAGCCAGCCCACGAATCGCGAGCCGATGATGCTCTCCTGGCGCCACTCCTGTCCCACGGCCAGCCGGCCATGCGCGTGCAGTGCGGCCATCTTGGCGGAGGTGCCAGTGCCGCACGGCGAGCGATCGTAGGCACTCCCCGGACAGAGCACGAAGTTGCGGGAGTCGGCGTCGGAGCGCGTGGGCGGCCCGAACAGCTCGACGTGGTCAATCTCCCCGCCATCGTCGCCGGTGATTCCCTGCTCGCCGAGGGCCTCGCGGATGCGCGTGGTGATGTCGAGCAACGCGGCCCGGTGCTCGAACGCGAGGGTGGGCGTCGGCACCTGGGTGAGGAAGAACCAGTTCCCGCCCCACGCCACGTCGCCGGTGACCGCGCCGATCCCGGGCACCTGGACCGTCACGTCCGCGCGCGCCAGACGGGCGGGAACATTGCGGATGGTCACCTCGCCGTTCGGCGCGAGCGAGGCGCGCACCGGGCCCACCGGCGTGTCGAGTTCCACCGTCCCGGGCCCGATCCGTCCCAGGTGTTGCAGCGTGCGCACCACGCCGATGGTGCCGTGGCCGCACATGCCGAGCCACGACACGTCGTTGAAGAAGATGACCCCGGTGGCCGCCTCCGGACGGTCGGGAGGGACCAGCACCGCCCCCACGACCGCGTCGTGCCCGCGCGGCTCCAGCACGGTGGCGCGGCGCCAGGACTCGTGGCTGGTGCGCATGGCGTCGCGACGCTCCCGCACGGAGGCCCCCCGCGCCTCGGGCCATCCCTCGAGCACCACGCGGGTCGGTTCGCCCTCGGTGTGCGAGTCGATCACGCGGATCCGCGCGGCGCCGCTCACGGGCGCACCCGGGGGGGCTTGGCCAGGCAGCTGCGGATCACGCCGAGCGCCACCTCGCGTTCGGCGCCCTCGAGCGGCAGGCGCGGCGGCCGCACCCGCTCGGACCCGAGGCCGCACTCCTCCTGCACCAGCTTGATCAGCTGCACGAACTTGGGCACCGTATCGAGTCGCAGCAGCGGAAGGAACCACTCGTAGAGCACGCGGGCCTCGGCGGCACGCCCGGCCCGTGCGTGCTCGAAGAGCAGCACCGACTCCTCCGGCAGGGCGTTGACGAGTCCCGCCACCCAGCCGGTGGCGCCGGCCGCGACCCCTTCGACCACGGCGTCGTCGAGGCCGACGCACAGGGAGAGACGGTCGCCGAGCAGGGCGCGCATCGCCGTGATCCGGCGGACGTCGCCGCTGGAGTCCTTGACGGCGTGGAGGTTGTCGGCTTCCGCGAGTTCGCGCACCTGCTCGGGGAGGAAGTCGGTGCCGTACGCCGCGGGGTTGTTGTACAGCATGCAGGACAGCGGCGTGGCGCCGATCACGGCGCGGACATGGGCGCGCATCTCCGGCCAGTCGCCCTTGTGCACGTACGGGGGCAGCACCATCAGCCCGCGGCAGCCGGCCTTGTGGGCCGCCCGGGCCAGGGCGACGGCCTCGTCGGTGGAGAGGGCGGCGATGCCGGCGATCACCGGCACGCGGTCGCCCACCGCCGCGACCAGGGTCCGGAGGATGTCGGACTTTTCCGTCGCGGTGAGCGTGGCGCCCTCGCCGAGCGAGCCGAGCGCCACGATGCCGCGGCATCCGGCCGCGACCAGGCGGCGGGCGTGGCCGGCCAGGAACTCGTGCTCCACGCCGCCGTCGGTGTCGAAGGGCGTGGTGATCGCCGGCAACACCCCCTGCCACATCTCTCGTGTCATCGTTGCTCCCTAGGAGTGGATCTGCACGGTGCGGATCTCGGTGTAGAACTCGCGCGCCGCCCTGCCCTGCTCGCGGCTCCCCGAGGAGGAGCCCTTCATGCCGCCGAAGGGCGCGTGCGGATCCACGCCGGTGGTGTCGCCGTTGATGCGCACCAGCCCCACCTCGATGCGCCGCAGGTAGTGGAAGGCGGCGTGCAGGTCGCGGGTGAAGAGCGACGCGGACAACCCGTAGGGCGTGTCGTTGGCCAGCGCAATCGCGTGGTCGAGGTCGGTGGCCTCGAGCGTCACGAGCACCGGGGCGAACAGCTCCTGGCGCACCAGCGGATGCGCCGGGTCGGCGACCCGGAGGCACTGCGGCGCGAGCCAGTTGCCGTGTGCCCAGGCCGCCCCGGTCGGCACCTCGGCGGCAAAGAGCGGCGGCACGCCGGCGGCGGCGAGGGCCGCCAGCACCCGGTCGCGGGCGGCGGACGACACCAGCGGCCCGACGGCGCAGGCGGGATCGGTCACGGGGCCCAGCACCAGCGAGCGCGTGGCGGCCTCGAGGCGCGTCAGGAACGGCTCCATCATCTCCCGCACCACGATCACCCGCGACGTGGCGGTGCACTTCTGGCCGGCGTACCGGAAGGCGCCGGCGGCGGTGAGCGCGGCGGCCCGGTCGAGGTCGGCATCCTTGGCCACGATCACCACGTTCTTGCCGCCCATCTCGACCTGGCACCGGATGTTGCGGGCCGCGGCCGCCTGCTGCACCAGCGCGCCGACGCGTGCCGAGCCGGTGAACGACACGGCGCGCACCCCCGGATGCTGCACGAGCGAGGTGCCGGTGCTGCCATCGCCGTGCACGACGTTGAAGGCACCGGCGGGGAGACCGGCGGCGACTGCAGTGTCCGCGAGCAATGCCGCGACGCCCGAGGCCATCTCCGAGGGCTTGAGCACCACCGTGTTGCCGAAGGCGAGCGCCGGAGCGGCCTTCCAGAGCGGGATCGCGATGGGGAAGTTCCATGGCGTGATGAGCGCCACCACGCCGACGGGATCGTGCAGCGTGAACTGCGTCACGTCGGGGGCCTGCCCCGGGATCACCGCGCCGAGGTCGCGCACCGCCTCGCCCGCGTAGTAGCGACAGATCACCACCGCGCGCGCCACCTCGCCGCGCGCCTCGACGATCGGCTTGCCCACTTCGCGGGCGATCGCCTGCGCCAGCTCCTCGTGCCGCGCGGCGATGGCGTCGCCCCACTTGTGCAGCAGCTCGGCACGCGCCGGTCCGGTGGGGGCGCGCCACGCGGGGCGCGCCGACTCGGCGGTCGCCACGGCGGCCGCCACGTCGGCCGGCGAGCCGACCGGCGCGCGGCTCGCCACCTCGCGCGAGTCAGAGGGATTGAGGTGCACCAGTTCGCCGCTGCCGCTCCCGGGGTGTGCGCGTCCGGCGATGTGGTGGGCGAGGGTCGTGGTCATCCGGCGGCCTCCAGGGGGTGTTTCGCGGCGAGGGCGCGCTCCAGGCGCACCCCAGCCCCAAGGATATGCTGGCGGACGAGCCGGGCGGCGCCGGTCGCGTCGCGGCGTCGCGACGCGGCGGCGATGGCGCGGTGCTCGCGCACCGCCCGCGCGCCGCCATCCGTGAGCGTGAGTTGCAGCCGCAGGAAGCGGTCGCTCTGCTGGTGCAACCGACCAAAGAGCTCCAGCGACTGCGGACGGCCGGCCGGGCGATAGAGCGCCTGGTGGAGGCGGAAGTTGGCGGCGCCGAGGTCGGAGACGGCCCCCACGGTGAGCGCCGCGGCGAAGGCGTCTGCGGCGGCGCGCACCTCGGCGTGGTCGGACGCGGTGGCGCGCGGCACCGCGCGGCGGATCAGGTCGGCTTCCAGCATGGCCCGGAGCTCGAAGAGTTCGCGCACCTGGTCGAGCGGCAGCTCGGCCACCACCGCACCGCGGTGGGGCAGCAACACCACCAGTCCCTCGGCCTCGAGGCGCTGCAGCGCCTCGCGGAGCGGGATGCGGGAGACGCCGAGCTCGGCGGCAAGCGCCTCCTGGCGGAGCGGCGTGCCGGCGGCGAGGGCGCCGTGGAGGATCCGGTCGCGGAGCGCCTCGGCGACGGCGTCGGTCAGGGTGCGACGGGTGAGCATTGGATACAATATACGAGACTCCCCTCCTGGACCCAATGCTGCCCCGCCGGGGCTCGCCGTGGTTCAGCGGGTCACCGTGGTGCTCCCTGCTCAGGACGGCGACGAGCGGCAGGTGCGGTGGGGGTCCCCGAAAACAGGTCCGGGTTGAAGCGCTAGTTTCGCGTCGCCACAGCTCGAGGGAGAGGGCCGCCGGCCCGCCACCAGTCGACCGGCGTATGGTGCCCCAAACTGGTGTGGGGTCGTGCGTTGTTGTAGTCCCGCCGCCAACAGTCGAGCTCGGCCTGCGCCTCGACCAGCGACCGGAACCAATGTACCGTCAGGCACTCACGCCGGAGCGTGCCGTTGAACGCCTCGCAGACGCAGTTGTCCACCGGCTTGCCCGGCCGGGAGAAGTCGAGCTGCACGCGGTTCCAGTACGCCCAGTGGTCGAGCGCGACCGACGTGAACTCGGTCCGGTTGCCGCACTGGATGATCCCAGGGTGTCCGCCGCGCTCCTGGGTCACGGGCGTCAGCACGTCAACCACGTCGGTGCCCCGGAACCGCTCGCGGGCGACCACGGCCAGTGCTTCGCGAGTGCAGACATCGACCAGGGTGAAGACGCGATACGTCCGCCCGCCGCTCAACACGTCGTGCATGAAATCCATCGCCCAGCGCTGGTTCGGTTCTGTCACTACCGTCCGCGGCAGCCGCGCCTCCCGCCGCCCGACGGCGACGCTTCCGCCGGGGCCGCAACTGGAGCCCTTCCTCGCGATACACCCGGTACACCCGCTTGTGGTTGACCACCGGCCCCTCGCGGCGCAGCAGCGTCGTCTGCCGCTTGACGCCGAAGGTCAGCCGGTCGGCCGCCAGCTCGCGCAGCCGCTGCCGGAGCGGCGCGTCGTTGCCCCGCCGGGATCGGTACCGGATCGGCGTGCGGTGGACCGCCAGCGCGCGGCAGGCGCGGCGCTCACTCAGGCGGTAGTCCTCCCGGGCCCAGCACACCACCGCGCGTCGTTGCGCTGGGCTCACCACTTTTTTCCCGGGGCGTCCCGCAGGATCGTCTTGTCGAGGGTGAGATCCGCGACAAGCTGCTTGAGCCGGCGGTTCTCGTCCCGGAGCTGCTTGAGCTCCCGGACCTCGCTCGCCTCCAGACCGCCGAACTTCCGCCGCCACCGGTAGAACGTCTGCTCGGTAATCCCCAGCTTCCGACAGATCTCCACCACCGGGGTGCCCGCCTCGCCCTGCCGCAGGGCCCGGAGGATCTGTTCCTCCGTGAACCGACTCTTCCGCATCGGGGTCCCTCCTCCTCAGAAGGTGCCCCCCGAGTGTCACGCCGTCAAAACGTTAGCCTTCGTGGACCCGTTTTCGGGGACCCCCGCCGTCAACGGCCGGAGGATCACGCGGCGGCCACTCACGCTTGAGGTGCCCCTCGTACCATGTAGCAGGATGAAGCCACTCGTCGTGACCATGAATCGTCCAGCCGGGCCGGGTGAGAAAGCGCCTGGGCTCGAGATCGAAGGCGGCCATTAAAGCCTTCCCTTGCCGCTCTCGGCGCTCGCGATCGTACCAGCTGGCAAGCCAGAGTAGGTCATCGTAAAGCCCCATGTTCTACTCTGGCTTCCGTGCATCACACGATGCTCAATTCGCATCCCTCGCAGCCCTCGGGAGTAAGTGCCTGCTGGGGGCCGGTGCTGACCCCCCGCAGTCGGCCGCCGCACTGACCACTACTCCGCGAATTCGCTGGAGGTTGTCGCTGACAGTGCGTGCGCGATTACCTCCGGTGTGAGCGGCACGTGACTCAGGATCGCATCATCGCTGCACGCCGAGACTTGAAGGGCCATCCGGTCCCGGTTGAGGCGGGCCTTCTCGGGGTACCTGGCGAGGATGGTCTTGATGGCACTCACCTCCCCCTGAAGCACGCGCTCGACCAATCCACGCAAGTCCTCGTACTGCTCCTCCGTGTACGGATCGTCGGACGGGAACGCAGCCGCCTGTTCGCAATAGGGGTGCCCGCATGGCATGATCTCGATGCAGTCGGAGTGCAGCCCGCTGTAGAGCCCCCCACCCTCAGGGGCCTTGTGCTTCGTGCTCGAGAGGAAGCAATTGGGACAATTCGAGCAATACGTGGGTTCCTCGAAGGGCATGCCAACAGCGAGTGTGGCCGCCTCAGTCGACGGCGAGGTGATGCTCGTTCCTACCAAGGCTGCAATGGCAACCACGAGGACCGAGCCGGCAGTGAGGTGGAGCTTCATAGTCAGTACTCCAATGTGGGGGAAGCTCAGGGGACTACTGGCGTGGGGTCCGTAGCACCACGGACACCACCTCCAGAGACAAGAGGCCATCACGATCCGTCCGCACGCCAGCGAACAGATCGCCCGGCAGTGCGAAGTGGAAAGGAGCGTCGATCGCTCTTGATGCGAGCAAGACGCCCTGCGCTGGATCGAAGACCTGAATGATCCCATCCCACATGCGCTCAGGATCCTCGACCGGGAACACCTCCGTTCCTTCAATCAGCTTCTTCTGACCCAACCCTCGGCGATAGTTTCGTCCTGGCGTTACGCCCGAAATCCAGACACGGCCGAACGGGTCTTCCCATAGGCCGAAGAGCATGGCTTGAGGTGGACGTTCAGGTGTGGGGCCGAGAATCTGGTCGTACGGCTGAAACCACCCGGGTTCGGGCTCTAGCGCGCGCAACAGCGAGCCCGTGGATGACCACAGTTCAAGCCGGAACCGGTAGAGCCAGGCCGCTGTCCAGAAGCCACCGCTGTGCGAGGGCGCCATTCGTCGTACAGCCACGCTGGGACGGCTCGAGCTGAGGATCTGAGTCGAGTCGCCAAAGGAACTGAGGTAGTTCCCGTTGGCGTGGAATCGATGATAGAGGAGACCCACTCGTTGCGGGTCATTGACATTCGCCGCAACAATCGCCGTCCCATTCGCCAAGAATGCCACGCTGGAGAGTTCTCTTGGACTTTGGTGGCTCCGGACGAACCGATAATCGGGCCCAAAGACTGAGTGCCTTCCAAGGACGTCGTCGTAGACGTGAAGCGTATCACCAGATGTGATCGCGATCACCCGGACCGACTGCACCTGCCCGGGCCCCTCGCCAGGTGGGCCGACTCGATGGAGGAGCCGACCATCCGACCCATAGACGTACAGCCGTTCCTCCCGCCCACTCGGGACAGCGACGACAAATCGCCCACGGCTGTCACGGGCCAGTGCGTACGGCTCGCCGTGCAACGCGCCCTCACCCTCCTGGTCCCCCAGGGTAACAACTGGCCGAATCACGATCTCGCAACGCGTACACGAAGGGTTCGCCGCGGGTCGGAGAACACTCTGGCCGGACAACCCTGCACTGACGAGGAACGACAGTGGTAGCAGACGACCCAGCATAGTCAGCTCGCTCCACGCAAAGGGTGTGGTCTCACGCAGTGCTGTCAGAACACTCGCCGGCCGTGCGCGCGTCGGCTCCTGCCGGGGCTCACCCCTCCACACTGCCCAGAGGAAGAAGGCCCGTTACCTATCGTTCGCCACGACGGCACGAGGGGCAACCCCTTCACGCCCTGAGTCGGGTGACGTTCCCCCCGATCTGAGGTCCGCGTAGAATCGTAGGGTCCCGACCGGCCG
>CAZNOJ010000059.1:0-9415 GCA_964574665.1 uncultured Gemmatimonadaceae bacterium
CGAGCGAAGCGTGCCGCCACCGAGCAGCACGCCGCGTCAGCGGCCGTCACCCGGTGCCGGGGCCACGCCGCCTCCCCCGCCCCCGCCTCCGCCGCCCCCACCGGCTGCGGCTGCTCCGGCCGAGCGCGCCGATCCGACCGCCGCGATCACCGCCGCGTTGCGCACGTGGTTGGGCGGGCTCTCGCGCCGGCAGGCCGGCGGCGTGTCGGGCCAGGTGGATGGCAACGCGCTGGCCGAGCTGGTGCAGCAGGGTCGGGTCGGCATTGACGGCATCGGCACGCCGCGCATCGAGGTGAACGGCGACCGCGCCACGGCCACGGTGTCCGCCAATGTCGGGATCCGCTCGTCGTTCGGCGCGGCGAAAAAGCATCCGGTCACCTTCGCCCTGTCGCTCCGTGAGAGCGGGGGTGGGTGGACGGTGACAGGCGGCCGAGTCCAATAGGGGTCGCGGGTCGCGAGGGGCGGGTCGCGGGAGGGGCGCTCTCGCGACCCACGACCCGCGACTCACAACCCCTTATATTCGCCCGATGACCGACCACGACAGTTACCGGCCGGCCGACGTCGAGGCGAAGTGGCAGTCCCGCTGGCGGGAACGCCGGACCAACGAGCCCGATCTCGCCTCCGCCCAGCGCCCCTTCTACAACCTGATGATGTTCCCCTACCCCTCCGCCGAGGGGCTGCACGTGGGGAACCTGTTCGCATTTACCGGCGCCGACGTGTTCGGCCGGTTCAAGCGGATGCAGGGGTACCAGGTCTTCGAGCCGATGGGGTTCGATGCCTTCGGGATCCACTCCGAGAACTACGCGCTCAAGGTCGGGATGCATCCCGGCGAGCTGATCCCGCGCAACATCGCCAACTTCACCCGGCAGCTCACCCGGATGGGCGGGATGTTCGCGTGGGAGCACGTCCTCTCCACCACCGATCCCGCCTACTACAAGTGGACGCAGTGGCTCTTCCTCACGCTCCACGAGCGCGGGCTCGCCTACAAGAAGAAGGGGGCGGTCAACTGGTGCCCCTCGTGCAAGACGGTGCTCGCCAACGAGCAGGTGATCGCCGGCGCCTGCGAGCGCTGCGGCACCGCCGTGGAGCAGCGCGTGCTGGAGCAGTGGTACTTCCGCATCACCGATTACGTGGAGCGCCTCCTCGGCAACCTCGACGACAAGAGCAAGATGGACTGGTCGGAGAGCACCGTGCTGGCGCAGAAGAACTGGATCGGGCGCTCCGAGGGGGCGGAGCTCACGTTCCGCATCACGGATCACGATCAGGTCATCAAGGTCTACACGACCCGTCCTGACACGGTCTTCGGCGCTACGTTCATGGTGCTCGCCCCGGAGCATCCGCTGGTGGAGGCGATCACCACGCCGGCGCAGCACGACGCGGTGCAGGCGTATCGCACCGCCGCCGCGTCGCGCGACCTGATCGCCCGCAAGGTCGGTGATCGCGACAAGACCGGCGTGGACACCGGCGCCGTGGCGATCAACCCCGCCACCGGCGCGGAGATTCCGGTGTGGGTGGCCGACTACGTGCTGATGGAGTACGGCACCGGCGCCATCATGGCGGTCCCTGGGCACGACGAGCGCGACTTCGCGTTCGCAGAGAAGTTCGGCTTGCCCATCACCCGGGTGGTGGCGGCGCCGGGCGATGACGGTGCCACGCCGCTCGCCGAGGCGTATGTCGACAACGTCGCGGGGCGCATGGTCAACTCGGCGCAGTTCGATGGCCAGGCGGTGCCGGAGGCGAAGCGCGCGATCACGGCGTGGCTGGCCGAGGGTGGGCACGGCAAGGCCACGGTGAACTACCGGCTCCACGACTGGACCATCTCGCGGCAGCGGTACTGGGGTCCGCCGATCCCGATCATCTACTGCGATGCGTGCGGCACGGTGCCTGTCCCCAAGGACCAGCTGCCGGTGCTGCTGCCGCCGATCTCGGACTACCGGCCGGACGACACAGGTGTCTCGCCTTTGGCTCGACATGAAGAGTGGTACTTCGTGCCGTGCCCGCAGTGCGGCGCGAAGGCGCGCCGCGAGACCGACGTGTCCGACACCTTCCTCGACTCGTCGTGGTACTTCCTGCGGTATCCCAGCACGGCGTTCGCTGACACGCCGTTCGATCCGGAGATCACCAGGCGGTGGCTCCCGGTGGACAGTTACATCGGCGGCAATGAGCACGCGGTGCTGCACCTGCTCTATTCGCGGTTCATCACGATGGTGCTGCACGATGCCGGGATGCTCCACTTCGAGGAGCCGTTCGCCAAGTTCCGTGCGCACGGGATGATCGTGAAGGACGGGGCGAAGATGTCGAAGAGTCGCGGCAACGTGGTGGTGCCCGACACGTACATCGACCAGTGGGGGGCCGACACCTTCCGGACGTACCTGATGTTCCTGGGACCGTTCCAGGAGGGGGGCGACTTCCGTGACGCCGGGATCGCCGGCCCGCGGCGCTTCCTCGACAAGGTGTGGGAGCTGGTGCGCGAGGCGGGGCATCCGGATTGTGCCGATGCGGAGATCCGTCACGACGTGCTGGTGAAGTGGCACCAGGCCAAGCAGCGTGTGAGTGCTGCGTTGGAATCCTTGCACTACAACGTCGCGATCGCGGCGCTGATGGAGCTGGTCGGGACGTTGCGCGACGCGGGATGCTCGGCGCCCGAGATCGTGGGCGAGCTGGTGCAGATGGTCGCTCCGTTCGCGCCGCACTTCGCGGAGGAGTGCTGGGAGCGGCTGGGGATGGCGGGGAGCGTGTTCGACTCGACCTGGCCGGCCTTCGACCCGGCGCTCACCATCGAGGACACCGTCACGGTGGCGGTGCAGGTGGGGGGGAAGACCCGCGGGACGGTGTCCCTGGCGCGGGACGCCGATCAGGCGGCAGCCGAGGCCGCGGCGCGGGCGGATGCCACGGTGGCCAGGCACCTCGACGGGAAGACCGTCCGCAAGGTGATTTGGGTGCCAGGGCGGATGGTGAATTTCGTGGTCTAGAAGCGAGTCGCGGGTCGTGGGTCGCGAGAGGACCGCGACGGACGTTCCGCAGAAGCAAGGCGATGACCATTCCTGCGTAGCAACTGACCTGCCGAAAAAGTCATCCTGAGCGAGCGCCGAACCCGCCCCGCGAAGCGGGGGCGGGTGGCGCGAGTCGAAGGATCTGCTGTTCCTGCACCAAGCTCGACGCCAACTGTGTCTGGAAGTCGGCTCCAGTAGAATCTCTCCATGACCCGAAATCCTCCATCATCCTTAACCCAAGCGCCTCGATGCATTTTCTGCCTCAGGAAGGATCAACCCGGGTCAGAAGAGCACATTATCCCAAGAGGACTCGTAGGAGAGCCGCAGTACGATCACATGGGTCCGTTTGGCAAGTATGCCAGTTCACCGTTGATCCTGGTGAACGACGAGGTCTGTCAGGAGTGCAATGGGGAGCTGGGCAGGCTGGACGAGGAGCTGTTGAACCAGCTTGCAATCCTCCGCGCATTTTGGAACCGGTCTACAACCCGGACCGGAAGGCCACTTGTCACCACACTTCCAGGGGTCCGCATCGTTCGTGATGGAGCTGCCCTCGGATTTTACGTAAGCATCGACGGGTCAGGCTTCAGTTCCGCAGAAGGGCACCACGTCGAGGGCCCGGATCCGGACGGGGTCTCCGGCCTCACACTTGTTCGCCGCGGCGACGCATTAGTCGCCAGGATTCGGCAACGTTCCGTACTCAACAAGCGAGTGCTCCGGGCCGTACACAAGATCGCGTTCGAAATGGTTTGCTTTCAGGCGGGACATGACCAGGTCCTGAGCTCGAACTACAACGATTTGAGGACATTCATTCTGAGTGGGCGAGGTCACTGGACGATCGGGCTGGAACAATCTGAAGTCCCGGCTCTCGCGGACGGCTTGCCGATGCCCCCTCGAATCATCGTTCAACCTATCAATTCCGTTCGATACCACGTGAAGATCTGGCTTGGACAGTGGCTGCACGTGGAGGTCGGTAGAACACCTCGCCAGCACTGGCCAGAACTGATCACCATCGATCCTCGAGCCGGAGCCACAAGCATGGACCTGTCGTTCGATGTGGAGACAAGGATCTCGTCGGAGCCCCGCACCGGTTCGTACCACCTTCCTTGAGTCGAAGGATCTGCCGGCCAGCGCACGTGGGCATCCCTTCCCCGCTCGCCGCTCCATCCGTACCTTCGGGAAACCTCCTTCCGACGGTCATCGATGCCCCTCCGCCCCTGCCGCGAGTGCGGCGCCAAGGTCAGCACCGAAGCGCCCACCTGCCCGTCCTGTGGCGTCCGCAATCCAAGTCCCCGGTCCCGGCGTGGGCTCTACACGCTCATTGGGCTGCTTGTGATCCTCGGGTACTGCGTCGCCAGCGGCGGTGGTCCGGCCGCGAGGGCCCCCGAGCGCCTCGGCGACGATCCGTCCGCGGATGCCACCTCGCAAGCCGCCGCAACGAACCGCGTCTCGATCCAACCGACTTCGGTCCGGCTCGACTGGGCTCGTGGGGAGATGGTCATCGACGCGTCCGTGACCGATCGAGACCGTACTCGGCCGACCCAACTCTGGGTGTGGGCATTCTTCATCAACCCCGGAGAGGACAACGGCCAGGGTTCACGCTCCGATCAGCCGATCGAGGTAACGCCAACCTGGAATGAGGATGGAACCGCGCAAATTCAGGCCCGGGGACCCTTCCATTGGCACAACACGAGCGGTGTCCCACGTCGAGGGTACCTCGCGCGCGTGTACGTCTCCACACAGTCGGCGGCGGCGGTGCAGATCAGGGCTTCCGAACGCAACAAGTCACCCGCGGGGATGGTGGAGGTGCAGTAGAGTGCGGGCTCCGGACTGGGTGAGTGCGCTTGTTGGAGGGTTGCTCTTCGCCACCGCCTGCAGCGGCACCTCCGGCCCACCCGACTCCCCAAGCGTCCGTGTCGACAGCATTCGCGTCGCGCCGGCGACCGGCCTGCCGGGCTCCAATGCGACCGTGACCGCGTACCTCACCGCAGAGAATTGCGCGCCGGAAGCGACGTTCAGCTACGATGGCGCGACCCGAGGCGGAACGGGCACCCGCCCGAGCGCGACCTTCACCCGTGGCACCAGCACCAAGACCGGCAGCGTGGCCGTGACCTGTGACACCAGGAATGCGAACGGGAACTACGCGATCACGGTCACGCAACCGCCGGCACCTCCCACCGCACAGAGTCCGACCCTCACGCGGGACGAAGCGAGCACCCTCAACGTCAATCTCGGCTCGCTCACGACCGGAGCTTCGCACCGAACGTACCTAGTGCAGGCGCCACCGACACTCGACGCCACGCTCGATGGCTCGCAACTCACCGTGAAAGCGCGCGACGACGGGATCACGGCGTGGGACGACGTGAGCGGCACGTTCCAGCTCCCCTACTCGGTGAGCGACGCGAACGGCACCGCCAACGGTGTGATCACGCTCACCCTCACGCCGCAGCCCGACGTGACGTACACGCTCAGCGAAGTCGCCGGGGCGAACGCCGCGCTCACAAACCTGACGTTTCGCGCGAATGGACAGGACTTCACCGCAATTCCATTGGGTGGCAAGGTGCAGCTCCGGACCGGCGCGAACACCCTCGAGCTCAAGGCGAACCCCGGCTGGCGCAACCTTCAGGTGTGGAGGATCAACGGCAAGACGATCCCCCTCAATCAGAACGACGCAACGTACACCGAAACACTCGGCTCGGACGATATCACAGCCGCCTTGCAGGCACTCAGCGCGACCGTACACGATTGGTACCGTGACGACGCGGATCCCGCGCTCGACAGCGAGCAGCACGTGCGCATCGTCTACTGGGATGGCAACAACGTGAACCAGGGGTTCAGCGGCACGGAGGGCATCACCATCTTGTACACGCCGCGCAACCCTGTGGTCGTCGACGGAATCGTCATCTGTTCCACGACGAGCGACGCACACGCCGCGGTGTACGGCCAAGGTGTCGCCGTGGAGAACCAGTCACTCGTCGCCAAGGGCCTGCCCGCCGCATTCGAACACCAAATTGTTGACAACCTCCCTGCAGGAATAGTCTCGTTCGAGAACGAAGCGATGGTACTCGCTGAAAGCAGGGGAATCTTGTGTGACCGTCCCGACGCAGGCGCGAACAACAGTGTATTCAGCAGAACCGACGGCCATTTCAAGTCCTTCATCGCAATGGTGGAGATCACGCACCACGATGGATTCCGCCTCGCTGAACTTCGCAACCTCGGACTGGAATACCGCGAAACGCAAGACTTTGGTGGAGGGAGTCTGTGGGTTCGACAAGCTGACGGAAACGCGTCCAGTGTAGAGCTCCCTGGCGACATCGGCGTCAAGACCTACTTCCGCCGGCTTGCGAACGCGGCGCGTGCACTCGGTCTGAAGGCCCCGAAGTTCTGAAGGGATCTGAAGGACAGCCGCCTGGCGGTGGAACTTCCCCAGCCGCCCTGCAGTGACGGCCGGGGGTCACGCTACGAGCTCAGCTGACATCCCGCCTCCCGTCCTCGGCCGGCGGACCACCCTCCACCGGCTTCACCGCATCGGTCGGGACCGGCCCGGCCCCCGACACGTCCTCCCCTGAGGTGGGTGGGACCACCATCTCATTCCCCGGCGCGGGGCCAATGCTCCCCACCACGCCGTTCCGGCCGAACCGCGCCGGCCCATCGACCTGCCGCACGTTCTCCCACAGCTCCGCCAGCGCGGGCTCCCGGCGGTAGCGCGGCCGGAGGAGGCCGCCCAGGAGCCGCACCTGCTCCATCATCTGCTCGGTGATCGCCAGCAACCGGAGCCGTGCGTCCACGTGCTCCCGCCGCCGCACCACCACCGCCGCCGTCGCGGCATCGAGCTCCTCGAGCGCCCCCGCCAGGTCATCGAGCAGGGTGTCGCCGAGTCCTGCCGCCACCAGCTCCTCGCGGAGCGGCAGCGCCCTGGCGTGGAGCGCCCGCGCCGCCACCGCATACGCGCGGTAGGGCCGGCTCGCCCGGGGCAACGCGAACGACGCGACCCGCTTCTCGTCACCCTTGAACGCCACCTGCGCCGTCAGCACCAGGTGCGTCACCATCTCCCGGTGCATCCGGTCGCGCACGGCACGCCGCTGGGCCGTCGCCCCGCGCGCACCCTGGCGGCCCTCCTCCTCGGCCACCGCCATCACCCCGGCGTCCTTCACCAGCTCCTCGAGGCGCGAGACCACGCCGGTCCAGCTCACGCCCTCCGACGGATGGGTGCGCACGAACTCCAGCACACGCTCCACCATCGCGAGTTTCCTGCGGACCTGCCGATCCATGGTACACCATCCTTGCAATGATCCCCGGCCGGCAGGAATCGGTTTGGCAAGAGGGCATTCCGTCACCGTCCGGCCGTCAGTGACAGCACCCTCTCTCCTCATGGATCGTGCCACGAGTGGTCTCGCATTTCACCACGCGAATGTGTCACGCGAAGGCAATCGCGCAACTCGTTGCGGAACAATCATCGGCACAATCGCGCACGACACTCGGCGCCATCGGTCACGCGGAAATTCGCGCTCCGCGACACCACCTCGCGGGGGAAAAGTGTATTGTTGGGAGGGGTCCGAAGGCCGAATTTGGACAACGCCCGCCCAACGAAACCGTTCGCGAGCGATGTGCCTCGATGCCGAGACAAGATGGAGTCCCTCGGTTGCCCCGCGAAGCGATTCGTTCGTCCGACGCGATCGTTCCGATCGCATGCGGAACGATTCGTTCACTCGACTTCGGGGTTCATTCGCCCGATGGAACCCCTCGCACCCCGAACGGAGCGCCTCACTCGATGAACGGAGCGACTCGCTCCTCGGACGCAGCGGCTCGCTCCCCCTTCGAAGCGGCTCCCTCGGCGCGCGGAGCAGTTCCCTCCCCGGGCGCAGGGGTTCGGAGGTCGGATGGAGGAGTTCGCCGCCCGGATGGAGCGGTTCGTTGGCCGTTCGGAGGGGCTCCCAAGGCGAGCGGAGGGGTCCTCGCGGTGTTCGGCAGGGCGCTGATCGAGGGCGGTGGGGGTGGGGGCCGGGATCGCGGACCCGCGTGCCTGGGAGGCCTCACTCCTTCCTGATCCGCACCTCCACCCGCCGGTTCTGCTGCCGTCCCTCTGCTGTCGCGTTCGGTGCCACCGGCCGCGTCGGCCCGAACCCGCGCGTCGACATCCTCCCCTCCGGTACCGACCCGTTCGCCACCAGCCACCGCTTCACCGCCTCGGCGCGCGCCAGCGAGAGCCGGTCATTGAGCGCGCGCGTCCCCACGGAGTCGGTGTGGCCCTCGATCTCGATCGGAAGCTCGGGGTGCCTGGCGATCAGGGCGGCCAGCTCCCCGAGTGCCGCGGTCGCCCGGTCCCGGAGCGTCGCCTCGCCGGTGTCGAAGAGGATCTCCGCACCCAGCGACACCTGGATCTCGTCGGCACTCTCGGTCACCCGGAGCGTGGCGTCGTCGAGCAGCACCACCGCCACCCGATCGATGGCGGCACCATAACCCGTCTCCGGTGACCGCGTGAGCGAGGTGAACTCGAGCGTGGTGGAGTCGGCCGCCGCCGTGAACACCCATTCCTTCGCCGTCCATCCCATGCTCCGGCCGATCTTCCCTGTCGCATCGAACGTGAACTCCGCCGACTGCCCCGCGGCAGAGACGCGCATCGGCTTGATCCGTGGCGGGCGATTGGGATTGCCGGCGAGGTCGAAGGTCACCCGGTAGCGCCTGCCGGCGATGGTGGCGAACGTCTGCGCGATCCCTCCCTGCACGTGCGGCGGCGTGGTCCGGCTCCTCGCACTCCCGTCGAGATCGATCGCATACGTCCCCTCGGCGGAGATCCAGTACCCTGCCCCCACCAGGTCGATTCCCTCGCCAGTCACCACCCAGCCAGGAAGTGCCGTCGATCCGCCAACGAGGTTGAGGAAGGTTCGCGCGGCCGGCCCCTCCTCGAATCCGCCGTTGCGGAGGAGGTTGGCGGGTTGCTGGGCGAGGAGTGTGGCAGGCACCAGCCAGGACAGGACCGCTGAGGCGCGCATCGCCAGCCGGACCGAACGCACAGAGGCCATGCGGGAATAGTACAGGAATGCGCAGCGAAGGCGAGCGGAACCTCACGCCCCCAGGCCCCGTACAGGGCAGACCTCCTCACGGACCCGATCCTCGATGCTCTCCCGATCCAGAGCGACCTTCCCCCTCCTGCTGCTGGCGGCGCTCGCCTGCCGGGCCCCCTCGCCCGCGACTTCGCCAGCACCGGTGTCGAGCGTGGCGCTCCGCTTCGAGCCCGTCGGGAACGCACTCACGGCGGAGGTGTTCGGGAGTCCGGGGAGCGCCTGGGCCGACATCGACGGCGACGGTCACGTCGATGTCGCGATCGCCGCGCGGGACTCGATGCCCAATCGCGTCTATCGTGGCACGCCGCGCGGCTTCGAGCCGATCGCGCTCGCGACGCCCGTCGGCCAGGACGCCAACGC
>CAZNOJ010000059.1:9425-15835 GCA_964574665.1 uncultured Gemmatimonadaceae bacterium
CATCGACAACGACGGCGACCTCGACCTCGCCATCGGCATGCCGGTGCTGATGCTCTACGAGACCCGCATCGAGGCCGGACTGGTGCGCCTCGACTCCGTGCCGCTCGGCGGCGCGGTCACCGCCGACCAGCGCCCGCGCGGCGCCCTCGAGGCGCTCGCCTTCGGCGACATCGATGGCGACGGAGACCTCGACCTCGCCATCGGATCGCACGGCGGGGCCGGCTCCTACCTGCTCCTCAACAACGGCCGCGGTCGCTTCACGCTGGCCGAGCGCGACGCGCTGCCGTTCGCGAGCTACATGGGCGGCGTGCACCTCACCGACCTCGACCGGGATGCGCGCCCGGACCTGCTCTTCCTCGGCTCCCCGTTCCCCAACTTCCGCACCGGCACCTTCACCTACTGGCAGGATCGCGCGTGGACCGCCGACCGCGCCACCGCCATGAGCGCGCAACCCGGCGGACTCGGCGGGAGCCTCGCCGACGTCGATCACGACGGCGACCTCGACCTCTTCCAGGCCGGCTGGCGCGAGACGACGCCGAGCGTGCTCTACCGGAACCTCGGGTCGCGACGCTTCGCGGCGCACGACACGCTCCCCCCGCGCATCATCGGCTCGGCGTTCGGTGACCTCGACAACGATGGCGACACGGATCTTGTCACCGCGAGCGGCTACACCTCGATCGGGCGGATCGGCGTGTGGCTCAACGACGGCACGGGCAACCTGCGCAGCGTGGACGTGCCCGGCCTCACCGATCAGCCAGGGGCCTACACGGGCCTCAACCTGATTGACCACGACCGCGACGGCCGGCTCGACATCTTCGTGAGCTCGCTGCAGGCCCCCTCACGGATGTGGCACAACACGTCCGCGCTCCCGGGGAGCTGGCTGCAGGTCGAGCTGCGCACGCCGCCAGGCGGGAAGCCGATCTACCCGGCGATGGTGGTGGCAGCGTTCGAGGGGATTCCCGGACCACGCACGCGCCACATCCCGATCCATCAGCAGGGCGGGTACGGAGGTCACGGTGAACCGGTGGCACACATCGGCATTCCGGCAGGCGCCACGGTGCGGAGCATCGTGGTGAAGGTACCCGGAGGGCGAGAGATCCCGGTGCGGGTGGCCACCGGGCGCCGCATCGTGGTCCCAATCGCAAGGCAATGATCTCGGACCATCAACGATCACCGATCGACCATTGACCATTGACCTCGGACCCTCTGCCCTCCGTCCTCCGCCCTCCACCCTCTGTTCTCGCGACCGCCCCCACCCGCTATCTTGGTGGGGCGAAATTCCCACCTCGAGCCCCTGGTTCCTGGGGCGATTCGCCTGAAGACCACTGCGCCAGCTTCTCGTGCCGAACCGTCGGCCAGTCTGCCTGGTGCCACCAACACCGGACGACTGCGTGACATTCGCTGCACTCGAGTTGCACCCGACCCTGGTCCGCGGGGTCGCGGACCTGGGCTTTGCCGCCCCCTCGCCAATCCAGGCGGAGGCGATCCCGCTGGCGCTCGCCGGCCGCGACCTCCTCGCCTGCGCCGCCACCGGGAGCGGCAAGACGGCGGCGTTCCTGCTGCCGATATTGCACAAGCTCGCCACCGCACCCAAGGGCACGACGCGCGCGCTGGTGCTTGCCCCCACGCGCGAACTGGCGATCCAGATCCTCGAGGACTTCCGCGGCCTCGCCCGCCATACCCGCCTCACCGCGGCGGTGGTGCACGGCGGCGTCGGGATGGGTCCGCAGGAAGCGGCGTTCCGGAAGGGCACGGATGTGATCATCGCGACGCCGGGCCGGCTGCTCGATCACTTCGGGCAGCCGCAGGACTACGCGCGACTCGCCGGCCTCGAGTTCCTGGTGTTCGACGAGGCCGACCGGATGCTCGACATGGGCTTCCTCCCCGACATCAAGCGGATCCTCCGCCACATCCCCGCGAAGCGGCAGACGCTCTTCTTCTCCGCCACGATGCCGCCGGAGATCGAGAAGCTCACGCGCGAGATCCTGAGCAACCCGGCGCGGATCGCGCTGCAGCGCAAGGCCGCGCCGGCCAGCGGGATCACCCAGGCGGTGTATCCGGTGCCGACAACCCGCAAGAGCGCGCTGCTGCTCGAGCTGCTCGAGCGCGACCATATGGATGATGCGCTGGTGTTCACGCGCACCAAGCATCGCGCCGATCGCCTCGCCAAGCTCCTCACGCGCGAGGGGATCCCGGCCGACCGGATCCACGGCAATCGCTCACAGCCGCAGCGCACCCGTGCGCTGGAGGCGTTCAAGCGCGGCGAGCTCCGCGTGCTCGTCGCCACCGACATCGCTGCCCGTGGCATCGACATCAACGAGCTCGGCCACGTCGTCAACTTCGACGTCCCGGTGGTGCCGGAGGACTACATCCATCGTGTCGGCCGCACGGCGCGCGCCGACAAGGTGGGCGACGCGTTCACGCTGGTGGCGCCGGAGGACGAGGCCGACCTGGCGCGCATCGAACGCGCGGTGGGGAAGAAGATCCCGCGCGTGGTGCTGGAGAACTTCGACTATACCGCCAAGGTGGAGGCACCGCTCGAGGTGCCGCTCAAGGAGCGGATCGCCGCGATCCGGGCGAAGAAGGCGGAGGACCGGGCGCGCGCGGCGGCCAAGGCGGCGCGGCGCCAGCAGCAGGGATCACCCGCACCCAAGCCGGCGCCCGCTCCAGGGCGCAATCCCCACCGGAAGCCGGGACGGCGTCGAGGGCGGTAAGGGCGGGACACCCCTCTCACGACCCGCGACCCGCGACTCACGACTCGCTTGGCGGCCCCTCCGGATGCTTCTCGCACGCCGGCGGCTGCTCGATGGTGTAGGCCAGCGTCACGATCATCCATCGGTCGCCCCGCTTGACGAGCGTGAACGTGTCCACGCCGCAGTGCGACCACTTCCCGTCGATGTAGAAGTCGTATGGATACCACACGGTGGCGATCCCGGCCTGGAGCTGCACCGTGGGATTCCATCCGCGCTCGGTCAGCCGCGGTCCGGTTCCCGACCGATCGCGCCAGGTGGCACGAGTGGAGACCGTCGCCTGCGGCACGCCGGCCCGCACCGACGTCACGACCACCGTCGCCTCGTCGACCATCAGGTCGGTGAGGGCGACGAAGTCGCTGCGCGAGATGGCGGCCAGCGCCGAGTCGGCGACGGCAATCACGGCGACGTGATCGGCGGATTGGGCGGGGAGGGACGCACGGCCAAGGATCGTTGTCACGGTCACCAAGTACACGGCGCGCATGGTCGAGTCTCCGAATGGATGTCACCCCGAGAGAAGCGAGGGGAAGTGTATCGACGCGGGACCGATGCTTCCCCTCGCTTCGCTCGGGGTGACACCTGCGTGCGAGCCACGACCCCTGAGTATGCCCCGCCCCGGTGGACACCAGGCAAGAGCGTGATATATTATATCACTATGGATATATCCCGACTTGTGGCCACGGCCCGCCGACAGGCCGGCCTCACCCAGCAGCAACTCGCCGAGCGGGCCGGAACCTCCCAGCCGGCGGTCGCCCGCCTCGAGGCGGGGGCGGGGAGTCCCTCGCTGGCCACCGTCGAGCGCCTCGTTGGCGCCGCCGGCTTCGACCTTCGGCTCGAACTCCTGCCGAGGTCGGCCCGCCGCGATCCCGTCGTCGAGGCGTACAAGCGCGACGTCGATCGCACCCTGCTCCGGGCGAACCTCAAGAAGACGGTCGACCGTCGGTTGCGCGACATGGAGGCGTTCCGGAAGGACGCCGAAGCCTTGCGTGTGGCCGCCCGGCAGATGAAGCGTCGGCCGTGAGCGACCTCGCGCGGCTCCTCCGCACGCTCGCCCAGGCACACGTCGAGTTCATTCTCGTCGGCGGCGTGGCCGCGAATGCGCACGGGTCGTCCCGCGTGACCACCGACGTCGACGTGGTGTATGCCCGGAGCGCAGCGAACCTGGGCCGGCTGGCCAAGGCGCTGGCCCCGCTCAAGCCGTACCTGCGCGACGCACTACCGGGGCTGCCGTTCGAATGGTCAGCGGCGACACTCCGCGCGGGACTCAATTTCACGCTCAACACCACGGCCGGTCCGATCGACCTGTTCGGCGAGATCGTCGGCGGTGGAGGCTACGACGAGCTTCTCCCGCACAGTGCGGTGGTGCGCGCATTCGATTGCGACTTTCGTCTGCTCGACCTGCCGTGGCTCATCACGGTGAAGCGCGCGGCGGGTCGCCCGAAGGACCTCGAAGTGATCGCGGAGCTCGAAGCGATACAGGAAGAGATCAGGGATCAGTGACCGCGGTCAGGAGGGACCACCCCTTGATCTCCGATCACTGCTCTCAGAATCACCCCCCCGCCTCCGCCACTGCCCGCTTCATCTGCTCCACCCAGTTCGGGATCACTCGCAGGTAGCTCGGGTCGGACTGCTCGGGACTCTCCACGAAGAGGATCCCGCCGGCGTGGTCGGGCCGATTCGACCACCCGGAAGTGTCGGAGAACCGCGGATCGCGCCCCCAGACCGTTGCGGCACCCAGCGGCTCGCCGGTCGACGGGTTCACCCGGACCAGGTACCAGATCGCTCCCAGCCGGTAGAGCAACTCCGCATCCGAGAGCCAGATCGGCTCGACGCCCAGGGTGGCGACTTGCCACCGCCGCCCCGCTGCGGGGAAGGTGGTGACGATGATGCGGCTCTCCTGGTTCTCCTGGTACGTGATCAATCGCCCGCTCGGTGAGACACTCGGGAAGACCGCATCGGTGAGCAGTGTGTCGAAGCGCGGTGCATCCATCCGGGGATCGAAGCGCACCACGAGGCCTGCGGCCGCATTGGCTGCGATCCCGACGGAATCGAAGGGGTAGCCGAGCGGATCGAGGTAATCGGCGCCGGGTCCCCACCGGAAGAGCGTGTCGACGACCTGACCGGAGCCGGGCGAACCGCGCAACAGCGCCCACGTCGAATCGTGTCGGGCGGCGACGAGCAGCCTGTCGCCGGCGGGACTCCACATCGCGTGCCGGATCGTCTCGGAGCGGAGCCAGGTGGATCGCTGGCCGTTCTGCAGGTCGTGGATCCGGAGCTCGAATCCTTCGGCGCCCGGCGTGACCGCCGCGAGCCAGCGTCCGTCGCGACTCAGGTCGTACCGCTGATAGTCGGCCGGACCGATCGGCAGAGGCTCGATCGCCTGTCCCGGCCGATACCGCACCAGTCGACCGATCGATGCATCGAGCCCCGGGGCGTACACCAGCGTCCCGTTGGCGGCAATGTCGTACTGCCCCTCGCCCAGCGCCTCGCGCCGTACCCCACTGAGCACGCGGGTCGGGCGTCCCGCGAGGTGACGCTCGGCGTCGTACGTGGCCGCCACCAGGTTGCCATCGGTGGCCATCCAGACGAGATGGTTACCGTCGACGATCCGGAAGGCGCTCCCGCTGACCGCCGCCCCCGGGGAGCCGTCGTCATTGGCCATGCGGATCGTGGCGACGGACGGCGTTGCCGGATCCACGACCTGCGCGTTGCCGGCAAAGGCACAGAGCGCTTCCCGCGTGTCGGCGACCCAGCTGCCGAACGAGCATCGCGCGATCGGGGTCGAACGCACGGTGCCGGCCGCCGGATCGACGCGATTGAATCGATAGCCATCCTGGTCCACCGTGACGACCTCGTCGGCCGCGGCCCAATCGACCATCGTGCCGCCGATGGCCATCATCAGCAATCGTGGCTCGCCGCCATCAACCGGCACGGCCATCATCCGGTCGCCGTTGAAGTAGCTCACCTGAGTACCGTCCGGCGAGATCCGCGGACCGGTGGCTCCCGCCGTCCCCGGGATCTCGCGCACCTGGTCGGTGCTGAGGCTCCGGTACCAGAGCGATGTCGAGTCACCCTGGGTCGACGCATACACCACGAACTCGCCGGTCGGCGACACCGAAAGGTTGCGCACCAGGGCACCGTAGGCATCGCGGGAGAGTGACCCCACGAAGCTCATCCGCGCGCTGTCGGGGAGGCCGACGTCGTACACCGACGGCCCCGGCGAGCTTGGGGTACGGACGAGCGCCCAGGCGGCGATCGCGGCGAATGCGAGCGCCAGCGCACCGAGCACTGCGCTCAGGCCACGGAATCGAGCCGGCGCGACGGTGGACCCGGTGCGGCGCGTCGTCGTCCGGATGCCGGTCGTGTGTCCCGAGAGGGCGGCCGCAAACTCCGCCGCGCTCGCGAAGCGATCGACGGGCAGCTTCGCCAGCGCCGTGAGCACGGCATCCTCCACCTCATCGGGCACCGTGTCGCGCGTGGCCGATGGCGCCGTCGGCTTCTCAGTCATCACCTTGGCGACGATCGCCTGGGCACTCGGCCCGGAGAACGGCGGCTCGCCGGTGAGGCACTCGTAGAGCACGCAGCCGAGCGCGTAGACGTCGGTGCGCGCGTCGAGGTCGCGCTCGCCCATCGCCTGCTCGGGGCTCATGTAGTGCGGCG
>CAZNOJ010000060.1:0-10684 GCA_964574665.1 uncultured Gemmatimonadaceae bacterium
GGGGAGCCGGCCGCCCAGCCGGGTGAACTTCTGCGGATCCTTGAGGAACTCGATCACTTCCTGCAGCTCGACCTTGGCCTCGTCGGCGCCGGCCACGTCGGCGAAGGTCACCTTGGGCGTGTCGGGCGTGAGCAGCTTGGCCTTCGACTTCCCGAATGCGAAGGCGCGGTTCCCGCCCGCGGAGAGCTGGCGCATCATGTACCAGATCACGCCCAGCACCAGCAGCCAAGGCAGGAAGACCACGAGGAAGGTCTGCAGCCGGGTGCCCTGCTCCTTGGCATTGATGGTGACGCCCGCGGCCTCGAGCCGGGCCAGGATCTCGGAGGAGTTGGAGACCGGCAGCACCGTCACGAACGCCTTGACCTGCTGGTTGTCGTGCTCCACGGCGGCGCGGAACTGGCCGCGCACGCGCTTGCCGTCCACGATCTCGACCGTGGCGACATTGCCGCCCTCGAGCTGGCGGGAGAATTCGCTGTAGGTGAACACCGCGGGCGCGGTCTGGCGCGACATCACCTGGAACAGGGCAATGACGACCAGCAGGCCCAGCACCCACAGGGCGAGGTTCTTGCTCAACTGGCCCAGGCCACCAGGCTGCGGGCGCGGCGCGTTGCTTTCAGCCATCGATCAGGTCACCAATGAACGGCAGATGCCGGTAATCCTCGGCGTGGTCGAGTCCGTAGCCGACCAGGAACGCCGGGGGCGCCGCGAACCCGGTCCAGCGAAGTGCCGGCAGCGGTTCGGGCAACAAGTGCTTGTCGAGCAGGGCGCAGATCGCCAGCGACGCCGGCCGCCTCGCGCCGAGCACCTCCACCAGCCGCTTCATGGTGCGGCCGGTGTCGATGATGTCCTCCACCAGGAGGATGTGCTGTCCCTCGAGCGGCGTCTCCGGGTCGTACACCAGCCGCACGTTGCCGCTCGAGACCTTCTCGTTCCCGTACGAACTGGCCACCAGGAAGTCCACGTGCAGCGGCCGGTCAATGGTGCGCACCAGGTCGCTGAGGAAGATGAACGATCCCTTGAGCAACCCGAGCACCAGCAGCTCCCCGTCAGGGTACGCCGCGGTGATCTCGGCACCGAGCTCCTCGACCCGCCGCCGGATGGTCTCCTGGTCGAAGACCACCCGGATGTCACGACCCCCGGTGCGGCGGCGCATTTCGCTCGCCATCGGCCTCGACATCGCGCGCCTCCTCCCCGATGGGGGGCAGCGCCGCCTCACCACGGCAGATGCCCGGAACCCACACGATCGTTGCGTCGTCGTCCATCGCGGTGAGCACCGGCCAGCCCTCCCGCTCCCCGCGCGCGATGCGATGCTCCTTGAACAGCTCGGCGACGCTCCGGGTTCCCGGCCCCCCAAGGGGACGAATCCGGTCGCCGGGACGCCACGGCCGGAGGCGATACTCGCCGACGGCCACCTGGGTGCGCCATCCCGCCCGCCCCAGCAGCGCGCCGCGACTGACCGCGACCCGAAAGCGCTGCTCCCCGGCCGTCACCAGACCGTGATCGGGGAGCGGCATCGCCTCCCACGCCTGCCGCGGCCGATGGAGCAGCAGCCGGCCGAACGCCAGCTCGGCCTCGAGTCCTCGACCCAGCCGCACGCGCGCCCCGCTCCGGGCTCCCGCAAGCATCCGCGCCAGCGCGGTCAGCCGACCGGCGCCGAGCGGCACCCCCATACGGCGTCCAAGTGCAGACAGGACGCCGCGTTGCACGCCTGAACGATAGCCGGACAGCCCCTCCACGGCAACGGAAATCCCGCGATGATCGTGCCGGAATTCGAGCCCCGGCAGGAGCTCGGGGATGCCGTTCCAGGCCTGGCGATCGGCGCCGGCGGCGGCCGCGAGGCGCAGCAGTCCCGCCCGCACCTGGGGGAGCCAGCGTTCCAGCGCCGGCAGCACCTCGGTTCGCAGCCACGAGCGGAGGTGCCTGGGGTCGCGATTGGCCGGGTCCTGCCACGCCACCATGTCGCGTGCCCGGAGGTGCGCCGCGAGCTCGTCGGGGGCGATCTCCAGCGCAGGCCGCACCCAAGGCCCGCGGCGCGGCGCCATGCCGGCGAGGCCGGCCGGTCCGCTGCCGCGAAGGGCCCGCAGCAGCACCGTCTCCTGTTGGTCGTGGGCGTGGTGGGCCAGCACCACCGCCCCTGCGCCGTGTGCCGCCGCGATGGCGCGCAGCGCCTGCCGTCGCGCCGTGCGCGCGCGCGTCTCGCTGGTCCCTGCCCCGAGCCCGAGCGTGCGGACATCGTGGCGGAGTTGCCGCTCCGTCGCGAGTCGCGCCACGGCGGCGGCCACGATGGCGCTGTCGGGATGAATGCCGTGATCCACGTGGCCCACCACCAGCGTGACCCCGTGCGCCGCGGCGCCCAGCCAGAGCAGGTCGAGCAACGCCACCGAATCGGGTCCCCCCGACACCGCCACCACCGCGGTGCTGCCGGCGGGGACCAGCTCCGCGAAGCGCGCGGTGACGCGCTCCACCAGCGGCGCGGTCATGCCGCCGGACCGGGATCGGTCGGTGTCGCCTCGTGGGGCTCCATGTGCACCAGCACGTTCTCCACCACCGGGACGGCGCGACGGATCGCCGACTTGACCATGCCGCTCAGGATGTGCGAATCCCGGAGCGGCATCGCGGGATCCGCGTGCACGTGCAGGTCGATCCAGACCCGGCTGCCCACCCGTCGCGCCATCAGCTTTTCCGTGGCCGTCACCCCGGGCACCGCCTCCGCGGCGGCGCGCACCTGGTCCACCAGCGAGGTGGAGGGGGCGCCATCCATCAGGTCGTGCAGGGCGGGCTGCACGATCCGCCAGCCGTTGACGGCGATGAACCCGCCGGCCACGATGGCCGCGGCCTCGTCGGCCCAGTACCACGCGGGGCCGCCGAGCACGGCGATCCCCACCCCGATCATGGCGGCCACCGAGGAGATGACGTCGCTGCGGTGATGCCAGGCATCCGCGGCCACCACCCGCGAGTCGAGGTCGTGGGCCAGGCGCAGCACCCGGCGGAAGAAGGTCTCCTTCACCACGATCACCACGGCGAGCACCGCCAGCGTCCACGGCGCCGGCACGGGGTGCGGCGTGATGATCCAGCGCACGGCGCGAATCCCGATCCAGGCCGCGGCCACGAGCAGCAGCAGGCCCACCAGCGCGGCCGCGATCGACTCCGCCTTGCCGTGCCCGTAGGGATGGTCGCTGTCGGCATCCAGCGCCGAGACGCGCAGGCCGCCCCACACCAGCATCGAGCCGAGAATGTCGCCCAGCGACTCGACCGCATCGGCGACCAGGGCGAACGAGTTGCCCAGCACGCCCGCACTGCCCTTGACCACCGCCAGGATGGCGTTGGCCAGCAGCCCCGCGCGCGCCGCGCGCATGCCGCGGTGGAGGTCGAGGCGACCGTCACTCACGCGTGGTGCGGCCCTCCGGCAACCAGCGGTCGAAGAGCTCCAGGATCCGGCGGTATTCGTCGGTCCAGGAGTCGGGGCGCTCGAAGCCGTGATCCTCCACCGGGTACACCGCCATCTCCCAGCGGTCCTTGCCGAGCTCGATCAGGCGTTGCGCCAGCCGCACCACGTCCTGGAAGTGCACGTTGGTGTCGATCATCCCGTGCGCGATCAGGAGCGGATCCTCCAGCCCCTCGGCGAAGAAGATCGGCGAGGAGCGGCGATACGCGGTGGTGTCGCCCTGGGGCTCGTTGAGGATCCGGGCCGTGTAGCCGTGATTGTAGTGGGCCCAGTCGGTCACCGAACGCAGCGCCGCGCCGGCACCGAAGTACTGCGGCCGGGTGAAGAGCGCCATCAGGGTGATGAAGCCGCCGTACGACCCGCCGTAGATCCCGATCCGGTCGCCGGGGATCCCCAGGGTGGCAGTGAGCCAGCGCGAGGCGTCCACGAAGTCTTCCAGGTCGCGACCACCCATGTGGCGATAGATCGCGGTGCGCCAGTCGCGGCCATACCCCGCGGAGCCGCGGTAGTCCACGTCGAGCACCACGTACCCCTTGCTGGCGAGGAGGTGGTGGAACTGGTATTCCCGGAAGTAGCTCGACCAGAAGTTGTGCACGTTCTGCAGGTACCCGGCGCCGTGCACGAACAACACCGCGGCGCCGTTGGGCCGCGCCCCGAGCTGTTCCGGTCGGTAGATGCGGGCCGGCACCCTGGCGCCGTCGCTGGCCGGGATCTCCACGATCTCCGGCGCGAGCCAGTGTCCCGCCTCCCATTCCGGCGTGGGCGACGTGGTGAGCCGCACTGCCGCGGCGCCCGGGCGCGCCGGTGCCACGAACAGCTCGCCGGGATGGTTCGCCGTGGAGTGCACGTCGGCCAGCCAGCGGCCGTCGGGCGATACCACCACCTCGTGCGCTCCCACCCCGCTGGTGAGCCGGGTGCGGCCGGTGCCGTCTAGCCGCATGGTGTAGAAGTGCTGTTCGTACGGCGAGCCTTCGTTGGTGGTGAGGCGGAAGTGGTCGCGCGAAGGCGCCACCTCGGCGCGGAGCACTTCCCAGCGGCCCGACGTGAGTTGCCGACGCTCCCCACCCGACGCGGCCATCCGGTAGAGGTGCGCGTAGCCATCCGCCTCGCGCACGAACCAGAGGTCGTCGCTGCCGGGCAGCCAGCCCCCGCAGCCACCGCAGGGCCCGCCCACCCAGGCGGAATCGGCGTGGCTGTCGAGCACCGTGGCCGCGGCCGGCTCGGCATCGATCCGCACCAGCACCCGGCGGGTGAAGTCCCGGGTGTCGGCCTGGACCAGCGCGGCGGTGCCCGCGGCGTTCCATCCCCACTCGCTCAGCGGGCCGTAGCTCTCGCTGGAGTCGTCGGCGACCGGACGCACCCACGCGATCTCGCCGGTGGCCAGCGTGAGCACCCCGACCCGCTGGCGGCCGACGCCCTCGCCCACCTTGCTGCGGGAGTTGATGTCCTCGGTGTATCCGGACGCCGTCACGAAGTTGGGGACGATGGTGTTGCGCGCCGGCGGCTGCGCGGCGAGCGTGGCCAGCACCAGCGCATGCGTCCCCGTGGGCGCAATGGTGGCACTGCGCAGCCGCCAATCCCGGCCCAGCCACGTGGTCGGCAGGGCGCGCGCTTCCCGTCGTTCGGCGCGCTCGCGTCGGAGCGAATCCTCCATCGCCCGGTCACGAATCACCTGGAACAGGTCGCGCTGGTCGCGCTCCAGCGCGGCGCGCTGTCCCGTGGCGCGGCGGGCGCTGTCGGGCTCCGTGCCGGTCCGGATGTCGGTGAGCTGCTCCACGTACCCATCGGCCAGGGTGAGGGCGTGGAGATTGCCGCCACTGGTGAAGAAGAGCCGCGATTCGTCGGCCGACAGCAGGGCCACCTGCTCACTGGCCGCGGTGCGGGTCAGCCGGCGCACCGTGCCCGCCGGCAGGGAGACCATCCACAGGTCGCCGTCGCTCGACACGTAGCGACGCCGCCCGTCCCGCGTGGTGACGCCGTTGGCCAGCAGCGGCGCGAGGGAATCGGCCTCGGCCTCGGTCACCTCGATCGGGATCGCGCCGGCGCGGGGCCGGATCCGGTACGGCTTGAGGGCCATGTTCCACGGCGAGCCCGGCGGCAGCCACGCGAAGTGGATCCACTCTCCATCGGGCGACCAGCGCACCTGCGAGGGCTCGCGTCCCACCACCTCCGGGCCGCGCATGATGGTGCGCAGGTCCGAGGAGAACCCCTGTGCGCCGAGCGCCGGGGCCAGGGTCAAGATCAGGGCGACAAGCGAACGCGCTGCCATCCGGACTCCGAAGTGCGGGTGAAGAGGAAGCGATCATGCAGGCGGTCGGGGCGGCCCTGCCAGAACTCGATGGTGGCCGGCCGGAGGGCATAGCCACCCCAGTGGGGCGGCAACGGCAGGTCGCCGTCGCCGAATCGGGCCTGCACCGCGGCCACGCCGCGCTCCAGCACGTCGCGGTTGGCGATCGGCGCGCTCTGCTGCGAGGCCCAGGCCCCCAGCTGCGCGCCGCGCGGCCGCGACCGGAAGTAGGCCAGCGAGGCCGCGTCGGCAAGCCGCGCGACGCGCCCCGTGACGCGCACCTGGCGCTCGAGCGGTTGCCAGAAGAGCACCACCGCCGCGCGCGGGTCGGCGGCCAGCTCCTGCCCCTTCTGCGAGCGGTGGTCGGTGAAGAACACCAGGTCGTCGGCCCCCAGCTCCTTGAGCAGCACGATGCGCGCACTGGGCGCGCCGTCGGCGGCCACCGTGGCCAGCGTCATCGCGGTCGGTTCCGGCACCTGCCGGGCGATCGCCTCCTCGATCCAGCGACGGAGCGCCGCGATCGGCTCCTCGCCGAGCGAGGCGGGATCGAGCGGCTCGCGCTGGTAGTCGCGCCGCACCCGGTGCAGGTCGGTCATGGCATCTCCCGCTGCCGCAGTTCCTCGCGGACCACCGTGAAGCCGCGCCGCAGGTAGTTGGCCAGTGCCGCGGGGTGGTCGAGGGTGCAGGTGTTGAGCATGACCTTGGCCGGCTTGAGCGACCACGCGCGTTCCACGGCGCGCGTCAGCAACCATCCCCCGACACCGCGCCCGATCCACTCCGGCACCAGGCCGAAGTAGCGGATCTCCACCGCACGATCCCGGCGCGCGAGCTGGAAATAACCCACCAGCTCATCCCCGGCACGTGCCCGCCACACCTCGCCGCCCTCCTCGTCGAGCAGTTGCTGCCACCCTGCCTCGTCGAGCGGCAGGCGATCGGTCCAATACCACGGCTCGCCCACGCGGCGGTAGCACTCGTGCGCCGCGCGGGCGGCGTCGGCACCGGTGGCCTGCTCGACGCGGACGCCGCCGGGCGGGTCGCCCGCGGGCACCAGCAGCTCGGGCGAACGCATCTCGAGGTAGGTGACCGTGACCGGCGTGATCACGGCACCACCACCCCCCGGCAGAGGCCGAACCCGATCCCCGACCGGCCGCTGGCGCGGGCATGGCCCCGCAACGTGAGCTCGTCCCCATTCTCCAGGAAGGTGCGCGTGTTGCCATCGGGGAGGGTCACCGGTGCCGCCCCCCGACGGGTGATCTCCAGCAGGCAGCCCTGCGACCCGGGTGTCGGCCCGGAGATCGTGCCGCTGCCAAGCAGGTCGCCGGCCTCCAGCGCACAGCCATTGGACGCATGGTGCGTCACCAGCTGCGCCGGCGACCAGTACATCGCCTCCTCGAAGCGCACCGCGGTGAGCACGTAGGCGTCCTGGCCGGCTGCGCGCATCGCCTCGGTGCGGAGCGTCGCCTCGAGCTGCAGCGCCCAGGTGGCGTCGCCGGGCACCTGCAGGTACGGCAGCGGTGCCGGGTCGCCGGCGGGACGCGCCGGCATCGGCACCCGGTACGGCCGGAGCGCATCGGCGGTCACGATCCACGGCGAAAGCGTGGTGGCGAAATTCTTGGCGAGGAACGGTCCCAGCGGCTGGTACTCCCACGACTGGATGTCGCGCGCCGACCAGTCGTTGAGCAGCATCGCCCCGAAGATGCGATCGCTCGCCTGCCCCGCCGGGACCACCTCGCCCACCTGCTGCAACCCGCCGACCACGAGGCCGAGCTCCAGCTCGTAGTCGAGCGCCCGCGTGGGACCGAACTCCGGCGCCTCCGCGCCTTGCGGGCGCACCTGGCCGCGCGGGCGTCGGATCGCGCTGCCATCCGGCAACAACGTCGAGGTGCGACCGTGGTAGCCGATCGGCACCCACTTGTAGTTGGGCAGCAGCGGTTGATCGGGGCGGAACAGCGCGCCGACATGGGACGCGTGGTGCACCGAGGCATAGAAGTCGGTGTAGTCACCCACGTTGCAGGGCAGCTGCAGCTCCAGCCCGGCAATCGGCCGGAGGGCGCCCCGGAGCCGCGGCTCCCACGCCGGATCGGACAGGGCATCGGACAGCGCCAGGCGCGTGGCGCGCCAGGTCGCGGGCTCGCGGAAGAGAAAGACGTTGAGGAACGGCACCTCGAACTCGCCGTGGTCGAGGCCAAGCCCCTCGCCCCAGCCGGCGCGGAGCGCCTCGGGGAGCAGCAGCGCCTGGTCACCGATCGCCACGAGCAGCCCTTCCTCGCAGGCACCGTATGGCAGGTTCTGGATCGGGAACTCCGGATGCCCGTTGGCGCTCTCGACCCAGGAGGTGCGCGCCGGGTCGTGGCTGCGGTCGAGTGCGTCCGTCATGCCGTGGCCCCGAGGGTCAGTTCGTCAACTGGTTCACGGAAGGAGCAGGACCCGAACCCGCGGAAGCCGTCCACCCGCGCCGCCGCGAGGTCGTCGAGGGTGATCCGCATCCCGTTCCACCGGATGGCATCACCGTCGTGCACGAACGCCCGCGGATCCGACTCCACCAGCACCGCCTCCGCCACCTCGCCCTCCGCGCCGCCGCGGAGCAACGCGGCAGCGAGCAGGACATTGAGGTAGCCGTGCATGTCGTGCCGCTCGCTGTCGGGCGCATAGGTGAGCGGGTAGCTGCCGCGCCAGGGATGGTGCAGTCCCGCGGTGGCCTTCCACGGCACGCCGTGACGGGTGACCGCCATCAGGAAGCGGGTCAGCACGCGCGGCGACGGAAACGCCTCGGGGACCGTGCCTCCGGTGCGGATCTTGGCACCGGCGCCCACCTCGGCGATGGCGCGGATCAGCTTGCCGTACTGCAGCTGGTGGGGCACCTCGAGATACTGCTCCCAGCGTGAATCGAGCCGCCCCGCAACCACGGCCACCTCGCCGGGCGCGGCCACCTTGAGTTCGACCGCGCGGATCACGAAGCCTTCGGGATGGCGCACCCCGAAGCGGTCGATCCGGGCGAGGTCGTCGGGATGGTGTGCCCCGAACACCACGGCGAGCTCCCACGGGCGCCGGGGTGCGAGCAGGCCGGCCCGAACCACTTCCTCGCCGAGCTCCTCGAGCCGCAGGGCGGCCACCACGAAGCGCCCCAGCATCGCCTGGTCCGGCCCCTCGCGGTACGACGCATAGCGGGACACCGCCTCGGCCATGCTGCACGAGGCGGGGGGAAAGAGCCCGGCGTAGTCCACCAGGGCATGGAAGGCGTGGTGCATCGGCGGCGGTCCCCAGGCAGCGGAGGGAGAACGCCGGCAAATCTAACGGTCCTGGTTCAACCAACTCTCAACACGTTGCGGTGTCGGGGGTTCGGCCACCCGGTCAGCTCGCCATCACCGCCGCGAGGTCGGCGTTGCGGCGCAACCGCGAGAGGGCCTGGGCGCGGAGCTGGCAGACCCGGGACTCGGTGACGCCGAGCTCCTTGGCGATCTGGCGGAGCGGGCGCTCCTCGAAGTAGGAGCGCGACAGGATCAGCCGTTCGCGAGGCGGCAGGGCGCCGAGGGCGGCCTGGATCGCCCCCGAGCGCTCCGCCACGTCGAGCTCCTCGTGGATCCCGGACCGTTCGTCGCCGAGGCGGTCGGCCAGGGAGCGGGCCCCCGGCTCGCCTTCGATGGACACCGAGCCGACCACCGCGGTGCGCTGGCGGATGCGAGCCACCGTCTCGTGGTCCACGCCCAGGAAGCCCGCCACCTCCGACGAATGCGGCGCGCGACCGAGGCGTTGCTCGAGTTCGGCGACCGCGCCATCGAGGCGGCGCAGGTGGGCACGATCGGCGCGCGACAGCGGGTCGCGCGAGCGCAGCTCATCGAGGATGGCACCGCGGATCCGTCGCATGGCGAAGGTGGAAAACGCCAGGCCGCGGCCCGGGTCGAATCCCTCCATCGCCTGCAGCAGGCCGAGCGCCCCGGCGGAGAACAGCTCCTCCAGCGAGACCGCATCGCGCACGCGCGGCGCCACTTCGCGCGCCGCATGGTGGACCAGGCCGATGTAGCGGCCCAGCAGTTCGCGTCGTGCCTCAACGTCACCGCCGTCACGCCAGCGGCTCCAGAGCGCGTCAGTTGTGGTCTGCGTGGTGATCATCGTCGGCCCAGTGAGCGGGACCAGCGCATCACGCAATTTCCCTTCCACCGCGCGGCGGCCCGACGTGGCGGTCGGGCCACAGCCTACCCGCCCGGCCCGGGTGTGCCGTTGGAGCCATACCCCCTCCGCGCACGGTGTGGCGCCGGTGACACGCCCGCGGCGATCCGGCGCGAACCCTGCTGTGGCGCGGCCTGCGGCGCGATGGCCGCGCGCCGGGTGGGTGCCGGGTCCTGCCACGAGTCGCCGGCGAGGAGATCATGCACGGGGGGCAAGTGCGGCGCGCCGGACCAGAAGGAGACCGTCGCCCCCGCAGGCCCGGCGCTGGCGATCCGTCGAGATTCGTGACACCTGATGCCCTCGGATCGCGGCGACCCGACGGCAGAGGCCTGCCGGTGTGCCTAGGGCCGATCCCGCGCGATCGCCCGGAAGTACTGCTCCACCAGCTGGCGATAGCGCGGCGGGACGCGTGACGGATCGCCCACCGCCGGGCGACCACCCTCGCCGCCGCCGGCGCGGCGCCAGAGGTCGAACTCGGCCTGGCGCAGCGATTCGAGCGCCTCCTGCTGCAGGCGGGCCATCTCGACCGGGTCACCCAGCACGCGGTCCTGCTGCAGTCGCCGCATCGTCGCGATGGCCTCGTCGAGCGACTGGATCGAGATCCCCTGCTCGCGCAGGTCGTTGCGCAGCGCCTCCGCGTCGCGGAGCCGCACCTGCACCTCGCGCGACAGCTGGCGGGCATCGCCGCCGGCGGCGGTCGCCCCACCCGGCATCGCGCCACCGTCCACGCGGCCGATGCCGCGGCCGGGGGCGGTCCCGTTCATCCCCTGCCCATCGCCGTCCTG
>CAZNOJ010000060.1:10784-15635 GCA_964574665.1 uncultured Gemmatimonadaceae bacterium
CCCTGGCCTTGCTGTCCCTGGCCTTGCTGCCCCTGTCGCCCGTCGCCTTGCTGTCCCTGGCGCCCGTCGCCCTGCTGTCCCTGTTGCCCGTCACCCTGCTGTCCCTGTTGCCCGTCACCCTGCTGTCCCTGTCGCCCGTCGCCCTGTTGTCCCTCTTGCCCTGCGCGCGCCGCCGCCTCGCCGCGGTCGCGCATCGCCTCCATGCCGCGCACCAGCTCGCGCGCGTTCTCCAGGGCGCGCTCCTCGCGCCGCTCGGCCGAGGTGCCGATCGCCTGGGCGGCACGGCCCACCTGGTCGCGCACCTCGCCCAGCACCCGGCCGATCTCCTCGTTGAACTGCCGCACCGACTGCGGCGCGAAGCGGTCGTCGCCCACCAACTGGCCGCTCTGCTGGATCCGCTCCGGCACCTGAAAATCGCGCAGACGCTGGGCGGCCTCGCCGAGAGCCGCCGCGGCGCGCGGGTCGGTGGCGCCGGTCTCGCGCGCCGCACGATCAATGGCCTCGCCGAGCTCGCGCGCGTCCCTGGCCTGCGCGGTGGCCTCCTGCTGCAGCCGCCGCATGGTGCCCGCCCGCGACGGGTTGTTGAGCGGCGGCAGGGTCGCCGCGTCGCGGGTGAACTCCGCCTGTTCCCGGGTCAGTTCCGCCGCCTCGGCGGCGAGGCGCTCCGCCTCGCGGCGTGCGCTCGACTCCTGGCCACCCTCGACGGTGCGCGCGGCGCTGCGGAGCGATTCGAGGGCGTCCTCACCCTGGCCCCGGTCGCCACTGGCCGCTCGACGGAGCGCGTCGGCCGCCTGGCGCGCCTCGCGCGCCGCCTGTTCCAGCTCGGGCGTGTTGCGTTCCCGGGCCAGGCGCTCCAGCCGCCGTGCCTCCGCCTCGGCCTCCTCCGCGAAACGACGCTGCGCCGTGCCGCCACCGCCCGCCGACGGGGAGCCGCTGGCGCCAGCCGCACCGCCACCGCCCGACTCGCCGCCACCCGAGCTGCCGCCGCCGTTCTGCGCCATCCGCTCGGAGAGCGCCTGCGCCATGCGGCGCTCGCGCTCGTTCTGCTGCTCGAGTCGGCGCGCCAGGTCGCGCAGCCGTTCACGCGCCTCGTCCACCTCGCGCGCCGCTTCGGGCGGCGCCGACGATTCGCGCTGCACCGCCTCGTACTGGTTGCGCATCCGATCGGTCTCGAGCTCGAAGAGGTCGGCGAGGTCCTCGGGCTGCGCGCCCCCACCGCCTCCGCCGCCGCCCCCACCACCGCCACCCGACTGCAGCTCCACGTCGCGGTACAGCGCCTCGGCGCGCTGCAGCAATTGCAGCGCGCGCTGTTCTGCCGGGAGCGCGCCGCCCAGGGCCCCGGCGCGCAACGAGTCCACCGCGGCGGACATCGCGGTGCCGGCCGTGTCGAGCGCGGCCTTGATCTCCACGAAGGTGGAATCCACCGCGGCCGCACCACGCTGCTGCATCTCGGAGGAGAGCTCGCGCACCCGATCGCGGAGCCGCTCCTGGCCCACCGCCACGGTGCTCGCATCCTCGGTCCGCCGCGCGGCCGAGAGCGTGGCGCTGTCGCGCTGCACGTTGAAGGTCGCGACGATCAGTTCGCGCTGCTGGCGCGACAGGTCGCCCGGCTGCTCGCCACCCCCTCCACCGCCGCCCCCGCCGCCGCCCCCACCGCCCTGCTCCGCCTGGCGGTAGTTGCGCGAGAAGGGCCGGATCTCCACGAAGTAGATGTCGCTCTTGGCGCTGTTGCCCGCGCCATCGGTGGCCACGGCATGATACGCCACGAGGTCGCCCGGCTTGAGCGACAGCTCCTCGAGGAAGAGGGTGTGCACGCCGCGCGGCGTGAGGGTGCCGGGACCGAATCCCTCGCCGAGGGTGATGGCGTGCTCCGGCCCGCCATTGACGGAGTAGCGCAGCGCGAATCGCTGCACTCCGTAGTCATCGTCGGCCGCGATCGCGAGCGACACCTCCTCCACGTTGGTGGCCCGCGTGTCGCGGCCCGGCTCGGTGATCCGCACCACGGGCGGCCGATCCGGGAGGGCATCGATCGCCCAGCGCACCGTGCCGGGGACCAGGGTCCCGTCCGGGGCGTACAGGTCGATCGTATAGAAGCCGCTCTTCCGGAGCCGGAACCGCGCCACCGGCGCCAGCGAATCGCCCACCACGAACGGCAACCGGGTGCCGTCGTCGAACCGCAGCTCGGCGCGACCCACCGGCATCGTGACCGCGGGGCGCACCTCGACCGTGGTGCCCACCACCGCCGCGACATCGCCACCCTCCTCGATCACCTCGGTCTCGAGGCCGGTGTACTCCGGGTAGTCGAGCATCAGCCCCACGCGCCGCACGGCCGGCAGGTCGGTCACCGTGACGCGGTGCTCCCGCGAACGGATCTCGCCCGCCTCCACCGCGTAGACCAGCGACGAGTCGAGGTCGAACAGGCGCACCGAGAAGGCGCCGGCCGAGTCCGGGATCATGGGCAGCGCCTGCCACTCGGTGCTGCCATCGGCGCGATAGTGGAGCACGGCATCGCCGGGGACGAAGCCGTGCGCGGTGGCCTGGATGTCGAGCGACGACCCGCGCGGCACGGTCCGGTCGCCGGGCTGCACCGCGATGCTGCGGGCCGGCACCACCGCCTCGGCGGGGGTCCACGGCACCAGGAAGCCGCGGGCGAGATCGCGCCACGACGCCGGCCCGAACAACAGCACGGCCAGGGCGAGCGCCACGGTGACCAGCAGCTGCCCCAGCGCGCGACGCACCAACGGCCGCTCGATTGCCGCGCCCTCGCCGAGATCGTCCACCATGCGCGTGGCGCGCTCGGCGAGGCGGCGGATCAGGGCCGGCGACGGCGGCACGTCGTGGTGCGGCGCCGTGGCGTCCACCGCGGTGATCACCGTCTCGTGCAGCGCCCCGCCGCGCTCCTCCAGGTACCGGGCCAGGCGGGCATCGCTGATGCGACGGACGACCGGGCGCACCAGCCAGAAGGCGATCGCGGCGAGCACGCCGGTGACGAACACGGCGCGCAGCACGTTGAGTCCGGTCGGGTTCACCTGGAACACGGTGGTGGCGACCACGCCGAGCACCAGCAGGAGCACGGTGGCCATCACCACGCGGGCGGCCCCTTCCAGCAGCACCCGGCGGCGCCACCGCGCGCGGGCGCGTGCCATCGCCGCGCGGAGCCCCGTGACCGCGCCGCCCCAGTCGCCCTGCTCGAGAGGAATGCCGCTCATGATCCACGCTCCTGGGGGGTCGCCCCCACCGGCCCTTGGGCCGAGATCCCGCGCCACCCTCGGGAGGCGACCACCACCTCTACGAGGAGAATACCGAGGAGTGCCAGCAGGACCCAGCGCCAGCCCTGCTGTCGCGCTTCACTGGCGACCCGGATCTCCGAGCCGGTCAGTGCCACCGCCGGAGGCAGCTCGCCCGCGCCGAGGAGCAACTCGCCGGCGTCGAGCGGAGTGAGGTCGCTCTCACCCGGGGGCGCGTTGACGGCCAGCACCGCCGTGGGCATCCCTCCGCTCCGTCCGTCGTGCACCTCGTGCATCCCGCTCTCGCGCAAGGTGACGAACCGCGACCCGGTCGCGGGGCGCAGCACCTCGCCGCTCGGGGCGCGCACCAGCGGCGACCGGAGCTCGGCCGGCGCCAGCCACGCCTCGCCGCTCGCCAGCGCCAGTGCCCCGGCCCGTGCCGCCGCCGCCCATCCCACCAGCCCCCGGGCAAACGGCAGGAACGCCGGCTGCAACGGGAAGTCTCCGCGGCGTCCATCGAGCGGGATCGCCACCACGGCCGTGCGACCGGAACCCCGCGTGCCGGCGATGATCGCCGGCGCGCCGTCGTCGTAGCGCAGCAGCACCGATGCACCCTCCACCGGTTCCACCAGGTTGTGGCGCCGGATGCGGAGCGCGCCGAAGCCGTCGTCGTCCTGGCCCTGGAAGGCGGCGAGGGCCGGGTGCGAATTGAGCGGCCTGCCGAGCACGGCGCCGCTGCTCCGTTGCCGCGAGCCGCGCAGCTCGGCCGGCACCACCTCGAGCGCGGCCCGTCGCTCCGCCATCCGCTCGCCGGGCACCAGCACCAGCCCGCCGCCGGCTGCGACCCACTCGGCGAGGGCAGTGCCCACCGCCCCACCGGGCGGGGCCACGTCCATCAGCACGATGGCGCGGCTGCGTGCGATCACCGACTGGTCGAGCCGCGTGATGCGCTCCACCTCGAACGCCGGGTCGCGGCCGATGCCGAGGGCCTGCTGCAGGTAGCGATACTCCTCGGGGCGGGCATCCGGTGTCGTCACCAGGGCCACCCGCGTGGTGACCTCGGCCGGCACCACCGCGTGGTAGGCATCGTCCGATGGCAGCCCGTCGGGCGTGAGCGCCACGCGCACCCGCACCTCGGCGCGCGACAGCGCCACCGTGTCGAAGGTGACCCGCACCGTGCCGGTGGCCGGAAGCCTGACGCGCGCGGTGCTCGCCACGCGGCCGTCCACCTCGAGCGTGGCCTCCACGTCGCGCGTCGCGGTCCCGCCGTAATGCGCCAGTCGCGCGGCCACCACCGCACGACGCGCGGCACCACCGGGCACGGGCTCCACCTCCAGCGACACCACCGCCGCGTTGTCGCGCGAGGTCGGTGGCACCGCCACCGTGACCAACTGCGTCCCTGCGGGAAGCGCCGGTGCGCTCGCTGCCGCCAATCCCGTCTGCTGCAGGTCGGTCACCAGCACGATTTCGCCGGGCAGCGGCTCGGCCGCGAGCAGCTGCGCGGCGGCGCGGAGGCCGGCCGAATAGCGGGTCGCCCCCGCCGGCTCGGGCGCCGAGGCGATCGCCGCCCGCGCCGCCGCAGGCTCGCTGGTGGGTTGCACCAGGATGGCGGCGCCGGCGTCGA
>CAZNOJ010000061.1:0-13259 GCA_964574665.1 uncultured Gemmatimonadaceae bacterium
GGAGCTGCTCGCCGCGCTGGAGGCGGAGCGGCGGCGCGAACCGCTCGCGGCACAACTGGCACCATGGGCGGACCTGGTGGCCGAGCGCGAGGCACTCGACCAGGCCGCCGCCGCCGTGACCGAGCGCAGCCAGGTCGTGGCGCGGCGCGACCAGGTGTCGGCGCGGCTGGAGGAACTCGGGCGCGAGGCCGCCACCCTGGCCTCTGCAGCCGACGTGTCCGTGCGCCTGCAGGCCCGCGGCACCGCCGCCGCGGCGCGCGACAGCCATGCACGCCGCCTCGCCGAGCGCCGGACCGCGTGGACGCAGGATGCCCAGGAGGCGACCACCAAGCTCGACTTCTATCGCGACCGGTACAAGGAGTTGCGGGAGCAGATGCGGGTAATCGCCGAGGCGGGACCGGACGGCAAGTGCCCGTTGTGCCAGCGCCCCCTGGGCACGGACGCGGAGCACACCACGGCGCTGCTCGAGGCACAGCTCCAGGAGGTGGAGGCCAGCGGCAATTACTATCGCCAGCGCGTGGAGCAGCTCAAGGCGTTGCCCGAGGAGATTGTCACCCTGGAACGCGACCTCGCGGTGCGGGAGCAGGCGGTGCAGGAGGCGACCGCCGCCCATGCCACCGCCGAAGGCCAGCTGCGGCGTCGCGAGGCGATCGAGAAGGAGCGTGGGCAGCTCGGGGCCGAGCTGGCGCGTCTCGACGCGACGCTGCAGGGACCCGCGGCCCAGTACGACGCGACCCGGCATGACGCGGTGCGCGCGGCGCTCATGGCGCTCGAGCCGGTCCGTCGCGAGCATGACATCCTGGCCGGGTTGGCCCAGCGCGCTGCCACGCTCGGGCCGGAGGCCGCCACCGCCGAGCTGCACGCGGCGGCCGCGGAGGCCGCCCTCGCCGAACTCGATCGCCGGCTCGTCGCGGTGGCATGGGACGCCGAGGCCTTCGCCGCCCTCGAGGCCCAGGTCATGGCGCACCGCCGCGACCTGCAGGCCGCCGAAGTGGCGCTGGCGCGTGCGATGGCCGCGCTCGAGGCAGCCAGCACGGCCCGTGCCTCGGCGGTGGCGCGCCAGGCGGATCGCGCGGCCAAGGCCCAGCGCGCCAGCTTCCTCGGCGCCGAGCTGACCCGCTGGAACGAACTCGACCGCGCCTTCGGGGAACTCCGCGTCGAGCTCAACCAGCAGATGCGGCCCGACCTGCGTGAGCGCGCCTCGGGCTTCCTGCAGGTGCTCACCAGGGGCCGCTACGACGACCTGGAACTCGATGATGAGTATCGCGCCACCGTGGTGGAGGACGGCGAGGCCAAGCCGGTGATCTCCGGTGGCGAGGAGGACGTGCTCCACCTGTCGCTCCGGCTGGCCATCTCGGAGATGATCGCCGATCGCGCCGGACAGCCGCTCTCGCTGCTGGTGCTCGACGAGATCTTCGGCTCGCTCGACGAGGAGCGCCGCCTCGCGGTGGTGGAGCTGCTGCGCGCCCTGGCCGATCGGTTCCCGCAGGTCATCCTGATCTCGCACATCGAAGGGCTGCGCGATGCCTTCGACCGCGTGGTGCAGGTGCACTACGATCCGGAACGCGGAGTGAGCACGCTGGTGTCCGACCTGCCGGAGCAGCGCCATGTGGCGGAGTGACGATCGCGTGATCGGCCCGGAGCCGATCGCGGCGACGGACATCCCGGCCATCAACCGGCTGTTCTCCGACGCCTTCACCGATCGCTACCGTCGCGACGGCCTGCAGGGCGTCCGGGTGCCGTTCCTCAATCCCGCCGTCTGGCGCTTCGCCCTGGCCAACGCCGGGGCCGGGGCCATGCTCTGGCGCGACGGCCGCGGCGAGGTGATCGCCTTCAACCTGGCGCACCAGAGCGGGATCGAGGGGTGGATGGGGCCGCTCGCGGTGCGCCCGGACCGGCAGGGGAAGGGACTGGGTGTCGCCATCGTCGAGGCCGGCGTGGCGTGGCTCAAGGCGGCGGGCTGCACCATCATCGGTCTCGAGACCATGCCGCGGACGGTGGACAACATCGGGTTCTACTCGCGCCTCGGCTTCCTGCCGGGCCCCCTCACCGTCTCGCTCCGGCGCGACCTCCTCGCCGCGTCCCCTGCATCTGACCATCTCACCCTCGCCACCGGCGGTGAGGCCTTGCTCGCCCGCTGTGCCGCGTTGACGGAGGAGATCGCGCCGGGACGGCGCTATGAACGCGAGGTGGCCCTCACCCGCGACCTGTCACTCGGCGGCCTGGCCGCAGTGGAGCGTGGCGGCGTCCTCGCCGGCCATGCCGTGTGGCACGCGGTGCCGCTGGCGCAATCGCGCGGGCATGAGGAGCTCCGGGTGCTCAAGCTGGTGGCTCGCGACACGGAGGCGGCGGTCGCCGTGCTCGATGCGGTGGTGGCGGAGGCCGGCCGGCTTCGGCAGCCACAGGTGGTGGTGCGCTGCCAGGGCTCTGCCGCGGCGCTCTATGCGGCGCTGATCGGGACGGGGTGGCGGGTGCAGTGGACGGACCTGCGCATGACGCTCGCCGGCTATCCCGAGCCCGACCCAGCGGGGGTGGTGCTGTCCAACTGGGAGATCTAGGCCGCGACGCCCACCGGCGGCGGGGGTGTGCGCGCCTCAGCGGAACCGGGCGGCCGCCGCGCGATCACCCAGCTGCTCGTGCGCGGCGACGAGGTCGGTCTTCGCGGCGTCAATGAACCCCTGCGGCGCCTCCTTGAGTGCGGTCAGCACCGCGAGTCCCGCCCCGGATTCCGCCACGGCCTCCCGCCACCGCCGCTGCCCCAGCAGGGCCCGCCCCAGCTTGATCCGCGCGATGCCGGTGTTGAGGTGGCTCGCGCCCTGGCTTTCCGTGAAGAGCGACACCGCCTGGCGCAGGTAGCGCTCGGCCGCCACGAACTGCTCCTGTCGCATCAGCACGGTGCCGAGATTGGAGCGGGCGACGCCGAGCAGCCAGTGGTGCTCGCCGTGGATCGCCAGGTAGATCCCCTCGGTGCGCTGCCACATCGCCTGGGCCTCGGCAGAGCGACCATTGCGCATGGCGATCGTGGCCAGGTCGTTCAGCACCGACGCCACGCGGGGGTGATTGGGGCCGAAGGCCCGTTCCTGCACGGCCAGCGCCCGGGACAGCACCGCGGTGGCCTCGGCATCGCGCGACTGGAAGTTGAGCGCCCGCCCCAGCATGGTGAGGGCCGACGCGGTGGCGGGATGGTCGGCACCGTGCCACCGCTCCACGCGCGCGACCGCCTCGCGGTAATACCCTTCCGCGGCGGCGTAGCGTCCCCGCTCGAACTCCGCGGCCCCCAGGTTGATGAGCGCGTCGGCCACGAGCGGGTGCTCATCGCCCACGCGCCGACGGTAGATCGCCATGGCCTGGCGGTTGAGGGAATCGGAGGCGTCGAGGTTGCCGGCGTAGAAGTGCGACGAGCCCAGTTGCACGAGGGCGTGGCCCCGTTCCACGCTGGTGTCGGCAAGGAGGTCGAGGCGGTGCAGCACCTCTTCCTGCGCCGCGATCGCCTCGGGCCACTCGGCGCGCTCCTGGTGGAGGAGCCCGAGGGCGGTGCGGGCGGCGATCGCCCGCGGATCGGTGGCCGGCAGGCCCCGCTCCACAAGTGCCGCGCCGTCGCGGAGCAGCGGGGCGGCATCCTCCAGGCGCGCCTGGTGGATCCGCAGCTCGCCCAGTGCCACCATGGCGCTGCCGACATCCGGATGGTCGGGCCCGAGTTCCGCGCGTCGCGTGGCGAGGGCCATGGTGATGAGCGTGTCGGCCTCGGCGTTGCGCCCGAGCTGCTGCTGCAGCCCGGCCAGGGTGAGGAACAGCTCGGCCTTCACCAGCGGCTCGGCATCGAGGGCCGCGGCCTCGCGCACGCCGCGATCGAGCAGGGTGCGCACCTGCAGCGACTCGGCGGGGCCGGCGCCCCCGCCGTCACCCTGGAAGAGCGACAGCATGAAGCGCTGGATCCGCGCCGTGCGTGCCGCCTCGGCAACCGCCACGTCGCGGGCCCGGTCGAGCCGCACGGCGTACCAGGCCGACAGCCCGATGCCGGCGACGAGGAGCACGCTCGCCAGCGAGACCGATGCCCAGTTGCGCCGCAGGAAGCGCGAGGTCCGGTAGCCCAGCGAATCGGGCCGTGCCTCGAGCGGCTCGCCCCGGAGGTAGTGGTCGAGGTCGCGGATCAGTGCATCGGCGGTGCGATACCGTCGCTCCGGGTCCGGATGCATGGCGGTGCCCACCAGCACGTCGAGCTCCTGCCAGGCGGCACGGCCGGGGGCCGCCGTGGGCGACGTGGCGTGCTCGGACGGCCGCGGCGCGGGACGCAGCCGCGCGGCCAGCTGCTCCGCCTCGGTGCCGGTGGCGTCCGACCAGGGTTGCCGACCGGTGAGCAGCTCGTGCAGCATCACGCCCAGCGCGTAGAGGTCGGTTCGCGCGCCGATCGGCCCGCCGCTCCACTGCTCGGGCGCGGCATAGGCGGGGGTCATCATTCGCAGCCCGGTGGTGGTGCGATCCGGCGCCTCTCCCGAGGCATCGAGTTGCTTGGCGATGCCGAAGTCCACCAGCTTCACCGCGCCGCTCGCAGTGACCAGCACGTTGCTCGGCTTCAGGTCGCGGTGCAGGATGGCGTGCTCATGCGCGAATTGCACCGCCTCCGCCACCTGCCGCACCAGGCGGAGGCGCTCCGTCACGGTGCGCTGTCGCGCGGCGCAGTAGCTGGTGATCGGCTCACCCTCCACATACTCCATCACGAACCACGGGGTGCCATCGGGCAGCGTGCCGGCATCGCGGAGCTGGGCGATCCCTGGATGGGAGAGCTGGGCCAGTACCCGCTGCTCGGCCGCGAACCGCTCGCGGCGCGACGGCGAGATCCACGCATCGCGCAGCAACTTGAGGGCGGCCTGGCCCCCGACGTCGGTGCGCTCGACCAGGTACACCACGCCCATGCCGCCCTCGCCGAGGAGGCGCACGATGCGGTACGGGCCGATCACGTCGGGCAGGCGGCCGTCAGCCCACAGGGTGCGCGCCGCGTGGTCCACGCCCCGGTCGAGCAGGGAGGGGCTGTCGCCACGCTCGAGCATGTCGCGGAGGCGGGCGGCGAGTTGCGGGTCGTCGCGCGCCACGCGGGCGAGGAATGCCGGCCGCTCGCTGGCGCTGAGCGCGATGCCCTCCTCGTGCAGGGCCTGCAGGCGGTCCCACGGCCCGGTCGTCACGAAGCCCCGTGCAGCGCGCTGGCCAGCCACGCGCGGGCGGTGCGCCAGTCGCGCAGCACCGTCGCCTCGCTGATCGAGAGGCTCTCGGCCACTTCGAGGGTGGTGAGGCCGCCGAAGTAGCGGGCCTCGACCACGGCCGCGGGTCGAGGATGGATCCGGGCGAGTGCGTCGAGCGCATCGTGGAGGGCGAGGATGTCGTCGGCCATCACGGGACCGTCGGCGACCTGGTCATCGAGGGTGATGTTGACCACGTCCTGTCCCCCCCGCTTGTTGGCATGCCGTCGGCGGGCGGCCTCCACCAGCACCTGGCGCATGGCCCGGGCCGCGATGCGGCGGAAGTGGAGGGGCGAGGTGTCGGCCAGCGCCGGGGTGCTCGACAGCTTGAGCCAGGCAGCGTTGACGAGGCCCGTCGGGTCGAGGGTGGCCGCTGGATCGTGCCGCTGCATGTGCGCAGCGAGCCGCCGCAGCTCGGTGTAGGCTGCGAGGAAGGCGGCATCGAACGCGGCGGAGTCGAGCTCTGGCATGACGGATTCCCGGCGCCCTTGGCGCAAGGTGGTGTGACCCGGCGCAGCGGCCACCACGAATCTACGGGAAATATCGTCGGCGATGATGAACCTGCAGCTGCTCACCGGATCGGTACGCCAGCTGACCCGTTCCGCCACCCGCTGGCGGGGCGGGGCCGAGCCGCCCGACACCCGGTTCTGGGTGGGGGATACCGCGCTGGTCTTCCCGCGGACCGTCTCGCTCGGCGAGGGCGACCTGGTCACCGTGGTGGGGTCGCGCCGCCGCCGCGGCCTCCGGGTGGAGGCGCTCCGCAACGATTCCACCGATGTGGCCTATCCGGCGGCGACCGCAACTCGGGCCATCCTGGCCCTGGTGCTCCTGGGCGCTGCCGCCTTGCCCCTCGGGCCCTGGCGATGGCCGGTGCTCGCCGCGGCAGGGTGGCTGGCCTGGCGGGCCTCGCTCGCACACCTGGCCAACACGGTGTTGCGGGCCACGCCATCGCGGCACGGGTTGCCGACCCCTTGACGGCTTCCGCCTGCCTTGGGTAACGTGGTTCCATGACGCACTGCTATCGCCTCCCGGTGTTTTTTGCGGCCTTCTTTGACACGAGGGCCCCGGGTCGGCTTGTGCAGTAGTAATCGTGCGCAACCACGACCCCCGCGGCCCACACGACGCTCGAGAGGGCCGCTTCTGTTTTTCTTCACGCCCATGGAGCAGGTCATGCGGATCGCGTATCAGGGCGCCCCCGGCGCCCACAGCCACCTTGCCGTGCATCACCGCGTACCCGAGGCCCGGTCGCTCGGTTGCGCCGACTTCGGCGCGGTGACCGCGGCGGTGGCGGCGGGGCGGGTGGATGCCGGCCTGCTGCCGGTCTGGAACACCATCGTCGGGCCGGTGGAGGAGGCCGTGGCCGCGCTCGCCGCGCGCGAGGAGCTGCACGAAGTGGATCGCTTCGACCAGCGGATCGCGCATTGCCTGATGGCCTTGCCCGGTGCCGAGCTCCGCTCGCTGCGCTGGGCCGAATCCCATCCGGTGGCGCTGGCGCAATGTGCCCGCTGGCTTTCGGCCCGCCGGCTGGCCCCGCGCGCCGTGGGGGACACGGCCGGCGCGGCCCGCGCCATCGCCGCGGATCGCGACTGGACGCGGGCGGCCATCGCGCCGGCCGAGGCGGCGGAGCGCTACGGCCTGGTGGTGATTGCCCGCGACATCGCCGACGCGTCCGACAACCGCACCACCTTCGTGCTGGTGCGTCGCCGGGCAGCCACGCAGGTCGTGGCCGCATGACGTGGCGCCAGGCGGTGACGCGCGCGCTCCGGGTGCCGACGGTCCGGGCGATCCGCGGGGCCACCTCCGTGCCGGCCGACCTGCCCGCGGAGATCGAGGCGGCTGTCGTGGAGTTGGTGCGGGCACTCGAGCGCCACAACGGCCTCCGTCCTGGCGAGGTGATCTCGGCGATCTTCACCGTGACGCCCGACCTCTGCGCGGCCTTCCCGGCGGAGGCGGCCCGCATCGCGGGCTGGGACGCCGTGCCGTTGCTCTGCACCACCGAGATCGCGGTGCCGCATGGATTGCCGCGCTGCGTGCGGGTGCTGCTCCACGTGCAGCGCCACTGGAATGGCGCACAGCCGAGCCACGTCTATCTCCGCGAGGCGGCCACACTGCGGCCGGACCTCAGCGGCAGGGCGTAGCGGGCGGCGCACGGATGCCGTGGGCTGCCGGGCCGGTTAGCTTGCGGACGTCCGCGTTCCGTGTCTCACCTCCCGGCAGGTTCCCGTGCCCGCGCCCACCAGGATCCTCCAGTCCATCACGCCGTACGTCTTCACGACCCTGATCGAGAAGAAGCGCGCCGTGGAGGCCGATAGCCACCGCGTGCTCGACCTGTCGCTCGGCTCTCCCGACCAGCCGATGCCGCGGTCCCTGATGGACGCGTTCCAGGCCGCGGTGGAGGACACCACGGCGCATGGGTACCCGGCCATGGCGGGGGAACGGGCGTTCCACGAGGCGTTCGCGGGCTACATGGCCAGGCGCTTCGGGGTGGCGCTCGACATCCCGGCCGAGGTGGTGCCCACCGCCGGAGCCAAGGAAGCGCTGGCCAACCTCGTCGCGGCGTATTGCGAGCCCGGGGACGCGATGCTGATCGCCGACGTGGCGTATCCGGTGTACGAGCGCGCCGTGGCCGCGAGCGGCGCCGACCTGGTGCGCCTCCCGGTCTCGGCCGACACCGGGTACTGGCCCGATCTCGGCGCCATTCCCGCCGAGGTCGCGCGGCGCGCCAAGTTCCTCCTGCTCAACTTCCCCAACAATCCCACCGGGGCGGTCACCACCCTGGCGCACTGGGCGGCCGCGGTGGCGTATTGCCGCGCGCACGACATCATCCTGATCTCGGACCTCGCCTACAGCGAACTGGTGCTCGAGGGGGAGCCGGCGCCGAGCGTCTTCGAAGTGGACGGGGCGCGGGACGTGGCGATCGAGATCCACTCGGGATCCAAGAACTTCTCCATGGCGGGCATGCGCCTGGGCGTCGTGTGCGGCCGGCGCGACGTGATCGCCACCCTCAACCGGTACCGGACGCTGGTGGGCTACGGCGTGCCCACCGTGGTGCAGCGGGCCGGCCAGTTCGCCTTCGCCCACGCCGAGGCGCTCGCGGCCGGGATTCGCGAGGGCTACCGGGCACGCTTCGCGGCGGCGGTGGCGGGGTTCGCCGACGCCGGCGTGCGGGTGCTCCCGCCGCCGGCGGGGATGTATCTCTGGATCCCGGTGCCGGAGGGGCGCACGGACTGGGACATCACCGAGCAGCTGCTGGCCGAGGAACGGATCGTCATCACGCCGGGCAGCGGGTTCGGACCCGGCGGCGCGGGCTACGTGCGCGTGTCCATGGTGGCGCCGCCCGACGTGCTGCGCGCCGCGTGCCGCCGGATCGCGTCGCCGTGGGTGGCGGCCGCGGCCCGCTAGGCGCCGTTGCCCGATGCGGGCTCGCCGCGCAGCGCGATCCCGCGGATCACCAGCAGCACGCCGGCGATCAGCAGCACGTGGATCCACCCGGAGCGCGTGGCCGTGCCGAATTGCAGCACGCCCCAGCCGGCGAGCAGCAGGAAGCCGATCAACAAGTCGCGCACCGGGGCCTCGACGTGGTGGAGGTGGCGTGGGGCGCCGCGATGCCGCGGCGGGGCCCGTGCACCGCGATTGACGCTCCCCGGACCCACGGGTATTATATCCATGGCCGTGCGGTGGCGGGGAGCCATACGTACTTGAGCCAACATGTCCGAGGAAGGGCCCAAATGATTTGCCGCACGTCACGCCCCCGAAGCGGGGAAGACGGAAGGCGGACTGAGGGCGCCGAGCGTTTCTCCCCGGGCTTCAAGCACACCTCCCCGCCATCGTCACGGTCGTGCGGCGCGGCTCTCCCTCACCGGAAGCGGCGCCGTTCGCACATCTGCCCCCCGACCCGGAGCTGCTGATGGCCCGCGCGATGGTGGTGCGTCGCGGTCACTTCAACGCCGCCCACCGGCTCCACAATCCGGCCCGTTCCGACGCCTGGAACGCCGAGGTGTTCGGGCCGTGCAACAACCCCAACTATCACGGCCACAACTACGAGGTCGAGCTGATGGTCGAGGGGGAGATCGCCCCCGACACCGGGTACGTGCTCGATGTCGCCGTGCTGAAGCAGCTCTTCGACGAACACGTCCACCGGATCCTCGACCATCGCAACCTGAACCTCGACGTGCCCTGGTTCCGCGACCGGCTGCCGTCCGCGGAGAACATTGCCGTGTTCATCTGGGAGGCGGTGGCACCCAGGATTCCGCAGGGCGCGCTGGTGCGGGTGCGGCTGTGGGAGACGCCGCGCAACTACGTGGTGTACGAGGGCCGCTGAGATGACCCTGCCGCTCGCCGATCACCTCGCCCTGGTCACGGGCGCCTCCCGCGGCATCGGGGCGGTCACCGCCGCGCGCCTCGCGGAGTCGGGGGCCCGGGTCATCCGGGTGTCGCGCTCCACGCTTCCCGACCTCGCGGGGGCCATGGACTATCGCTGCGACCTGGCCGACGCCCGCGCGCGCGGCGAGTGCCTGGAGCGCATCGTGGCGGACCGGGGGGTCCCCGACATCATTGTCAGCAACGCGGGGGCCTTCCTGCTGGCACCACTCGAGGAGACCAGCGACGAGCTCCTCCGCGAGCAACTTGCCATCAACCTGGAGGCACCGTTCGCGGTGGCGCGGACGTTCCTGCCGCTGATGCGCAACCGGGGCTCCGGGCGGCACGTCCTCGTGGGCTCGGTGTCGGACACCCGCGCCTTCCCGGGGAACGCGGCCTATTCCGCCTCGAAGTTCGGCGCGCGAGGACTGCACGAGGTGCTCCTCGAGGAGTATCGGGGCACCGGGGTGCTCTGCTCGCTGGTGTCACCCGGCCCCACCGATACCACGGTCTGGGATCCCGTGGATCCGGACCATCGCGAGGGGTTCACCAGCCGGGCCAGCATGCTGCGGCCGCACGACGTCGCCGAGGCGATCCTCTGGGTGGTGACGCGGCCCGCCCGCGTCGTGGTCGAGATGTTGCGCGTCGGCCCCGCCTGAACTGCGGGGAATGGTCCGATGTTCATCGAGCTGACCGACCTGTTGCGCTGTCCCGGTGACCACGAGGAGGCGTTCCTCGTGCTCATCCCCGACGAGATGGCCGGTCGCCGCGTGGTGGCGGGGCATCTGGGCTGCCCGGTGTGCGGGTGGACCACGGCTTGGACCGACGGGGTGCCACGCCTTGACGGTTCCGACCCGGCGGCCACGCCACCGCCACCCCCGGCGTTTGACGCCACCGCGGCCGTCGCGTTGCTTGGCCTGTCCGGACCGGGGGGATGGCTGGCCCTCGCCGGCCGCGCCGGGTCACTGGCCGGCGCACTCGAGTCGCTCCTCCCCGGCGTGCATGTCGTCGCGATCAACCCGCCGCCTGCCGTGGGCACCGGCGGTGCGGTGAGCGTGATCCGCGCGGCGCGGTGGCCGCTCAAGCGCCAGATGTTGCGGGGGGCGGTAGTGGGGGCGGATGCCGCGGCGTTCGTGGCCGACGCCATCGCGAGCGTGTTGCCGGGGCTCGCGGTCGTGGGCGAGGGCACGCCGCCAGCGGAATCGCCGGGACACGAGCTGGTGGCAGCCGCGCCCGAGGCCTGGGTGGTGCGGCGCCGCTGATCGCCTGAACCGCAGAGCGGGCCGGGCCTCTCGGCCCGACCCGCTCTGGCACGACCCTGGGGGAGGGACGGGCCGTGGCTACTCGGTTTCCTGTTCCTCGGGCTTGCGGCGGCGGCGGAGCGAGGAACCGGCGAGGCCCGCGAGGCCGGTGGCGAGGAGCGCCATCGTGGCCGGTTCCGGCACGGTCTCCGATGGCAGCTCCTCCTCGTCCCACGCCAGCCAGAGGCCGTCGGTCAGGCCGTCACCCCACACTTCGAGCTCCATCCACTGGGCGCCGTTCGTCACCGGCACCGTGAAGCCGGCGGTGCACACCGCCTCGCCGGTGTTGTGCATCGCGTCGCCGTTGCGGCAGAATCCGAAGTGCGAATCCACCGAGCGGTCGGTGCTGCCGACCAGGTAGCTGCTCGGCGGGGACAGGAAGCCGCCGTTGCTCAGCTGGAATCCCTTGAGGATGTTGTCCCACCCCGCGGTGAAGCCGAGCGGGCCGGCCCCGAGCGGATCGGGGAAGGTGTAGCGAAAGCGGTAGTGGTACCGCGCATTCGCATCGCTGCCGTGGACGTAGTCGCCAGCGCCGGGAACGGTGGTGTAATCGTCCCACGCGGAGATCCAGCGCGCCAGCCCGGAGGCCGGCTGCCACACGCCGGGCTGGGCGACGGCCGGCGCGAAGGCGCTGTACCATCCCGACCAGCTGTTGGTGGACACCGTGAAGACGTTCACCGACCAGCCGCTGCCGCCGGTGTTGGCCAGCTGCCCCGAAAGGGGCGCGGCCACGAGGGCGAGCGACGCGAGTACACCAATGTTCCTGCGCAACGGAGCCTCATCTCAGGGGGTGCCCGTGATGAGGCAGGGGCCGTGCCAGCGCGGGCCGGCCCGGAAAATCCACGCAAGTTGTTGTAGTGCAATGACTTGTGGTGGCGCCCCTGGGACCCCCCGTGGCGTGGCCGCCGCGGCGACGCGCGGGGACCACGCCCGGTGTGGGGCCGGTGCTACGGGGCGGCGGCGTGGTACAGCGCCTCGATCTGCTCGCGCCACCGCTCCTCGACGACCTTGCGGCGGACCGACAGCTTGGGCGTCAACTCCCCGCCGGCGATCGAGAAGTCGGTGGGCAGGATGAGGAACTTCTTCGGGGTCTCGAACTGGGCGAGGTTGCGCAGCGACTTGCGCGCCTCGCGCTCGAGCTGGTCGCGGACCGCCTCGTGGGTCACCAGCTCCTCGGGCGGCAGGGCGGGGAGTCCCTGCGCCGCCGCCCATTTGGCCACCGCGGGGTGGTTGGGGACGAGCAGCATCACGGGGAAGGGCCGCTTGTCGCCCAGCATGACCGCGTTGGCGAACAGCGGATTGGTCTTGAGGAGCGCCTCGATCGGCTGCGGGGCGATGTTCTTGCCCCCGGCCGTGACGATCAGGTCCTTCTTGCGATCGGTGATGCGGAGGTACCCGTCGGCGTCAATCTCGCCGATGTCGCCGGTGCGGAACCATCCGTCGGCGTCGAGCACCTCCGCGGTGGCCTCCGGCATGTGGTAGTAGCCCTGCATCACGTGCGGGCCGCGGGTGAGGATCTCGCCGTCCTCGGCGATGCGCACCTCGACGCCCGGCAGCGGCGGGCCCACCGTGCCGGGCTTGATCCGGTCGCGCGGGTTGACGGTGATCACCGGCGAGGTCTCGGTGAGGCCGTACCCCTCGAGGATCGGGAGGCCGGCGGCGAGGAAGAACCGGCAGATGTCCTGCGAGAGCGGGGCGCCGCCCGACACGGCGAACTCGAGCCGGCCCCCCATCCGCATGCGCAGCTTGCGGAAGACCAGGCGGTCGGCGATCGCGCCGCCCATGCGCAGGGCCCAGGGTGGCGTGCTGCCCTCGAGCTGGTAGTCCACCAGTCGGTTGCGGGTGGCACGCGCCCACTCGAAGATCGCCCGCCGGAGCGACGGTCCCGCCTGCACCCCCTCGAGCACCTTGGCGAAGATCTTCTCGTAGAGTCGCGGCACGGACGCGAGGAAGGTGGGGCGCACCTCGCCCATCTCGCTCACCACCAGGTCGAAGTTGCTGGCGTAGTTGATGATCAGGCCGGCCTGCAGCATGGTGTAGTGGCCGACCATCCGCTCGAAGATGTGCGACAGCGGCAGGAAGGAGAGGCATTCGCCGCCGGGCGCCAGCTTGAGCACGGTGAGGGCGGCGACCACGTTGCTGGCGATGTTGCCGTGCGACAGCATGACGCCCTTGGGCGTCCCGGTGGTGCCGGAGGTGTAGATCAGCGTGGCCAGGTCGTCGGGCGCGGCCTGCCGCGCCAGCGTCTCCCAGTCGGCGTGGCGCGCCACCGCGGCGGCACCCAGTGCCTCGAAGTCGGCAAAGCTCCGCTCCCCCGGCCCCACCGCCGACTCGTCGAACACCACGACGACCTCGAGGGCCGGCA
>CAZNOJ010000061.1:13359-15453 GCA_964574665.1 uncultured Gemmatimonadaceae bacterium
AGGCCGCGGTGCCGCGCGGTGGCGTCGAAGAACAGGTCGTTGAGGGTGGCAGGCGTCATCGGAACTCCGGTGCGCGGGCCACCGCGCGGGTAGGCGGGCCTCAGCTCCCGGGCGCGGGCTGCAGCGTGAAGGTGATGAGGTCCGAACGCAGGGTGCCCACGGAGGCCTGCACCCGGCCGGTGCCGCTGGGTGCCAGCCCGGTCACGACGCCGGTCGCCTCGTCCACGGCCACGGTCGTGTCGGGGGAGCTCCATCGGATCGTGGCGGCCACCTCCGTGCCGTCGCGGTCGAGGGCGCGGGCGGTGAGCGCGCGGGTCTCGCCCTCGGGCAGCAGCAACGAACCCGGCACGGTCACCTCGAGGGCGACCACGCCGTCACCGGTCACCGGCAGGTTGGCGCACGCGGCCACGCCGCCCAGCAACAGGACACCCAGCAGCAACCTCATGCGGATCCCTCCTCCGCGGGCTGTCGTTCGAGCCGTCCGAGCGTCTCGCGGGCGTGGTGCACCCACCGTTCCATCTCGGCGTCGCGTGGCGGTCGGGCGAGGAACTCCCGCAGGTGGTGCACCGCGCGGGTCTCGTCGCCGCGGCGCAGCATCAGGAACGCCAGCCCGTAATGGGCGCCCGCGAGTGCGGGGTCGAGCTCCAGGGCCCGCCGGTAGTGCCGCACCGCCTCCTCGACCCGGCCGGTCTTGGAGAGGGCGATGGCGATGTACTGCAGGACCTTGACGTTGTGCGGCTGGTCGCGGAGTGCCAACTGGTAGGACGTGACCGCCCCCTCGAAGTCCCCCTGCCGCTCCAGGGCCAACCCCTCATTGAGGTAGTCGAGCCGCCGGGGGGCGAGGGTCTCGTCATCGCCGGCGAGGATGCGCTTCCACCAGCTCACGATCGCGAGTCCGCACGGTACCGGGCCATGGCCCGGAAGTTAGACCCCGCCGCGGGCCGGGGCAACGAACCTGGGCCCGCCGCGCCGGCCGATCGGGTGTATGCTTGGAGACGCTTGCCACCCCCGACGCGGAGCCGCCGATGCCGAGGCCACGACCGACCCCGACCCGCGATGTCCTCGAGGTGGACTGGGCCTTCTTCGGCGAGCTGTGTCGCGCCCTGGCCGTGCACGTGGCGCGGCGGTACGACCCGGACGTGGTCGTCGGCGTGGCCAAGGCGGGGGTGATTCCCGCCGCCATCGTGGCCACCATCCTGCAGCGCGAGTTCGCCGCGATCGTGATCGGCCGGAAGACCGAGCTGTCGGCGCCCGAGGTCATCGTGGGTGCCCCGGCGTTCCTGCATGGCAAGCGCGTGCTGGTGGTGGACGAGACCTGCGACACCGGCGACACCCTCCGGCTGGCGCTCCACGAGGTGCAGGCGACGCGCCCCGCCGACGTGCGCACGGCGGTGTCGTTCAAGACCGGCGCCTGGCAGCCGGACTTCCATGCCTTCGAGACGGCCAAGGCGATCGTGCTGCCGTGGGACCGCGAGGTGATGGAACAGGGTGAACTGGTGATCCGCCCCGACTTGCGGGAGCTTGCCGGGGGCTGAGACTCAGCCCTGGTGGGGCGTCGAGATCGTGGTCCGCCAGTCGCCGCCGGCCGCCACCACGTCGCGCCACACCGCCGCCATGTCGTCGGCACCCACCGCGAAGCGACACGCCGAGGCGCCGGCGGCACGGCACTCCACTTCGACCACCGCCACCGGCGTGCCGGCCAGGCCCGAGAACAGCGCCGTCAACAGGCCCACCGAGAAGTGGCATCCGGATCCGTCCGGCGCGCCGCTGCCGGACTCTGCCCACTCGGGCGCATCGAGCAGGATGGCGTCGTCGCCAAGGTCCACCAGCGATGCGGCGCCCCAGCCGGTCTCCGCGAGCGATTCGCCCAGCAGCGGTCCCAGCCATCGGGCATCGAGCAGTGCCGGATCGTCGAGCCCGGTGCGGTGGGCGAGGCGCGCCTGGAAGTGCCGCAGCACCAGGGCGCCGGTCTCCGCGCCGGCGGCGCGCAGCCACTCGGGGGCGCCTTCCGGATCGAGGGTGAGCAGCCGCTCGCGCAACTGGCGCAGGGATCCGGGGGCAATCGTGAGCGACGACATCGGGTGGCCAACCTAG
>CAZNOJ010000062.1:0-13976 GCA_964574665.1 uncultured Gemmatimonadaceae bacterium
GTGGGTGGCCGCCGTGACCGGCGGGGCGCACGCCCTGGCCGGTGGCCGGGGCGTCCGCCGCGCCGACGGCTCGGTGTGGCTCACCTCACCCGCCTCCACCGCGGGCCCCCTGCGCCGACGCGCCGACCTCAAGGCGCTCGCCGGCCAGGTGGAGGGCACCTCGACCGCAGCACGCCAGGCCGAGCAGCGCCAGGAGGCCACCCGCCACGAGCTTGCCAGCGTGGAAGCCGCCGCGAGCGAGACGGAACAGCTCGCCGCGCAGGCCCGCGAGGCGGAGCGCCTCGCCGTGGCCGCCCGCGAGGACCTCGCCCGCCGGATGGGCAACATCGAGCGCGAGCTGCACGAGGTGGAAGCTCGCCTGGCGCGACACCAGGAACGCCTCGCCACGGCGGTGGCCCGTCGCGACGACGTGGACAGGTTGCTCGCCAGCGGCAACAGCGAGCACCAGCGCCTGGCCGATGCATTGCTCGCCGCGCGGACCCGCCTCGGCGAGCACGAGGCCGAGCAGGAGGTGGCCCGCGAGGCGCGCAGCGAGTGGCAGGTGCAGGAGGCCCACGTCGCGGCCCGGCTGCGCGCCGCGCGCGAGACCGCGGAGCGCGCCGACCGCGTGATCGGGGAGGCCGGCCGGATCGCCAGCGAGCGCGCCGAGGAGCTGGCGCGCCTCGACCATGACGCCGTCGACCTCGAGCAGCAGCGGACCGTGTGGCAGGCCTCCCGCGACGAGCGCACCGAGGCGCTGATGGCGCTGGAGACCGCGGCGGGCGAGGCGAGCGGCACGCTCGCGGCCGCCAGTGCCGCGCTCGAGACCGCGGAGGCGGAGCTGGCCCTCGCCCGGCGGCGGCTGGAGGAGATGAGCGAGGAGCACCACGCGCTCGCGGTCGGCGTCACCGAGGCCAAGGCCGAGCGGCGCCGGATCGTCGAACGGGTCGAGACCGAGTGGAAGCGGCCCTTCGAGGACCTGCGCGCCATCGCCCCCACGGTGGAGGCCGATCTGGCCACCCTCGAGGAGGAGGCCGCCCGGATCGCCGAGGCCCTCGAGGCGATCGGCATCGTCAACCCGCTCGCGATGGAGGAGCACGCCGAGGAATCGAAGCGGCTGGCCTTCCTCCAGGCGCAGCGCGACGACCTCGTCGCGGCGCGGCAGTCGCTGCTGCAGGCGATCCGCGAGATTGACGGCACCGCCAAGGCGCTCTTCGTGGAGACCTTCGAGGCGGTGCGCACCAACTTCACGAGCGTCTTCCAGACGCTCTTCGGCGGCGGCGAGTGCGACCTCCGCCTCTCGGATCCCGACGACCCGCTCGAGGCCGAGATCGAGATCCACGCCGCGCCGCGCGGCAAGCGCACCCAGCGGATCCACCTGCTCTCCTCGGGCGAGCGGACCCTGGTGGCGGCGTCGCTGCTGTTCTCGATCTACCTCACCAAGCCGTCGCCGTTCTGCCTGATGGACGAGGTGGACGCCCCGCTCGACGACGCCAACGTGGGCCGCTTCCTGCGGCTCCTCGAGGAGTTCAAGAGCGAGACCCAATTCCTGGTCATCACCCACAACCCGCGCACCATGCAGGCGGCGGACAGCGTCTACGGCGTGACGATGCAGGAACCCGGCGTCTCCACCATCGTCGGCGTGCGGTTGGGCGAACACGTCGCCGCCGCCTGACCCCGGACTGGACTCGCCATGCTGATCGTGATGAAGCAGGACGCCACCGCCGAGCAGATCGCCGGGGTGGTGGAGGTGATCGAGGCGATGGGCTACACCGCCCGGCCCATGCCGGGGCGGCAGCGCACCACCGTCGGCCTCGTCGGCAACGACGGCCGGGTGGACGACTCCACCCTCGAGGGCCTGTCCGGCGTGGCCGAGATCATCCACGTCTCGAAGCCGTACAAGCAGGTCTCGCGCGAGTGGAAGGCCGAACCCACCAGGGTGCCGCTGCCCGATGGCTCGGTGGTCGGCGGCCGCGACGTGGTGGTCATGGCCGGCCCCTGCTCCGTCGAGAGCGAGGCGCAGATCCTCGAGTCGGCGCGCCTGGTCAAGGCGGCGGGTGCCACCGTGCTCCGCGCCGGCGCCTTCAAGCCGCGCTCGTCACCCTACGCCTTCCAGGGGATGGGACGCGCCGGCCTCGAGCTGCTCGCCCAGGCGCGTGCGGAAACCGGCCTGCTGATCGTCACCGAGGCCATGGATCCCGCCGGCCTCGAACTGGTGCTGGGCACCGCCGACATCGTGCAGATCGGCGCCCGCAACATGCAGAACTACTCGCTCCTCAAGGAGTGCGGCCGCACCACCAAGCCGATCCTCCTCAAGCGCGGCCTCTCGGCCACCATCCCCGAGCTGCTGCTCTCGGCGGAGTACATCCTGGCCGCCGGCAACCCCAACGTCATCCTCTGCGAGCGCGGCATCCGGTCGTTCGACGCCACCACCCGCAACCTCTTCGACCTCTCGGCCGTCGCGGTGGTGCACGGGCTGTCGCACCTGCCGATCGTGGCCGACCCCAGCCACGGCACGGGGCACCGCGACATGGTGCCGCCGATGGCGCGTGCCGCGATCGCCGCCGGTGCCGACGGCCTGCTCGTCGAGGTGCATCCCAACCCGGAACGGGCGCTCTCCGATGGCGGACAGTCGCTCTTCCCGGAGCAGTTCGAGCGGATGATGCGCGAGGTGAGCGCCATCGCCGAGGTGATCGGTCGCAGCGTGGTCACGCCGGCCACGGTGTCCTCGTGAGGCGGATCGCGATCGCGCTCGCGGTGCTGGCTGCGCCGGCCGCCGCCCAGGGGACCGCACAGCGCCCCACCGCCGAGCAGGCGATCGTGCGTGCCGCGCGGGTGTACCAGGGACTGTCGTCGTTCCAGGCCGACTTCCGCCAGCGACTCGACGACCCGATGATGGACCACCCGGAATCGCGTGGCCGCCTCTACCAGTCAGGCCCGAGCCGCTTCGCGATGCGGTTCACCGACCCCGCCGGCGGCGCCATCGTGATGGACGGCACCGCGGTGTGGGTCTACCTCCCCGACGACGCCCCCGACCAGGTGCTCAAGTATCCACCGCCGGGTGGCAACAGCTACCAGCAGAACCCGCTCGGCTACCTGCTCGACCGGCCCACCGAGAAGTACCGCTCGACCTGGCTGCGCGAGGAGCCGATCGAGGGGAAGATCGCCGACGTGCTCCTGCTCGAGCCGCTGCGCGGCGACCTCGGTTTCCGTCGCGCCACCATCTGGCTCGACCGCGACTCGGGATTGCCGCGCAAGGTCGAGCTCGACGAGCGACTGCTGGTGCGCACCCTCACCCTGTCCCGGGTCCGCACCAACGGCACCGTGCCCGCGAGCACCTACGTGTTCAGGGTGCCCGACGGCGTGCGGGTGGTCGAGCCGTAACCACAGGGACAGGGCATTGCCCTGTCCACGAACACGTCCCCGAATGCACGGCAGGTGGACGGGGCACCGCCCTGTCCCTACGGATGCCGCGACCCGATCACCCCCCGCAGCGCCTCCACCTGTGCCGCCGTCAGTTCCGGCTCCGCCAGCCGGAGGGCCTCGGCCGCGAGCGCGGCGTACAGGCGCGCCACGTCTGGCTCCAGCGCCTGGAGGTGGGTCTCCACCGTGCCCACATCGCCGCGCCGGATCGGTCCCGTGAGCGAGGCCGCCGGGTCGTGGTGCTCCAGGTACTCGAGGGTGCGCCGCATCAGCGGCAGGAAGAGCCGCCACGACGTGGCCAGCCCGGCGTCGCGCCCCAGCCGCTCCGCGATGGCGGCGAGGACCACCAGGTAATTGGACGCGAACACCGCGGCGGCGTGGTAGGTCGGCTTGGCCTGCGCGCCGATCTCGAGCACCGGCGTCATCCCCACCGCCACGGCGAGGTCGTGTGCCGCGGCGCGCGCCGCGGGATCGCCCTCCACCACCGCGGGCACCCCTTGCAGCGTCCCCTCGTCGTCGCGAAAGGTCTGCAGCGGGTGCCATGAGCCGAGGGCGGCGCCACACGACGCGAGCGGGGCGAGGGCGCGGCGATCGAGCAGGCCGGACAGGTGCAACACCACGTGTGAGGCCCCCAGCGCGCCGGTGGCGGCGAGCCGCTCCGCCACGGGGGTGACCTGGGCATCGGGCACCGCAAGGAGCACCACCGCCGCGCCGGCCAGCGGCGGGTCCCAGGCATCCACCGCCGCGGCCAGCGGCGGGTCGAGCGGTCGCGCACGGCGCGACAACACCGTCACCGGATGCCCGGCAACGACGAGGGCGCGTGCGACCGTCAGGCCGACGCGCCCCCCACCCACCACCGCCACCGCCGGTGGCGTCACCGCTGCACGATCTCGGCCATCAGCGCCTGGGGCGTGGTGGCGCCCCGCAGCAGCTCGAGGCCGCGGCGCACCTGCGGATCGTCGGCGGCGCGACGGCGCAGCTCACCCTGCGGGCCGAACACGTACCGGGCAACCTCCCACCCGAGCTGGTCGTCGAGCAGGTCGCGCCCGCCGGCCTTGGCCGCCTCGCTCAGCGTGATGCCATTCCCGGCCAGGTGGGCGTGCACCATGTCGCGCATCGCGTCGGTGACGGTGAAGGTCTCGCTGCCGGCCAGCCCGCGCTCCTTGATGGCAATCGCGGTGGTGACCAGGGCGTCGCGGTACGCCGCGACGTTGCCGCCCAGCTCCCGCACGAAGGTGCGCTCTCCCGCGGTGAGCGTGTCCCCGCGCACGATCACGTCCGGCACGATGCCGCCACCTCCGCGCACCAGCCGCCCCGAGATGGTCCGGTGCGTCGGCAGCGAGTCGAGTTGCAGCGCGGCACCCTCCTCGGTGGCCTGCGCCAGCTGCGCCTGGGCCTCCTCGCTCGGCGCGGCCCGCTGGATGCTGCGGCCGCTCGGCGTGTACCAGCGCGCCGTGGTGAGCTTGAGCGCCCGGCCGGCACCGAGGCGGAAGAGCGACTGCACCAACCCCTTGCCGAAGGTGGGCGTGCCGACCACCACCGCCCGGTCGTTGTCCTGCAGGGCCCCCGCGATGATCTCGGCCGCGGAGGCGGTGAACTGGTCCACCAGCACCACGATCGGCATCCCCTCCCAGCGCTGGTCGTGCTCGTCGGCGAAGGCGCGTGAGGTGCCCTCGGCGCGGCCTCGCGTCGAGACGATCTGCTGCCCCTTGTCGAGGAACAGGTCGCTCACCGCGACGCCCTGGTCGAGCAGCCCGCCGGGATTGCGCCGCAGGTCGAGGATCAGGCGCTGCATCCCCTGCGCGCGCAGCCGCTCGATCTCCTCGCGCAGCTCGTCGGCGGACGTCTCGCTCACCGGATTGAGCTGCACGATGCCGATGGCGGGATCAAGCATCGTCCCGGGCCGCACCGACCGGTTGTGGATCGTCTCGCGCGTGATCGCGAAGGACAGCAGGGCCGCCACGCCGGGACGGCGCACCTGCAGCTCCACCTTGCTCCCCGGCGCCCCGCGCAGCGTCTTGAGCGCCTCGTCCTGGTTGTAGCCCTGGGTGCTCTTGCCATCCACGGACACGATCAGGTCGCCCGCCTCGATCCCGGCGCGCTCCGCCGGCGTCTGCGGCAGCGGGGCCACCACCACGATCCAGCCGTCCCGCACGTCGATCTGGATGCCGAGGCCGCCGTAATTGCCGGTGGTCTGCTCGGTGAGCTGGCGGTAGTCCTCGCCCTCCAGCAGGGTGGAGTACGGGTCGCCGAGCTGGTCGAGCATCCCCTGCGTCGCCTTGTGCAGCAGCGAGTCGGCCGGCAGCGAGTCCACGTAATACTGCGACACCGCCCCCAGCACCTGCTGGAACAGCGCGTCGCCGGTGGGACCCGGCGCCTCGTCGCTGCCGTGCAGGAGCCAGCCTCCGCTCGTGAACGAGACGAGGCCGATCAGCACCACCAGCAGCCAGCGCCGCGCGCCGGAAGACGTCATGTCGTCGGTCATGCCACTCCCTGCTCCGGCCAGGGCCGGAATCGATCAGGACGCACCGCCACGAGCACCCGCCACGCGGCGTCGAGGACTGCCTCGGGTGACGCATCGCCCTGCAAATGATGCACCCCCGGGCCAGCCGCGGCCAAGTAGGCGGCGTGCACCCGGCGGTGGAACTCCCCCGACTCGAGGTCGAGGCGGTCGGCCTTCCCGGCCGCCGCCCGCCGCGCCTCCCCGGCGGCCTGGTCCACGTCCAGCACGAGGGTCACGTCGGGGACCAGCCCATCGGTCGCGGCCCGGTTGACCCAGCGCACCTGCTCCAGCGGCAATCCGCGGCCCGCCCCCTGGTACACCAGCGTCGAGAGGTCGAACCGGTCGCTCAGCACCACGAGTCCCTCGTGCAGCGCCGGCCGGATGACCTTGGCCACCAGGTCGGCACGGGCGGTCACCATGTAGAGCAGCTCCGCCTCCGCGCTCCACGCCCGGTCGCCCGCGAGCAGCTCGGCCCGGAGCGCCTCGGCCACCGGCGTGCCGCCCGGCTCGCGCACCGCCAGCGGCGTGGTCCCCTGCGCCCGCATGCGCGCCTCGAGCGCACGGGCCAGGGTGCTCTTCCCCGCCCCGTCGGGGCCCTCGAGCACCACGAAGCACCCCCGCTCCATCAGAGCGTGATGATCCCGCTCGTGGCACCGCGTTCGATCCCCTCGGCGATCGCCTGGTTCACCCGCTGCATCAGCTTGTCCACGTTGGCCCGCGCGACAAGGTACGCCTGGCCGGCCGTGGAGAGCTCGAATTCGCGCAGGGTGGACTCGTACGAGGTGGCCTGCTCCTCGGAGGGCGATTGGCCCTGCGCCATCAGCGCATCGAACTCGCGGGTGAGCCGCGAGATCGCCTCGAGTCGCTGCTGCGCCTCGGCGTCGTCCCGCAGCCCCTGCTCCGCGCGCCGCAGGGCCTGGTATTCGCCCGATTGGCCCAGCATTCGGCCGAGGTCCTGCGCCTTCTCGTCAATCATGGCATGATCTCCCGCCGCGCCAGCAGGTAGCGTGGGCGGCCGAACAGGTCATCAAAGATGCGCACGTCACTCCAGCCGTGCGCCACGGCGATCGCCGACGAGGCCTCCGGTCGGCGGGCGTCGATCTCCAGCGCAATCCACCCCCCGGGGGCGAGCACGGCGGGCGCCTCGGCCAGCAGCCTGCGGTAGAACTCCATGCCGTCGAGGCCCCCGATCAGTGCCGTCGCCGGCTCGTGATCGCGCACGCCGCGCTCCAGCGCGTCGTACTCCAGCGTGGAAAGGTACGGCGGGTTGGACACCAGCAGGTCCAGCCGCTCGCCCTGGAGCGGGGCCAGCAGGTCGCCCTGCCGCCAGCTCACCGCCTGCCGGGTCCGCACCCCGTTTTCCCGCGCCAGGTCGAGCGCGGCCCCGGAGATGTCGGTGCCGATCACTTCCGTGAAGCCGCCTTCCCCTGCCAGGGACAACGCGAGGGCGCCACTGCCGGTTCCGACGTCGGCCACGATCCCTTCGCGCACGCGCAGCAGCGCCAGGTCCACCAGCCCCTCGGTCTCCGGGCGCGGCACCAGGGCGCGGCGGTCCGTCTTGAGCACCAGGTGGCGGAACCCCGTCCAGCCGACGATATAGGGCAGCGGCGTGTCGTAGCCCATCTCCTGCGTCGCGCAGAAGAACTCGACCGACTCGCGCACCCCGATCACGCTGTCGCGGTCCGGCAACGGCGCATGGAACAGCTCCGGGCCGCGCAGGCCGCGGTAGAGCCGGATCGCGTCCTCGCGCGCATGGGGCCGGTCGAAATCGGCGAGCAACCGGGTGCCCTCGGCGAGCAGCTCCTCGAAGGTGTGCTCCCGCCGCCGGCCGCCATCGCCCGAGAGGAAGTACTCCAGGGACTCGTCGTCCCAGTCGTCAGACGCCACGTTCACGCTCCTCGCGCGAGGTGCGCCGGAGGGCGGTCACCAGCTCGTCGAGCCGCCCGTCGAGCACCTCGGGCAGGTTGTGCACCGACAGCCCGATCCGGTGATCGGTGACCCGGCTCTGCGGGAAGTTGTAGGTGCGGATCTTCCCGGAACGGTCGCCGGTGCCCACCATCGCCTTGCGCTCGGCGGCGCGGGCCGCCTCCTGCTCGGCGATCATGCGATCGAGCAGCCGCGCCCGCAGCACCTCCATCGCCTTGAGCTTGTTTTGCAGCTGCGACTTCTGGTCCTGCTGCGACACCACGATCCCGCTCGGCAGGTGGGTGATCCGCACCGCGGAGTCCGTGGTGTTGACGCTCTGGCCCCCCGGCCCGGAGGAGCGGAACACGTCAATCCGGAGGTCCTGCGGATCGATCGCCACGTCCACCTCCTCCGCCTCGGGGAGCACCGCCACCGTCGCGGCGGAGGTGTGGATCCGCCCCTGCTGCTCGGTGGCGGGCACCCGCTGCACCCGGTGCACGCCCGACTCATGCCGCAGCAACCCGAACGCGTCGTCGCCCCGCACCGCCAGCACCGCCTCGCGGATGCCGCCCAGGGTTCCCTCGGTGCGCGACACCAGCTCCACCCGGAGTCCGTGCCGCTCCGCGAAGCGGGTGTACATCCGCATCAGGTCGCCGGCAAACAGCCCCGCCTCGTCGCCGCCGGTGCCGGCCCGGATCTCCACGATTGCGTCGCGATCGTCGTGCGGGTCGCGGGGCACCAGCAATTCGGCGAGCTGCTCGCGGAGCGCCGCGGCCTCCCGGGCCAGCCGGCCGACGTCCTCCCCGGCCATCGCCGCGAGTTCCGGGTCGCTGTCCTGGGCGAGTTCGCGCGCTCCCGCCAGCTCGTGCTCGGCACGCGCCAGCGACTCGGCCGCGCGCACGACCGGCTGGAGCCTGGCGTGTTCGCGGCCGAGGGCGGAGAGGCGGGACGGATCGGCGGCGACCGCCGGATCAGCCAGCTCGTGGGCGACCTCCTCCGCCCGGGCGAGCGCCTGGCGGAGTCGGGCGTCCACGGGTCAGGAGGCGGCGGGGGTACCCGACGCGTACTTGCGGCGGAAGCGGTCGACGCGACCCGCAGTGTCCACCAGGCGCTGCTTGCCGGTGAAGTACGGGTGGCACTTCGCGCAGACTTCCACGGAAATCCCCTTCGCCGTGCTGCGCGTCTCGAAGGTGTTCCCGCACTGGCAGTGCGCGGTGATGGTCTGGTAGACGGGATGCAGGTTGGGCTTCACAGGGTCCTCACGGCTCGAGCCGTAGCCCCCTCGTGGGGCCACGATAGCCTGAAAATATAGCCGAATGGGCCCATCGGGATCAATCCGGCCGCCCCCGCCGCCTCGCTGGCCCCCTCCCCTCGACCCGGGGTAAGATGGGGGTGAAGCCGCGGGGGGCTCCTTCGTCTCCCTTGGCAGGCCATCCCCTCACCTGGGAGAGACCATGACCCCCACCCGCTTCCGCCTCGCCGGCTGGCTGCTCCTCTCCACGGGAGCCGCCTCGGGGCTGTCCGCTCAGCAGGTGGGGGTCGGTGGCTTCGAGACCCACGGCTCGGTGGGACTCGACCGGGCCGAGTACGATGCCCTGGGGCGAGCACTGAGCGCGCTGCTCGCGGCGCGGCTCGGCGAGCGCGGCTCGGCGGGGGTGGTCACCGTCACCCCCACGGGTGGCCGTCCCGGCCGGGTGGACGTGGGCGCCGCGCGCGCCGCGGCCACGAGCGCCGGGGCCCGGCTGCTGGTGGTGGGGTCCCTGCTCGATCAGTACGGCGACATCCAGGTCGAGGCACGGGTGATTGATGCCGCGTCCGGGCGACCAGTCGCCGTGGTGCGAGGCGACCCGGCGCTGATCAAGCGCGAGCAGCTCGCCGAGGCGATCGCCTCGCTCGCCAACCAGCTCACGGCGCAGCCAGGGGTGGGGGGTCGGCCGGGGGCGGCCGGTGCGGCGATCCCGGTCGGCGCCCTGGTGGAATTCGGGAAGGGACTCGCTGCCGAGGAGGCGGGCGACCGCGCCGCCGCGCAGGCCGCCTATCGCGCTGCGGTGCGCGCCGCGCCCGGTTTCAGCGAGGCCGAGGCCGCGCTGCGGCGCGTCGGCGGCTGAGCAGCACCGCCACCACGAAGACCGCGAGCGACGGCAGGCACATCAACGCCGCCAGCTCGCGGTTCTGCTGCCCCGCGTTGAAGAAGCCCATCACCGCCCCCACGAACACCGACGCAAACGCGAACACCGCCCACGGGCCGGCCCCCCGTTCGGTGCTTCCATCGGGCGTCCCTCGCCACAGCATCCAGAGCGTGGCGAACGCCAGCGGCGTGAAGAGCAGCAGGTTGAGGTTGTTGCCGCTCATCACATGCTCGGTGGCGAACCAGAGGAAGGCGAGCGCCAGCCCGCCCACGGCTTGCACCACCGTCCAGGCCGCGGCCACGACCCGGCCTGCGATGCCGGCACCGCCCGCGAGCAGGCCGCTCGCGATCAGCGCCGCCAGCGCCGCCCCCACCCCCAGCAGCGGCCAGGTCCAGTCGGGCCGGGCGGCCTCCACCTGCCAGGTGGCGTGTGGCAGGATCGTGGCCTCGCGGCGCACCAACGGCACCTCCAGCCCGCGATCGTCCACGACCCGGAGCTCGCGGAGCCGCTCCTGCAGCTTGGCGGGGAGGAACATCTCGTCCCACTGGTTGAGCGGCTCGTCCACCCGGACACCCTGCCCGGCAAGTATGCCCAGGTACAGCCACGGGTTGTTGCTGATGGAGCGCTGCGTGTGCCAGCGGTACGTTCCCTCCCCAAGCACCGGCTCGGTGTGGCGCCGGAGCGCGCCACCCAGCACCGCGTCGAGCGCGTCGCGCACTCGCGTGGAGCAGTTGTCGAGGTAGTAGTCGTAGCGGTATCCGCGGTTGGCCGGGAGGGCATTCTCGGCGAGCCGCACGGCGAGTTGCGCCTTGAGGTGATCGGGGAGGGCAAGTTCCTGCACCTCCACCTGGCGCCGGGCCGCGTCGTAGGCGCGCATCGTGCTGGCGAGGTCCCAGTCGGCGAGCCAGTACTCCGGCCGCCCCCGCGCAAAGTTCCACGTGAAGCCCGGGACGTTCGGGTCGAACATCCCGAAGTTGTAGACGTGGTCGGTGCCGGCCACCGAGTCGCGGATCCAGAGGGCGTTGTGGCCGAAGCGCTCGTAGATCGCCTCCCCCGGACCCATCGTCATCAGGAAGACCTGCAGCGTCGCCCCGTCGCCTCCGGCACCGGGCTGGCCCTGGGCCGATGCGTCGCCCGTCGCCCCGGCGAGCGCAAGCAGCAGGGCAACCAGCCTACGGCCTCGCATCCCGCCCCGACTCGGCCGAGGCGTAGATCGCCTCCATCACCGCGAGGGTGACGCGCTGCTCGTCGAGGTCGGGGGGCGCCACCTTGCCCTGCACCGCCGCCACGAAGTGGGCCCACTGCGCCCGCACGCCAAGCAGGAACGGCGTCTCGCGCGAGTGCGCCCCGGCGGTGCTCACGTCCTGGGCGAGGCCGTGGAAGTCTTTCCAGATCGCCAGCGGGGCGATGCGAGCCGAACCGCGTGCCGCCCGGAGCGCCAGGCCGAATCGTTCACCGGGACCCACGAACCGCCACGACGTGTCGAGATGGATGGCGGTGCCGTGCTCCAGCGCCACCAGCGCCGTCCCCGACTGCTCGACGCCACGGGTTCCCTTGTCGGGAAAGACGGCCGAGACCCGCTCCACCAGCGGAAACCCCGCCAGCCAGAGCGAGAGGTCGAGCAGCGTGTGCCCGAGGTCGAGCATCGCACCGCCGCCCGACTGGTCGCGCTTCTGGCGCCAGCCGAGCGAGGCGCGGCCGGCCCGGGCCAGGAACCACCAGGCGCGGATCGACTCCAGCTCGCCCAGCTCGCCGCTCTGCACGAAGGAGCGGATCATCTGCACGTCGGGCCGGTAGCGGTGCGCCGCTCCCGCCATCACCACCGTCCCCGCCTTCTGCGCGGCGCGCAGCACCCGGGTCACCCCCGCGGCGGTGAGGGCCACCGGCCGCTCCACCAGCACGTGGAGCTTCGCGGCCAGCCCCGCCAGGGCATGTGACTCGTGCAGGTGGTTGGGCGTGGCCACCAGCAGGGCATCGAGCGGCGCGTACTCCAGCAGCTCGGTGATGTCGGCGTGCACCACGGGAATGTCGAAGCGGTCGGCGAGGGCGCGCGCCTTGCCGAGGTCGTTGTCGCAGATGCCCACCACCTCGATCTCGCGCACCTTGCGCAGCGCCGGGAGGTGCCCCACCTGCGTGATCGCGCCGGCGCCGATGATGCCCAAACGGAGCTTCTCTGCCATTCGGAGGTCCTCACGCGAGGCCATCTCGCCTCAGTAGAGCTTCTCGATCTCGACGCCCGGAAAGTAGCTCAGCAGGATGGTCCGGTAGTCCTGCCCGGCCCGGGCCCGCCCGATCGCCCCCCACTGGCACATGCCGACCCCGTGCCCGTACCCGCGGCCCTCGGCGTCCACCCGCGCGAGGCGCCCTCCGGTCCGGGTGATCCGGATCGTGAAATCCGCGCTCGGCAGCCAGCCGCCGGCCGGCGGCTCCATCACCCGCCGCACGGCGTTGGCACCGCGCACCACCGTGCGCCCCCCCGAGCCCACCAGCTCCATCGCGGCGATCCGTCCCGAGCCCGTGCGGTCGAGGACCCGCACCTCGCGCAGGTCGCTCGCCGCCGTGGAGAGCCGTTCCGTGGCGAGGGTGCGCCGCAGCGTGGCGGCGATCTCCGCGCCGTTCCACTCCGCGCGCCAGCGGAACCGGGGGGAGATCGCGCACCACGCGGCGCCGTCCGGCGCCACGTCGGGCTGCGCCGGCAGGTAGCTGCGCGCGGCGCCGCCGAACGCGGCCTCGCCGCGCTCGGACTCTCCCCCGCAGGTGGACGAATAGAAGGCGTCGATGGGCTCGCCGCCGAAGGTGAGCACCTCTCCCCGGGTCGCCTCGACCGCCAGGCGCGCCAGCGGCAGCTCGCTGGCCACGCCGCGATAGACCTGCGAGGCGACGTCGGCGGTGAGGTCGAATCCCTGCTCGCCGAAGCGGCCGAGGTTGCGGAGCGTGTAGCTGCGCGAGGCGACGGCCTGCGCCTCCAGCGCCGCGCGCTCCAGGTCGGTGCGGCGCCCCATCTCCGCCCCCACCACCGCGACGAGGTAGTCCTCCAGGTCCACGCGGTTGACCACCCGGAGCCCGTCACTGCCGCGGGACAACTCCAGGCGGCCGCGGTAGGCCCGGTCATTGAGGAGGATCGTGCCGCCGCTGTCGGAGGGCACCAGCTGCGCCATCGGGAGCGTCAGCCCCGACTCCGCTCCCGCCAACATCACCAGGTCGTCCTGCACCCGCGCCTCGATCGTCACCCCGGCCGGCACGCTCCACGCGCTCGAGCCGGTCGCGTCAATCACCTGCAGCCCGCGGGTGCCCGTCAGGGTGACACGCGGCGCGGTGGAGAAGAGCCCGACGCGCACCTCGGGGGAGGCCACCTCCGGTGCCGCGGGCACCAGCGCATCCTCGGGCGGCATGCACCCGGCGAGGCCAAGGGCGAGCACCGCGGTGCGCCAGCGGCTCACCCGCGGTAGTTCCCGAACTGGAGCTCGACGTCGAAGTCGCCGCCCTTGAGGAAGGCGATCACGGCCTGCAGCTCGTCGCGCGACGGCGAGGTGACCCGGAGCTCGTCGCCCTGGATGGAGGCCTGGACCTTCTTGAACCCCTCGTCCTTGATGGCGCGCTGGATCTTCTTGGCCGTCTCGGGCGGAATCCCCTGCGTCAGGGTGAGCGTGCGGCGCACCGAGGAGCCCGTGGCCGCCACGGGATCGCCCACCTTGAGGTTCTTGACCGGCACCCCGCGCTTGATCAGCCGCCCGCGCACCACCTCGAGCAGCGCCTCCATCCGGTAGTCGTCGTCGGCGTGCAGCGCGATGGTGCCCTTGTCGCGGTCCAGCGCGATGGTGCAGTGCGTCCCCTTGAAGTCGTAGCGGGAGGCGATCTCCTTCTCCGCCTGGTTCACCGCGTTGTCGACTTCCTGGAGGTCCACGCCGGTGGAGATGTCGAAGGAGGGATTGGTGGCCATGGTGCAAGGTATCGGAGGTTGGGTCGCGGGAGGCGAGTCGCGGGGGGTGTGAGGCACCCACCCCCCCCCTCTCACCACCCCCCCCACGCGACAAACC
>CAZNOJ010000062.1:13986-15240 GCA_964574665.1 uncultured Gemmatimonadaceae bacterium
CTCACGACTAGGTGAGAAACGCCTCCAGCACGTCCGCATGCCCCTGGTGCCGGAGCCGCTGCAGCGCCTTCTCCTTGATCTGGCGGACCCGCTCCCGGGTGATGCCGAGCATCTCGCCGATCTGCTCCAGGGTCTTGGCCTCGGGGGCGTCGAGCCCGAAGTAGAGCCGCAGCACCCGCGCCTCGCGGTCGCGGAGCTGGGCGAAGCAGTTGTCGATCGACTCGGTGAGGGCGTGCTCGATCGCGTCGGCGTCGGGACCGCGTTCGTGGCCGTCGGCCAGGTAGTCGAGCAGCCGGTTGTCCTCCCCCTGGGTCACCGGGGCGTCCAGCGACAGGTGCCCCTGCGAGATCGCCATGGTCCGCTCCACCTCGGCGACCGGCAGGTTCATCCCCTCGGCGATCTCCCCGGCGGTCGGGTCGCGCCCCAGCTCCTGCTGCAGCGCCGAGGTGCGCTTGCCGATCCGGTGCAGTTCCCCGGCCCGGTTGAGCGGCACCCGGACGATGAGCGACTGCTCCGCCAGGGCCTGGAGGATCGCCTGGCGGATCCACCAGACGGCGTAGGAGATGAACTTGATCCCCTTCGACTCGTCGAACTTGTGGGCGGCGCGGATCAGGCCGAGGTTGCCCTCGTTGATCAGGTCCGCGAGCGAGACGCCCTGGTTCTGGTATTTCTTGGCGACGGAGACGACGAAGCGGAGGTTGCTGCGGACCAGGGTGTCGAGGGCCTCGTCGTCGCCCTGGCGGATGCGCTGCGCCAGGGAGACTTCGTCCGCTTGGGTGATGAGCGGGTACCTGCTGATTTCGCGGAGGTAGAGATCCAGCGAGCCATCGTCGGAACCTGCTCCACCGCGCCTGCCGCCACCGACCTGCAAAGGTCGCATCACACAGCCCCGAGAGTGTGGGATACGCGTGGATGGTACCCGGAGCGTCCGGTGCCGCGCAAGGGAGCAGGGCGGGGAGCAGTGAGTCCTGAGTCCTGAGTCCTGAGCGGTTCGGATCCCGTCCCACTCAGGACTCAGGACTCACGCCTCATTCGTACGTGTCGATCTGCGCCCGCTGCAGCGTCCCCGAGAAGTCCACGTAGTTCACCTTGGTCTCCGTGTAGAACTCGTACACCTCCCAGCCGCCCTCGCGATGGCCGTTGCCGGTCTGCTTCACGCCGCCGAACGGCAGGTGCGCCTCCGCCCCGATGGTGGGGGCGTTGATGTAGGTGATCCCGTTGTCGAGATCCTCCATCGCCCGGAACGCCCGGTGC
>CAZNOJ010000063.1:0-14840 GCA_964574665.1 uncultured Gemmatimonadaceae bacterium
GGCGCGGGGCGCGGCGCCGCTCGACGCGTCCCGGGTGCGCGCCTGGGCCGCCGCCGGCGAGGTCGGTCTGGCACTCGACCACCTGGTGCACGCCATCCCCGAGGAAGACCGGACGCGAACGTGGCGGCGCGCGGTGGACGAGGTGCGCTTCGATCCCGCAGCCGCGGAGGTGGCACGGGAGCTGGTGGAGGAAGGGCTCTCCCTCCTCGAGGCCGGAGGGGCGCGATGATCTTCTTTGCGCGGCCCTGGCTGTTCGCCCTGTTGCTCTTGATTCCGCTCTGGTGGTGGCATCGGCGGCGCCTCAAGGCACCCAGCTCGCCCGTGAGCGACACGGCGCCGTTTGCCACCGCCACGGCCGGTCGCTGGAAGCTGTTGCTCCCGCCGCTGCTCCGGGCGCTGGCGCTCGCCGCGCTGGTGGGCGCCGCGGCGGGTCCCTATCGCCGCGGCGACCGCACCATGGTGGCCACCGACGGGATCGCGATCGTCATTGCCATTGACGTATCCTCGTCCATGCTCGCCGAGGACTTTGCCCCCTCCAATCGCCTGCACGTTGCCAAGCAGCAGGCCACGGCGTTCGTCCGCGGCCGCACCGCCGACCGGATCGGGCTGGTGTCGTTTGCCGGCGAGGCGCTGACCCAGGTGCCGGTGACGCTCGACTATCCGGCCCTGGAGCGTTCGATCGCCTCACTCGAGGTGGGCATGCTGGAGGATGGCACCGCCATCGGTTCGGGGCTGGCCACCGCGGTGGCGCGGCTGCGGCGCGTGCCCGGCAAGGACAAGGTGGTGCTGCTGCTCACCGACGGCGAGAACAATCGCGGGCTGATCGACCCGCGCACCGCGGCGCGCACCGCGGAGGCGTTCGGCATCAAGGTGTACACCGTGGGCGTCGGCACCGAGGGAGAGGCGCGGTTCCCCACCAGCCGCGGGCTCAAGGGATTCCGCTACGAGCTGCTGCCCGTGCAGATCGACGAGGAACTGCTCACCGAGATCGCCGAGGCGACCGGCGGACAGTACTTCCGCGCCCGCGACGCGGCGGCGCTGGGGCGAATCTTCCGGCAGATCGACCAGCTCGAGAAGTCGCGCGTGGACGTGACGCGCTACATCCGCCAGGAGGAGCGCACCCGTCCGTTCCTGGGCGCCGCGCTGGCGTTCCTCGCGCTGGAACTCCTGCTGGCGGCCACGCTCGTGGTGCGGGTTCCATGACCTTCGAGCGCCCGCTGCTGCTCTGGGCCGCGCCGGTGGTGGCGCTCCTTGTCGGCCTCCTGGCGGGCTGGGCGCGCCGACGCCGCATCGCCGCGGCGACGGCGTGGCGGCCGGCGCTCGGCCAGGAGGCGGCCCGCCATGGCAAGTGGTCGCCCGTGGTGCTGGCCATGGCGGCGCTGCTCGCCGCCGTGGCGATGGCGGGGCCCCGGTGGGGGCTCGCCTCGCGCGGCGCCGAATCGCGGGCGCTCAACGTGGCGTTCGTGATGGACATCTCCCGCTCGATGCTGGCCGCCGATGCCGATCCCGACCGGCTCACGCGCGCGATTCGCGTCGCGCGCCGGCTGGTGCAGGACCTGAGCGGCGATCGTCTCGCCCTGGTCGCCTTCGCCCAGCGTCCCTACCTGCTCTCGCCGCTCACCCTCGACCAGAGCGCCCTCGCGGTGCAGCTCGACGCCCTCGATCCCACCGTCGCCTCGGAGGGCGGCTCCTCGATCGGTGCCGCGCTCAACCTCGCCCGGCAGGTGCTGCTCGGCGCCAACGAGGGCGGCGACCGCGTGGTGGTGCTCTTCACCGACGGCGAGGCCTTCGACGGGGAGGATGCCGTGGTGAGCGGCGCCGACGCGCTCGCGAAGGAACGCATCGCGCTGGTGACCGTGCCGCTCGGCGGCGTCACTGGGGCGCGCATTCCCGACGGCGAGGGAGGATGGCACCGCGATGGCCTGGGCAACGAGGTGATCACGCTGCGGCGCGACGACCTGCTGCAGGCGATGACGCGCGCCGCGGAGGGCACCCTGATTGATGCCGAGGCCCCCGATCCGGCCGGTGACGTGCGCCGCGTCCTCGATCGCCTCGATCGTCGCACCGTGCGTGACCAGATGGCCGCCGACCTGGTGCCCAGGGCCTGGATGTTTGCGCTCGCCGCGCTGCTGCTCGTGGCGGTCCAGACCGTGACCCGCCGCTCCGCGGCACTGATCGGGATCGCCCTCGCCGTGGGAGCGGCACCGCTGGCCGCGCAGCGTCCCTCGCCGGGATGGCGCTGGCTCGCGCGGGGCGACACCGCCCGCGCCGTGGAGGCGTTTCGTCGCGATGTCGAACGCGCCGGCAGCGACACCGCGTGGTACAATGCCGGCACTGCGGCGCTCGCCGCCCGCGACCTGGCCGGGGCGCTGGGCGCACTCGACCGCGCCACCCTGGCGCTCGACCCCGGCCTCCGCCGCCAGGCGCTGTACAACCTCGGCACCGCCCAGCTCACCCTGGCGCGCGGCGACACCGCGCGCCGCGACTCGCTGCTCGGGGCCGCGGAAGTGGCCTTGCGGCAGGCGCTGCAGCTCGACCCGCGCGACCCGTCGGCCAAGCACAACTACGAACTGGTGCGGCGCATGATGCGCCCGCCTCCGCCACCGCAGGGCGGCGGGGGGTCCACCCAGGATCCTCCTCCCGGGAATGCGCCCCCCCCACCGCAGGGCGAAGGGGGCATGAGCCAGGCCGAGGCGGAGCAGGTGCTCAACGCCATGGAGCGCACCGAGCGGGAAACGCGCCAGCAGCAGGCGCGTCGCCAGCGACGCAACCCGGTGTCACAGGGACCCGACTGGTGATCGCCGCCCTCGCGCTCCTCACGGCGTTCACCATGCAGGACACCGCCGCGGGCCTCTCGCCCCGGGCCCGCGCGATGGTCGCGCGCTTCGCCCCGCCGGGCAACGGCGGCGTCAGCGTGGCCACCCGGTTCTCGACCGACTCCGCCTGGATCGGCGAGCAGGTGGAGCTGGTCACCGCGGCCTGGTTCCCGCGCCAGTTGCGCGATCGCCTCCGCCGGCAGCCGACCCTGCGCACGCCGTCGCTCTCGGGGCTCTGGAGTGCGCCGTCACAGGCCTCTCCCATTCTCGCCGAGACCCGCCGCGTCAACGGGCAGGTGTACGACCTCTTCATCTCCCACCAGATCCTCTTCCCGCTGGGCGTCGGCCCGATCGAGGCGCCGCCGGCGGTCCTCTCGTACGCGGTCCCGGCGTCCAGTTCGTTCTTCGCCCCGGAGGATCGCACCACGCTGCAATCGCGACCGGCGCGACTCTTCGTGCGATCGGTGCCGGCCTCGCTGGCGGCGCGCCTCGGTTCGGGTCCGACGGCGCGCGACGTGAGCCTCCAGTGGCGGCTCCCGGCCACGCCCGTGCTCGCCGGCACGCCGGTGACCGTGGAGCTGGTGGTGCAGGGGAGTGGCAACGTGACGCTCTGGCCGACGCCCGACATCGCCTGGCCGGCGAGCGTGCGGGTGTACACCGAGCCGAGCGTGGAGCGCATCCGTCGCCCGGCGGGGCTGATCGGCGGCGAGAAGCGATTCAGCTACACGCTGGTGGCCGATTCCGCGGGTGTGCTGACGCTGCCTGGCGTGCGCTATCCGTACTTCGACCCCGCGAGCGTCGCGGTGCGCGTGGCACTGGCCGCGCCCGTGGGCGTGGCCGTGCGCCCGACGACCGGCGGCGGCCCGCGACGGGAGATCGCGGCCACCCGGGGGCTCGGGGTTCCGGTGGCGTCGCGCATCGTGCGCACGGGCTGGCCGGCATTGGCCCTCCTGGCGCTGCTCCCGATGGGACTGGCATGGCGCCGTCGCCGACGGCGCGTCCCCGCCGTCGTGCGGATGGCACCGCGTCCCCTCGAGCAGGAACTGCGACACCTGCTCGGCGAGCCCGCGGACGCCCTGCCCGGGAGCGTGGCCGTCGCCTTGCGCCGCCGCGGCGTCCCGCCCGCCGACGCCGAGCAGGTCGAGGCGTGGCTGCACGACGTGGACCGTCGCCGGTGGGGGCCTGATCCTGCCCCGGTGCGCGAGGCCCCCGAGGTGCGGCGCGTGGTGGAACGGCTCAGGCAGCGCGATCGCCGCCGCCATGCCAGCTGGTTGACGCTGTGGTGCCTGGTGTCGGCCGCACCGCTGTCGGCCCAGTGGAGCGATGCCCTCGCCCGGTTTGCCGACGGCGACGCGCCTGGCGCCGAGCGCGGCTTCGCCGAAGCGGTGCGCGCGGAGCCCGCCGCCGTCGGGGCGTGGCTCAACCTCGGCTCTGCCCGTGCACTGCAGGGCGACGAGGTGGGCGCCGTGGCCGCCTGGCTGCGGGGCACGCACCTCGCCCCGCGCGATCGGCGGCTGCACGAGGCGATCGCGGCAGTGACCACGCTGCCCCAGGAGATCCGTCGGCTCGGCCCCGTCGTGCCGCTCTCGCGCGACGAACTGGTGTTGCTGGCGTTGGGGGCCTGGCTGCTGACCGCCGCGACGTGGTCGCGTCGGCGACGACTCGCGTGGTCGGCTGCCGTCCTCTGTGGCCTCGCCGCGGCGACCGCGACGGGGCGCACGGTGCGGGAGGGCGGTGCGCGCGGCCTGACCAGGGCAGGCACCGTGCTGCGTGTCTCCCCGATTCCTTCGGCGCCGGTGCTCGCCTCGTCCGATGCCTGGGCCGTGGTGCGGGTGGAGCAACGCGCCGGCGACTGGCGGCTGGTGCGGCTCGCCGACGGCGGCCGGGGCTGGGTTCCATCCGCGCAGGTGGCGATGCTCTCCGGGCTAGATTGATGGCATGGAGACCTCCACCGTGCGGCGGATCGCCGTGCTCCCCGATGCCGTCGCCAACCAGATCGCGGCGGGCGAGGTGGTGGAGCGACCGGCCTCGGTCGTCAAGGAGCTGGTGGAGAACGCCATTGATGCCGGGGCAGGCACCATCCGCATCGCGATCGAGAACGGCGGCAAGACCCTGATCGAGGTGGCCGACGACGGCAGTGGCATGTCGCGCGACGACGCCATCCTGGCCCTCGACCGCCACGCCACCAGCAAGATCCACCTCGCGGAGGACCTGGTCGGGATCGCCACCTTCGGCTTCCGCGGCGAGGCGCTGCCCGCCATCGCGTCGGTGTCCCGGTTCACGCTCAGCACCGCCCCGGACCACGCGGCGGGCACCGAGGTGGGCGTCTCCTCCGGGCGGGTGGACAGCGTGCGCGACGCGGCGCGCCGGCGCGGCACCACCGTGATCGTCCGCGCCCTGTTCCACAACACGCCGGCCCGTCGCAAGTTCCTGCGCAGCGCGGCCAGCGAGACGCGCGCGGTGGGGGAGGTGGTCGCCACCCTCGCCCTGTCGCATCCCGAGGTCGGCTTCACGTTCGAGGTGGACGGGCGCACCCGCGCAAACTGGCCGGCGAGCCAGCGCCGCGACGAACGCCTCGCGGCCGTGTGGGGTGAGGACCTCGCGCGCACGCTGCTGCCGGTGTCGTACCAGGCCGGTGCCATCCGCGTGGAAGGATTTGCGCAGCGCCCCGCCGACGCCCGGCCCACCGGTCGCCGCACCCAGCTCTTCGTCAACGGCAGGCCGTTTCGCGATCACTTCCTGATCCGCGCGGCCGAGCTGGGATATCGCTCCGCGATCCATCCGGGCGACCGGCCCTCGCTGTTCCTCGACGTGCGGCTCGATCCCTCGCTGGTGGACGTGAATGTCCACCCGGCCAAGCTCGAGGTGCGCTTCCGCGACCGCTACGGGGTGGAGCGCACGGTGGAAGAGGCGGTGCGCGCCGCGCTCGGCGAACTCGGCGCGGCGGCGTCCCTCGGGGCCACGCCCTATCCGGTGCTGCCGCCGATCCCGCGCGCGCAAGCCGTCGCGGGGCCGACCGATGAACCGGTGGACCTCTTTGCCCCGCTCGAGCCGGACGCGGCAGGGACGGATGACGAAGTGGAGTCTTCTCCCCCCGCGGCGGGGTGGCAGGCGCCGCTCTTCCAGTTTGCCGACACCTACATCTGTTACGAGTCGCCCGAGGGGCTGGTCATCGTGGACCAGCATAGCGCCCACGAGCGCGTCCTCTACGAGGAGGCGATGCGTCGCGTGGAGGCGGACGGATTTCCCGGCCAGCACCTGCTGCTGCCGGAGACGATCGCCCTCAACGACGACGAGCTCGCTGCGGTGGAGGCGCATCGCGACCTGTGGCCCCGGCTGGGCTACCAGGTGGAGCCGTTCGGCGGCCGTGCCGTGCTGCTGCACGCGGCGCCGCAGCCCCATCCGCGATTCGAGGCCGTGGCGTCGTTCCGGGACATGGTGGGCGACCTCGCCGCCGGCCGATTCGGCGGCTGGGCCAGTCGCCTCGAGCGCCTGCTGCAGACCTGGGCCTGCCGCGCCGCGGTGAAGGCCGGCCAACGCCTCGACGACGCCTCGATGCGCCAGCTGCTGGTGCGGCTGTTCCAGTGTGCCCTTCCGCCGCACGACGTGCACGGTCGCGCCACCATCGTGCAGCTTCCCCGCGAAGAACTGGAACGACGGTTTGGGCGCCGATAGGACGCTGATCCTCCTCGGCCCGACCGGCGTCGGCAAGACGGCCGTGGCCCTGGCGCTCGCCGGGCACTGGCCCGTGGAGGTGATCTCCGCCGATTCGCGGCAGGTGTACCGCGGCCTCGACATCGCCACCGCCAAGCCCACGCCGCGCGAGCGGAGCCGGGTGCCCCACCACCTGCTCGACCTGGTGCGCCCCGGCGAGCGGTACAGCGCGGGACGGTTCGCCGCCGACGCGGCGCGGGCGATCGCCGCGGTGCGCCAGCGCGGCGGCGTGCCGGTCGTCGTGGGCGGCACGGGCCTCTACCTGCGCGCGCTCACCGAGGGCCTCTTCGCCGAGCCCCCGCTCGACCGACCGCGGCGCGAGGCGCTGCGGGCCGTCACCGCCGGCATGGACCACGGCACCCTGGTGCGCTGGGCCTCGCGGCTCGACCCGGAGTTTCCCGGCGGGAGCGGATCGCAGCGTGCCGCGCGGGCGATCGAGATGGCGATCCTCACCGGGCGACCGCTCTCGTGGTGGCAACGCACCGCCGCCACCGACGCCGCGATCGTCGGCTGGTCGGTGCGCCTCACGCTGCCGCGCGCCGTGCTGCACCGGCGCATCGCCGCCCGCGCCGCGGAGATGATCCGGCGCGGCCTGGTGGAGGAAGTGGCCGCGGCGCTCGCCGACGGGGCACCGCTGCGGGGACCGGGAATGGACGGCATCGGCGTGCGGGAGGCGGTCATGGTGCTGCAGGGGGAGCTGGCGAGGGAGGACCTCGCCGAGGCGATCACCGTGGCCACCCGGCAGTATGCCAAGCGGCAGGAGACCTGGTTCCGCCACCAGGGGCAACACGACGGGCTGGTGCTCGACGCCACCCGACCACCCGAACAGCTCGCCGCGGCCATCGTCGCGGCGTGGAATGGCACCCCCCCATGAAGATCGGCATCACCTGCTATCCCACCTACGGTGGCTCCGGCGCCGTGGCCACCGAGCTCGGCCTCGAGCTGGCCCGCCGGGGTCACCATGTGCACTTCATCACGTACGATTCGCCGTTCCGGTTGCGCGGATACGTGGAGAACGCGGTCTACCACCAGGTGGACACCACCATCTCGCGGTACCCGCTCTTCGAGCACTATCCCTACACCCTGGCCCTCGCCTCCCGGCAGTACGAGGTGGCACTGGAGGAGAAGCTCGACCTGCTCCATGTGCACTACGCCATCCCGCACGCCACCACCGCGTACCTGGCGCGCGCCATGCTGGCGGGCCGCCACCGGCTGCGGGTGATCACCACGCTGCACGGCACCGACATCACCCTGGTGGGGCAGGAGTCGTCGTTCTACGCCATCACCAAGTTCTCGATCGAGCAGTCCGACCGCGTCACGGCGGTGTCGGAGTTCCTGCGCGACGAGACGATCCGGGCCTTCGGACCGGTGTCGTGCTCGCTCGCGGTGATCCCCAACTTCGTGAACCTCCACGAGTACCGGCCCGACGTGGCCCTGCCGCGGGAGAGTCTCGCGCCGCCCGAGCACAAGCTGCTGGTGCACGTCTCCAACTTCCGCGAGGTGAAGCGGGTCAAGGACGTGGTGCGGATCTTCGCCCGGATCCGGCGCCAGTTGCCCGCCACGCTCCTCATGGTGGGCGACGGACCCGATCGCCTCGACGCCGAGCACGAGGCCCGCGAGCTCGGCGTGGGCGCCGACGTGCGGTTCCTCGGCCGGCTCGACGCCGTGGCCCCGGTGCTCGCCGCGGCCGACCTCTTCCTGCTGCCGTCGCAGACGGAGTCCTTCGGCCTCGCTGCACTGGAGGCGATGGCGTGCGGGGCACCGGTGGTGGCGGCGCGCACGGGCGGGCTCCCCGAGGTGATCACCGACGGCGTGGACGGCATCCTCGAGCCAGTGGGGTCGGTCGAGGCGATGGCGCGACGCGCCGTGGCGCTGCTCCGCGACGCGGCAGCCCACCAGGCGATGCGGGACGTCGCCATCCGCCGCGCCGCGACCTTCTCGGCCGAGAGGGTGGTGCCGCAGTATGAGGCGCTCTACCAGGAGCTCCTCGCGTCGTGAGTCCCCTCCACGAGGTGCTGGTCGCGCTGATCCTCGGACTGGTGGAGGGGATCACCGAGTTCCTGCCGGTGTCGTCCACCGGCCACCTGATCGTGGGCAATGCGCTGCTGCGATTCACCGGGCCGCGCGCCGACACGTTCGCGGTGGTCATCCAGCTCGGGGCGATCCTGGCCGTGGTGTGGCACTACCGGGCCCGGCTCGTGGCAATGCTCGCCGAATCCCTGCGGGGCGGCACCAACCGGCGGCTGGCGATCAACGTGCTGCTGGCCTTCGCGCCCGCCGCGGTGCTCGGCCTGATCCTGATCGACGTGATCAAGACCTACCTCTTCTCGACGACGGTGGTGGCGGTGGCCCTGGTGGTGGGCGGCGTGGTGATGCTCGCGCTGGAGCGCGCCCGGCCCCGCACCACCACGGAAACCCTGGATGACGTCACCGCGGCGCAGGCGCTCTGGATCGGCGCGGCGCAGTGCCTGGCGATGATCCCGGGCACCTCGCGCGCGGCGGCCACCATCCTGGGCGGCTATGCCGCCGGGCTGTCGCGACCGGCGGCCACCGAGTTCTCCTTCCTGCTGGCGATCCCCACCATCATCGGCGCCGCGGCGCTCGACCTCTGGCAGGCACGCGACCTCCTGGTGCGCGACGACCTGGTGATGATCGCCGTGGGGGCGTTGGTGGCCTTCCTGTCCGCATTGGCGGTGATCCGTGGCTTCCTGCGGTTCGTGGCGCGACATTCCTTCGCCGCCTTCGCGTGGTACCGGATCGCCTTCGGCGGGGTGCTCTTGCTCGTGATCGGCCTGGGGATGCTGTGACATGGCGGATGGCCTCCTCGAGCGGCACGACGCCCTCCCGAGCACGATGGAACGCGCCCACCGGCTCGCCGAGGACGGCGCGCCGGCGGGAACCGGCGTGGTGGCCAGGCGGCAGACGGCGGGGCGGGGGCGACAGGGGCGCAGCTGGCACGCCCCCGAGGGAGGGCTCTGGCTCTCCGTCGTGGCGCGCCCGACGGAGTCGCAGCTCGATCCGCTCGCGATCCGCGCCGGGCTGGCGCTGGCGGAGTTGCTGGAGTCCTCCGTCGCAGGACTCCCGGCGGTGCAACTCAAGTGGCCCAACGACCTGCTGCTCGACGGGCGCAAGGTGGGCGGCATCCTGGTGGAGTCGCGATGGCAGGGCGAGCAGTGCCTCTGGGTGGTGATCGGCGTGGGCATCAACCTCTCCAACGCGATCCCCGAGTCGCTGGCGGTGCGGGCGGTGGCGGTGTCGGAACTGGTGCCGGCGCCGGCGCCGGCCGAGCTGGCGGAACCTGCGCGCCAGGCCGTGCACCGCGCCAGCCGCGGCGGTCTGCTCGATGCCGGCGAGCTCGCCAGGTGGCAGGCTCGCGACGCGCTGTTCGGTCGCCATGTGGAGGCACCCGTGGCGGGTGTGGCGTGCGGCATCACCCCGCAGGGCGCCCTCCGCGTGCGGCGCCCCGACGGCGAGGTGGTGGCGGTGCTGTCCGGTGCGGTGACGGTGGTGTCCTGAGGTGGAGGCGACCAGATGCGGCTGCTGATTGACGTCGGCAACACGGAGTCCACGGTGGGCCTCTCCGAGGGGACGTCCCTGCGCGGACACTGGCGGCTGACCACCGAGCAGGAGCGCACGCCCGACGAGTGGGCGATCGCGCTCGAGGCGTTCGTGGTGCGGGCCGGTCACGCACCGGCCGAGATCGCCGCGGCCTGCATGGCCTCGGTGGTGCCACCGGTGACGCAGGCGCTCACCGATGCCATCCAGTCGGCGTTCACCGCCCACGTGGGCCTGGTGGAGGCGCGCGCCGACCTGCCGCTCACGCTCGACGTGGACGAGCCGCTCGCGGTCGGGGCCGACCGGATCGCCAATGCCCTCGCCGTGCTGGAACGCCACCCCGGTGACACCATCGTGGTGGACCTCGGCACCGCCACCACCTTCGACTGCGTCACCGCCGATCGCCGCTTCATCGGGGGTGCCATCATGCCGGGCATGCGCACGTCGGCCGAACAACTGGTGCGGCGTGCCGCCAAGCTCTCGGCCACCGAATTGGTGCCGCCCGATCGCGCCATCGGCCGCCGCACCGATGAACACATCCGCGCCGGGGTGCTGTTCGGCACGGCCGACGCGATTGACGGCATGGTCCGGCGGATCCGCGCCGAATGGCCCGGGGCGGAGGAGCCGCACGTGGTGGGCACCGGTGGCCTCGCCGCCATGATCGCACCCCTCACCACCAGCATCACGATCGTGGACCCCGACCTCACCCTGCACGGCCTGCGCATCGCGGCCCACGCGCTCGGCCTGCCGGAATGAGCGCCGCGGCCCCGGATCCCCTCGAGGTCACGCCGGCGCGCCGGTTCGGGCGCCGAGTCCTCGGGCCCGCCCTGCCGTACCTGCTGCATCTCCGGCCGCTGGAGTGGCCCGTGCTCGGGGCCCACCTCGCAATGGGGTGGTTGCTGGCGTGGGGATTCCGCTGGCCCGATGGCCACGCCCTCGTGGCGATGCTGGCCTGGGTGGTGGGGCTCAACGGCGGGACGCTCGCGCTCAACTCGGCCTTCGATCGCGATACCGATGACATCGCCTATCTCCGCTCCCCGCCACCTGCGCCACCTGGGCTGGCGCTCTTCGGCGCGGTGCTGATGGGCGGGGGCCTGCTCGCCACCTGGCAGTACGGCCCCACCTGGCGACTGCTCTTCGGCGCATGCATCGCCCTCTCGGTGGCCTATTCCGTCCCGCCGCTCCGGCTCAAGCGAGTGCCCGGGGTGGACTGGGCGATCAACCTGCTGGGGTTCGGTGCCTTCACGCCCCTCGCCGGCTGGGCGATCACCGGACGGCCACTGGAGGCCGAGTACGCCCTGCTGCTCTGGAGCTTCGCCCCCCTCTTCGGGGCGCTCTATCCGCTGACACAGCTGTACCAGCTCGACAGCGATCGCGCCAAGGGCGATCGCACCCTCGCGTCGCTGCTCGGCGTGCGGCATGCCCTGCGGCTGGCGCTCTTCCTCGTGGGGATCGGCTTCGCGATGATCGGGGGCGTGGCACTCCGGAGCGGTTGGCCCTCGTTGCCCGGCCTGCGCTGGAGCGCACTGGCCCTGGCGCTGCTGGCGTGGCTCGTGGTGCTCGTGCCCTGGTTCCGGGAGGGACCGCTCCGCGCCTCGCGGGAGCACCAGCAGGCGATGTATCACGCGCTGGCGGCCTGGGCCCTCACCGACGTGGCGGTGGTGCTGGCCTGGGTCGCCTGACGCGACGGGCACCCCTTGGCCGGGGCCGCCGGGGCCAGCTACTTTCACCCTCGTTTCCGACCCTCCGGAGCGCACCCATGGCCACTGCGGCGACCCTCGACCAGTCCACCGACCAGACCGACCTGCCGCTGATCGTCCGCGGCTCCATCATCCTCGGTGTGCTGCAGTCGGTGCTCGTCCTCGCGGTCTCGCTCGTCAACCGCGGCCTCGAGGGGACCGGCGACACGGTGGTCACCGGGTTGTTCGTGGCCCTCGGCATCGCCCTCTGCTGCTTCCTGCCGGCGCTCTGGATCCGGCCGCGCACCATTGACGGCATCGCCGCCGCCGCGGGCCTCGGCCTCGGCGCCGCCCTGGTCTACCTCGTGGTGGACGTCATCGTGCTGCAGCGGATCGGCACCTACACCAATCGCTGGTGGGAAGTCGGCGGCGGGTCGAACTGGTGGTACCACCCGGTCTGGTGGATGGTGAGCAGCTACCTGTCGTGGTTCGGCGCCTGGGTCTTCGCCAACCAGTTGCGGGCCCGGGGCGCGGCCTCGCTCGGTGGCGCCATCGCGCTGGTGGGGGCGCTCGCCGTGGCGTGCGGTGCGGCCGCCGTCGTGCTCGGCTTCCCCGGTGCCACCTGGCACGTGGCCACCTTCGCCGTGGCGGTGCTCCCGGCGCTGGTGCTGGCCACCCTGATCAGCGGGCTCGCCGCAGCGCGCAGGTAAGCGGCGCGCGTGCTGGCCCGCGCCGCGCGCTTCCTCCTCCGCTTCGCCGGGTGGCTGCTGACCCCGATCGCCACCATCGCGGCGGCTGCCCTCGGCGCCACCGCCGCCACCCTGGCCGCTCCCGCCTTGTCGCCCACCACCGGGGTGATCCTGGCCGGCGTGGGTGGCCTGCTGGGTGCCGCGATCGGATTCTGGCTCTGGCTCCGGCTGCTCTCACACTCGCCCGAACTGCGTGACGTGCTCGCGGTCACCCCCGAAGGCGTCCCCACCGACGAAGCCATCTCCGATGTCATCGGCGAAGACCCGCCTCACCAGCCGGAGCCCGACCGACCGTGAGCCCGCGCCGCCTCCTGGCCCTCGCGATCCTCCCCTGCCTGGCCGCGCCGCTGCCGGGGCAGGGGGGCGTCTCCTTCACGGCGGGATACGTGGTGGCGGGGGAACCCGACCAGTCCAGTTGGCGCCTCACCTTCTCGCGCAACCTCGCCGGTCCGATCGGGCTGGAGTTCGGGGGGCAGGTCCTGCCGGGGGTGCGGCCCGCCACGGGTGACCTGTTCGGCTTCGAGGTGGACTTCACGCTGTTCGACGCCTCGGCCCGGCTCCCGACGATCCTGATCGGCGCCGCCGCCGGCGTGGGCACCCAGCAGCAGGAGCGGGTGTTCTATGGTGGCACGGTGGGGCTGCGCCTGCCGCTCCTGTCGCTCGGCAACGTCCGCAGCGCCGTCGAGGTCCGCTGGCGGGACTTGTCCGTGGATGGCCGGGACGGCCTCGAACTCGGCGCGGTGATCGGGTGGCGCAGCCAGCCGGCGCGCGCGGCCCCCGACGCCACCGGGCTCTACGTCCCGCGCGGCATCACCGAGCAGCTGGAGAGCCGTGGCATCCCGCGCGAAAAGGCGCGACTGCTCGGCAACGTGGTCTCGACCGCCCTGGAGGAAATGGGGCAGCCCTATGTGTGGGGCGGCACCGGCGACGGCCAGGGCGGCTTCGACTGCTCGGGGCTGATCTACTTTGCCTACGCCCGCCACGGGGTGCGGATCCCGCGCACATCCGCGGGCCAGTCCACGGCGGGGATCGCCATCGAGCGCCAGCGCGACGCCCTCCTTCCCGGTGACGTGCTCACCTTCGCCGAAAACGGCAGCGACGTCACCCACGTGGGCCTGTATGTGGGGGAGGACCGCTTCATCCACTCCGCCAGCGGCGGGGTCCGCCTCTCCCGATTGGTGGAGGAGGACCCCAACGGCCGGTACTGGCTGCGACGGTGGGTGGGGGTGAGGCGGGTCGTGGAATAGGAGAACGGAGGACGGAGGGTGGAGGATGGAGGTGATCCGCCACCCTCCACCCTCCACCCTCCACCCTCCGTCCTCACCATCACTGTTTCCTGCCATTCTGGCTTATCACTCCGGCACGCTGATTGCCAACGCCCTGTCCCGTCTTGACTTGGACGGTCAGGGCTCTATGTTTGGCCGCCAACTGGCACTCGGTGCGCCGGAGTGCCAATCGTGGGGTTCCCAGGCAGCATTGTTCAACCCAGCAGCAGGTGGAGACCAGGCAATGGCGAAGGGCAAGCTCAAGGTGACGCCGCTCGAGGATCGTGTCGTGGTGATGCCGAGCGATGAGGCGGAGGAGATGCGGGGGGGGCTCTACATCCCTGACACCGCCAAGGAGAAGCCGACCCAGGGCGAGGTGATCGCGGTGGGTCCCGGCCGGTACGAGAAGGGCAACCGGGTGCCGATGGACCTCAAGGTCGGCGACAAGGTGCTCTACGGGAAGTACAGCGGCACGCCGTTCACGATCGACGGCCAGGAGGTGATGATCATCAAGGCCTCCGACGTGCTCGCGAAGATCAGCTGACATTCACACACGACTGACTGGAGAACAAGGCAATGGCAGCGAAGGAACTGATCTTCGACGTGGACGCGCGCGCCCGGCTCAAGAAGGGTGTCGACGCGCTCGCCGAGGCGGTCAAGGTGACGCTCGGCCCCAAGGGGCGCAACGTCGTGATCGACAAGAAGTTCGGCTCGCCGACCGTGACCAAGGACGGCGTCTCGGTGGCCAAGGAAGTGGAGCTCCCGGATCCGGTGGAGAACATGGGCGCCCAGATGGTGAAGGAAGTGGCGACCAAGACCTCCGACCTGGCCGGTGACGGCACCACCACGGCGACCGTGCTGGCGCAGGCGATCTACCGCGAGGGGCTCAAGAACGTCACCGCCGGCGCCAACCCGATGGCGCTCAAGCGCGGCATCGACAAGGCGGTCGAGGCGCTGGTGGCCGACCTCAAGGAGATGAGCACCAAGGCCAACTCGCAGAAGGCGATCGAGCTGGTGGTCACCATTTCGGCCAACGTCGTCCTCGAGATCGGCAAGAAGATC
>CAZNOJ010000064.1:0-9240 GCA_964574665.1 uncultured Gemmatimonadaceae bacterium
GTCCGCGCGCCATCTCCGACGAGTAGATGTAGCCGTTGTACCAGTAGGCGCCCCACGAGCCGCCGATCGTGCCGCCGCGGCGGAAGCGCGACGTGTCGGTGGCGGCCGGCGGCGCGTCAATCGGGCCGCGGTCGAAGAAGCCGAACTCGAACGGCCGGTCGGGATCGGTGAAGTCCACCAGGTTGACGCCGCCCTGATACCACCCCTGCACGGCCAGGTCGCGGCCCGGCACCGGGATCAGCGAGCCGTTGTGCGACACGCAGTTCTCGTTGGCGGCCTGCCCGGTGGGGATCTTGAAGTAGGCGTGCTGGCGCATCTTCCGGTCGTCGCCGATGGTGAGCACCACGTTGCCGCCCATCTCCATCATCGAGGTGGCCTGACACATCGGCTGGGTGCCGCCGCCCCACTCGTCGGTGAAGAAGACCTTGCGGCCGTCGTTGCTGAAGATCGCCGTGTGCCAGAGCGAGAAGTTGGTGTCGGCCACCGCGTCGAGCCGCACCGGCCGTTCCGGGTTGGAGATGTCCACCAGCAGGCCGTGCGAGCCGCACGCGCCGGCCAGCAGGTTCATGGCCGGGTACGCCGTCACGTCATGGCAGTTGCGCGGCCCCGACTGCGCCTGGTTCCCCTGCGGCGCCGCCTGCCCCGCGCGGCGGGGACGGGACCCGAGTCCGGTGAAGATCCGCGCCCCGGTCACCACCTCGGCCCGCGAGGGGTTGTCGAGCGGCACCCGGATCACGTCGAGGCGGTACAGCGAGTTGGTGGTGTCGGCCGGGTCGGTGCCGTTGACGCAGCCGGCCATCTCCTCGCGCGCACCCTGGCCACCGGAGACATAGATGTAGACGATGTTCCGGTCGGTCGGGTGGGGGATCACCGTGTGGGTGTGCGAGCCCTTGCAGGTCTGCACGTTCTTGACCAGCTGCGGCCGCCGCGGGTTCGAGACGTCGTAGATCCGCACCCCGGCCATGTGGTCCTTGGGATCCTGCACGCCGCCCTTGGCGCAGTCGTTCCGGTTGCCGCCGCCCTCCGCCGACACGAAGAGCAGGTTGCCGATGATCGTGGGGTCGCCCTGCGAGGTGATGCACTCCACCACCGACAGCATCCGCGGGCGCGCCGGGTTGCTCACGTCCCAGATCGAGAAGCCCGCGAAATTCCCCTGGTAGACCAGGTTGCCGCGGAACGCCAGGTCGGAGTTGACGAAGGTGAGGCCGCGCATCGAGTCGAACGGGGCCGGCTTCGGCGCGCTCGCCACCAGGCGCATCCCGGAGATCGCCACCCCGGCATCCTCGAGGCCGTGCTTCAGCCCGTCGCGGGGGTCGCCGCCGCGGGGGTAGGTCTGCGCACCGAGCGCAGTGGCGGTCACCACCACGGCGGCCGCCGTGGTGGCGAGGTGGCGAATCGAGCGAATCATCACGGTTCTCCGGGAATGTTGGCCAGCATCTGGCGCATCAGGTCGATCTCGGCGGTCTGCACCCAGTGGATCTCGTTGGCAAGCACGTTCACGTCCACGTCCTGCGCCGCCCGCGGCGTCTTGAGCAGGTCGGTCACCATCGAGAGCGCACCCTCGTGGTGCATGATCATCAGCTCCAGGAAGCGACGGTCGAACGACACGCCCTGCAGGCCGCGCAACTCGGCGAGCTGCTCCCGGGTGAGCATCCCCGGCATGGTCATGTCGTGGTAGGCCGAGGTGTCGGGCACCACCTGGCCGTGGTCGTCCAGCCATCCCTGCATCAGCGCGATCTCGGCCATCTGCGACTGGTCGATCTTCTGCGCGAAGCGGATCAGGCGCGGATCGGCGCTCCGCGTCTCGGCCAGATGCGACATGTGGATCGCCTGGCCGTGGTGCGCGATCATCCCCTGCATGAACTGCACGTCGGCGGCGGTGGCCAGGACCCCGGTGGGAATCGGGCGCAGCGGGGGCATCCCCTGATGGCCACCGTGGGCGGCGTGATCCTGGGCGGCGATGCCGCGCGGCAAGGCAAGCACCAGGGCAACCAGGATCAGGCGGGCGTGCAGGATGGAACGAAGGTGGTGGAGCAGGCGCATCTCCTGAAGCTGTGGCCGTTCCGCCGTGTGGGCAAGCCGAGGGCAGGAACCGCCTTTCCGCGTCCCCACGACCAGGGAGAGATTCCCGGGATGCCCGACCTGGCCGCCTTCCGCTTCGCGGAACAGCCGACCGCCACGCCGCTCCACCCCTGGTTCCTCACGTGGTGGGAGTTTCGCGTGGGGGATGGTGCGCCCAGCAGCCATCACGTCCCTCCGGACGGCTGCACCAACCTGGTGCTGATCAACCAGGGCACCCCGCGGGAGATGCTGGTCGCGATGGGACCGTTCCTGGCACCGCGGGTGGTGCCCGCCGTTCCGGGGATGCGCACCACCGGCCTCCGGCTCCACCCGGCTGCGGCTCCGGCCTTGCTCGGCACCGGCGCCGCACAGCTCGCCAACCAGCTGATCCCGGTCGCACAGCTCGCGGCGGTCGCCCCGGCAGCGCTCGCCGAGGTGCTCCGCCGCCCAACCCTCGACGAGGTGGCCATCGCGGGGAATGCACTGCTCCTCCCGCTCCGTGAGCAGCTTGCCCCCACCGACCCGATCGCCAGCACGGCCCTGCATCAGATCTGGCGCACCGACGGACGGACGCCGTTGCCCGCGATCGCCGCGACGCTCGGGTGTTCTCCCCGCACCATGCTCCGCCGCGTGCGCGCGGCCAGCGGGCTCACGCCCAAGCAGTATGCCCGGATCATCCGGTTCCACAGCGCGGTGCGCGGGATGGTGAACCACGACGTCCGGCTGTCGCACCTCGCGGCCCAGGGCGGCTACGCCGACCAGCCGCACTTCCATCACGAGGTGACGGCGCTCACCGGACTCACGCCGGCGCAGCTGGCGGAGCGGGTGCGGAAGACGGAGCATCGGCTGAGTCGTGAGAAGTGAGTCGTGGGTCGTGGGTCGTGAGAGGGAGGGATCTGTGCGGGGAGGTCGATGGTCGATGGTCGATAACAGCCGTGCCGCCGGTCGATCAGCCGCGGAGGCGCGACCGCGAAGCCGGCGCCCCATCCGCCCGGACCGACGGCGATCCCGGAGCAGGAGCGCGAAGCGCCCGCGGAGGGATCGCCAAGGCGCCGGCATCGGTCGCGACGAAGCGGGTGATCAACCGGCGCGGGTGTGGGTCGTGGGTCGCGAGAGGGATAGTCCGACGCGACCGTGTCGGATTTCCTCAAGACGGATTGCCCCGAACCGACGACCCTTCCGACCACACCTCCACTGGAGAGCCCCGATGCGCCGGACCGCCATCCTTGCCGCCTTGCTCCTGGCACCCCCACTCGCCGCCCAGGCCAACCCTGGCTCCGTGGCCAACCTCGGTGTCCTCTCCCGGATGGTCGGCGAGTGGGAGGGCGAGGCCTGGACGCAGCGCGCCGAGGGTCGTTTCAGCGTGCGCCAGCAGGAGTGGGTGGCCCTCGAGGCGGGCGGCACCGTGCTCGCCATCCGCGGCATCGGCACGCTCACGCAGGGTGGCCAGAGCCGGGTGGTGCATCACGCCTTCGCGGTGATCCACCAGAACCACGAGCGCACCGGCATCATGATGCGGGCCTTCACCGCCGAGGGGCACTGGCTCGACCCCAGGATCGAGCTCACGGCCAACGGCTACACCTGGTACATGACCGATCCGCGCATCGGCGACATCCGCTACGACATGAAGATCGACGACCAGGGGCGGTGGATCGAGGACGGCTTCTTCTCGCGCGACCAGGGAAAGAGTTGGACGCAGTTCATGGGGATGGTGTTGACCAAGAAGTGAGAAGTGCGTCCTGAGTCCTGAGAGGAATGCATCTCCCTACCTCTCAGGACTCAGGACTCAGGCCCCCTGAACCACATCCCTCGCCTGCGCCAGTCCCGCCTCGGCGTCCCCCGTGGGCAGGAACTCGTGCGCCACCCAGCCCGTGAAGCCGCTGGCGGCGATCGCCTCGGCGATCGCGCCATACTGCAGCTCCTGCCGGGCATCGAGTTCGTTCCGCCCCGGATTCCCCGCCGTGTGATAGTGCGCGAACCACTGGCCGTGGGTGCGGATCGTGCGGATCACGTCGCCTTCCATGATCTGCATGTGGTAGATGTCGTACAGGAGCCGCACGCGCGGCGAGTTCACGCGTTCGCACACCGCCACGCCGAAGGCGGTGGTGTCGCCCTGAAAGTTGCGGTGATCCACCCGGGAGTTGAGCATCTCCAGGATCACCGTCACGCCGTGACGCTCCGCGGTCGGCGCGATCTGGGCGAGCGCGGTGGCGCAGTGGGCGATCGCCGCGTCGTCGGAGAGGCCGGTGTCGTTGCCGAACATCGCGATCACGTTGGGAATCCCCGCCGCGGCCGCGGCGGGAATCACCGCCTCGAGCTCGGCCAGGATCGTGGCGTGATTGGCGGGGTCGTTGAGCCCCCGGGCGATGAAGTCGCGGCGTAACGTGGAGTTCGCCGTGGAGATCGCCAGGCCGTGCGCCTTGACGGCGTCCCAGTCGCGCTGGTCCACCAGGTCCACGGCGCCGAAGCCGAGGCGCTTCACCATGCCGCAGAACTGGTCGAGCGGCATCCCGCCGAACGGCCAGCGGGTCACGGCCTGGCGCGCGGCGGGAATCCCGGCTGCGGGAGACGGTGTCGCGAGGACAGGCGGATGACGGACGCCCGCCACGCCGAGCGCCGACAGGGCGACAAACTCACGACGGGTGGGCATGGTAGCTCCTCACATGTCGAAGCAGCATTTCGGTGACTCGCCGTACTGGCATCGCCGCACCACCTGACGACCGGTGCTGTACGCGAGGAGGGAACGCACCAGCTCACAACTGAGCGGCTGCTGCCGCACAACCGCGGAGAGCGGGCATCCCGCGCCGTGGAGCCGGACACCACCGTCATCGAGGGCGCTGGCGCGCACCCGTGCGCCGAGAGATTCCAGCAGCCGTTGGGGATCGCGCTCCGCGGTTGTCGCGGCCAGTCTGCGTCCCGCCTCGGTGAGCACGGCCTCGAGTTGGTGGTCGCCGTGCGCGGCCCGCAGGGCCTCGACGAGCGCGACGAGCGCTCCAGGGTAGGCCCGAGAGAGCGACTCCTCCCCGGCGGGGGTGATGGCGTAGAGGTGGGGCGGCTTGCCCGCTCCCTCGGTGCGGAACACGCCGGCGCGGTACACCACCCCCTCGCTGCGGAGGGCCGCCAGATGAACCCGCACGCCGTTGGCGGTGAGCCCGACGGCCTGAGCCAGTTCCTCCACGGTCGCCGGCCCCCAGCGGAGGTGGTCAATGATCTGGTCCCGGGGGGATTCTGCGGTCAGCATCCCTGAGAATGCAGTCAGCATAAGGGTTTGTCAATATCTACAGTAATTACTTGACATATTGGATACCGGGTGGCAGGTTGGTGCTGTCGCTCCTCCCCCTGAGGGCGATGCCACCCCTTCAGGAGCTGCTGCAATGCGTTCCCTCCTTACCCTCGCCGCCTTCGGGGCCGTGCTGGTCACCGTGCCTGCCGCCTCGGCCCAGGGCCCCGACGACCCCACCATCGTGGCGATCTTCGACGCGGCCAACACCGTGGACATCGAGACCGGCCAGCTCGCCGCCGAGCGCGGGCAGAGCGAGAAGGTCCGGGCCTACGGCCGGATGCTGGTCAACGACCACACCAACGTCCGCCAGATGGGTCGCGACCTGGCTGCGAAGCTCGGCGTCCGTCCCACCCCACCGGCCGACTCCAGCGCGACCGTCGCCCACCGCGAGACGATGCGCCGCCTGCGCGGCCTCCGCGGCGAAGCGTTTGACCGCGCCTTCCTGGAGCACGAGATCGCGTTCCACGGGAGCGTGATCGATGCGGTGACGACGACGCTGCTCCCGGCAATCGACAACGCGGAACTGAAGGCGCTGGTGCAGCAGGTGGCACCCGCGTTCGTGGGGCACCAGAAGGCGGCGGAGAAGCTCCTTGCGGAGATGTGAGAAGTGAGTCCTGAGACGTGCTGAGGCAGGCGCCGGCGTCCTGCCAGGAATGCAGGCGCTCGCCTCTCACGTCTCAGGACTCAGGACTCACTTCTCGGTCAGAACTCGAGACTGTCCAGGTACCGGAAGGACGTCCCCACGCTCGCCATCGGGTCGGCCGGGTTGTCGTGCTCCACGAAGAAGTGCCGCATCCCGGCCTGGCGGCGCGCGGCGAAGAGCCGCTTGAAGTCGATCGTCCCCTTGCCCACCTCGGTCATCTGGTGCGCGGGCGGGCCTGCCGAGTCCTTCACGTGCACCAGCGGGAAGCGCCCGGGAAACCGGCGGAAGTAGTCGAACGGATCGGCGCCGGCCTTGGTGATCCAGTAGAGGTCCATCTCGAAGTCCACCAGCTCGGGATCGGTTTCCTCCAGCAGCACGTCGAGGATCCGGCGCCCCTCCACCTCGGTGAATTCCACGTCGTGGTTGTGGAAGCCAAGGCGGATCTTGTAGGTCTTGGCGTCGCTCGCCGACCGGTTGAGCAGCTCGGCCGTGCGCTTGACGGCGTCGAGGGAGTTGCGGTCGGACTCGGGGAGCGAGGGCACCACCAGCCACTTGTGGCCGATCTCCGACGCCTCGCTGAGCCGGCGATACCAGCCGCTGCGCAGCACGTCGATCGCCACGTGGCCCGAGGGCGACTTGAGCCCGTTGCGGTCGAGGAGCTGCTTGATGGCCCGCGGTGGGCGGTTGAAGTACCCGGCGAACTCCACCTCCTCGTAGCCGATCGCCGCCACGGCCATCAGGGTCCGTTCCACGCTGGTGGCCATGGCCTGCCGGACGGTGTAGAGCTGCAGGCCGATGTCGCCCAGGGAGTCTCGTGCGACGACGGACGAGCGGAGGCCTCGCGGCAGGGCGTACGGGGCCGCTGCGACAGCGGCCAGGAACGCACGACGATCCATCACAACTCCTTGCGGTTGAGCAGCCGGACCGCGTGGTCGGCGGCGCGGGCGGTGAGCGCCATGTAGGTGACGGAAGGGTTCTGGCACCCCGACGAGGCCATGGCCGCGCCATCGGTGACGAAGACGTTGGGGGCATCCCACACCTGGTTCCACTTGTTGAGCACCGAGTCCTGGCGCCGCTTCCCCATCCGGGCCGTGCCCATCTCGTGGATGGTGAGCCCCGGCGGGGTGGCGTTGTCGTAGGTGGCCACGTCGGTGCAGCCCGCCGCCTCGAGCATCTCCGCCGCAGCCACTTCCGCGTCGCGCATCATCGCCCGTTCGTTGTCGCGCCACACCATGTCGATGTGCAGCACCGGCACCCCCCAGCGATCCACCCGCACCGGATCGAGGGTCACCCGGTTGTTGGGGTGCGGCAGGCACTCGCCGAATCCGCCCAGCGACATCCGCCAGCTGCCGTAGACGGGGGTGCGCAGCGCGTGCTTGAAGTCGGCCCCGAAACCGCGCTGGGCGGTGCCGCGCCCCCATCCCTCCACGGAGCGGTACCCGCCGCCCTGGTAGCCGTAGCCGCGCAGGAAATCCGGGTGCCGGTCCTTCACGTTCCGGAAGCGCGGCAGGTAGATCCCGTTGGGGCGGTTGCCGATGGTGCGCAGTGCCTCGAACCCCGGCACCTTGCCACGGGCCCCGTGCTGCATGGTATGGTCCATCAGGTAGCGGCCCAGCACTCCCGAGTTGCCGCCGAGTCCGTCGGGGTGCGCTCGCGAGCGGGAATTGAGCAGGATCCGGGTGCTCTCGAGCGCCGAGGCGCACACGAACATGATGCGCGACTGGAACTCGAGCGGCTCGAGCGTCTGGCCGTCAATCACGCGCACCCCGGTCACCTTGCCGGTGGTGTCGTCCCACGCCAGGGAGTGGACCACGGAGAAGGGTCGGATCGTGGTGCGGCCGGTGGCGAGGGCATCCTTGAGCGTGGTCTGCACCGAATTGAAGTACGACCCGGTGCTGCAGCCGCGGTGACAGTCGCCGCAGTAGTGGCAGCCGGGGCGTCCGTTGTGGGCCTCCGAGAGCACCGCCACCCGCCCGATGGTCATCACACGCTCACCCCCGTAGGCGCGCGCGAGCCCGTCCCGGAACCACTGTTCGCTGGCGGTGAGCGGCATCGGCGGCAGGAACGGGCCATCGGGGAGCTGGGCGAGGCCGAGGCGCTCGCCGGAGATCCCGGCATAGCGCTCCACATGGTCGTACCACGGGGCGATGTCCTGGTAGCGGATCGGCCAGTCGGTGCCGTGGCCGTCCTTCGCGTTGGCCTCGAAGTCGAGGTCGCTCATCCGGTAGCACTGGCGGCCCCACATGATCGACTTGCCGCCCACTTGCCGGCCGCGGATCCAGTCGAAGGGCCGTCCCTCCGGCGTGCTGTAGGGGTGATCCACGTCGTCCACGAAGAACTGCGTCGCCCCCTCGTCGCACGCATAGCACTTGCGCTGCACAGGCTGCCGCTCGGAGAGATGCTTCTGGTCGCCCAGGTACCGGTAGTCGAACTCGTAGGCCGGGGCATTCATCAGGTAGTCGCGCGCCGGATCGATCGGACGGCCGGCCTCCAGCACCAGCACGCGCAGCCCCTTCTCCGACAGCTCCTTGGCGGCCCACCCGCCGGCGATGCCGGAACCGATCACGATGGCATCCCATGATTCGCGGCTCACGGGGCACGCTCCGCGATCAACGCCGATCCCTCGAAGCGTCCCGGGAAGCGATTGGTCCGGAGCTCCTCCTCGATGCCGATCTCGGAGGTGTAGTAGCCGTAGAGCGTCAGGTACTTGAGGTCGCGCCAGAACGAGTCGGCACCGTCGGCCCCGGCCGCGTAGGCCTGGGACTCGACAGCAATCAGCACCGCATCCCGTTGTGCGTCATCGACCTGGACGAACAGGCGTCCGTGCATGGCCGACGCTCGTTGGTCGAGGTCGACCAGGCCATCAATGAACCGTCGTTGCCGCGAGGGAGCGTAGTGGTCGGCGACGATTCGCTCGATGAAGCGGTGGCACTGCGCCGCGAGGGCGCCGGGCGTGTCGGTGGCCGGCACGATCCGCTCTCCCGCGGCCGCCACGGTGTGCAACTGGTGCGCGTCGAAGAACCCGAGCGGAGAATGCTCGAGGCCGAGCCGCTGATGGGTCTCGCGGCCGAGGGCGAGGAGGTGCTCGGGCGGGAGCCCGGCAATGATCGAGACCCCGCCGAACAGGCGGAGGATGTCGCGTCGGTGCATGAGGAGACTCGCGGAGGGCGACACCCAAAGATTGCTTCGGCGGTCCGCGCCTCGCAATGACTCCGCCACCAGGCCCCTAGGGCGCCCGCATCACCCCGCACGC